>DASTLN010000030.1:0-26900 GCA_035714925.1 Dehalococcoidia bacterium | reverse complement strand
GACCGACAGCCCGTACTTCGGCTCCGCGTCGATCACCGTGTGTCCGCCGGCGATGATCCCGCCCGCCTCCGCGACCTTGTCGGCGCCGCCGCGGAACACGTCCGTCATGATCTCGGGCGGCAGGTCCTCAGGGAACCCGGCTATGTTGAGGCACAGCACCACCTCACCACCCATGGCGTAGACATCGCTCATCGCGTTGGCGGCGGCAATCGCGCCATACGTCCAGGCGTCGTCTACCACGGGCGGGAAGAAGTCCACCGTCTGCACCACCGCCGTCTCGTCGTCCAGCTGGTAGACGGCGGCGTCGTCCGTCACGCCAACCAGGAGGCGTGGGTGGTCTTCCGGTCGGAACTTCTCGATCAGGGGGCGCAGGACCTGCGCCAGCGTGCCGGGTCCGGCCTTACCGGCTCAACCCGCGCATGCGGCCAGCGAGGTCAACCTGAAAATGTCGTCGCGACTCATCCCACACCTCCTTTCTGCGTCAACAGTAGCAATTCGCGGCTCACAAGTAACCGGCCGTCAGGCGCTGCCGCACCGCGCGCACCATCCAGGTGCCCCGCCACCAGCTCCTTGCGGCTTGTGGCTTGTGGCTTGTGGCTTTGCCTGTTACTTGTTGCCTGTTGCTTCCTACAACCCAGGTCGTTTCGCAAATCGCGCCGAGATCATGTTGGGTGGCGGTGGTCCCGGCGGCGCCTCGCCGCCATTCGCCTTCGTACGCTCGGCAAGCTCCGCCGCGAAGCGATCGCGCAGGTCGTACAGCGCCTGCCCCATGCGCGTTTCGTGGTAGAACCACGTCCACATCCGGACGCCCCCGGGCGGCGCCGCGCCGGGCTGCTCGTTCGCCGCCTCCATGTAGTAGGCCTTCACGTCGTCCACCATGAACCGGATCCCCGCCGGCATCGGGTCCGCGAGTCCCTCCGGCGGCGCCGGGTCTTCGCCCGCGGCCATGCGCGACAAGAACTCGCCGATCTCGTCCATGCGGTCGGCTGTCAGACCGCTCAGCCCGAACGTCGTCCGTCCACGCCGCCGTATCGACTCCGCGTACCACGGCGCCAGGTTGCCGACCTCCTGCAGAACCGCCTGCGCCAGCGCATCGGCCGGCGTCGCGGCGGGGTCGAGAGGCGGCAGGGGCAACTCGCAGGTCCACACCGCATCCATCTCCGCGGTGACTGGCGAATCGTGCGGATAATCCTCGAGCACCGGGCCCGATTCGCGCGAAAACAGCGCCAGCAGCGAGCGCAACACGTCCTTCTGGAATTCGGGATGGTTCGGCGCGCCGAAAGGCCGGCCGAGCTCGAACGGCACCCAGAGCGCGCGTGGTGGTCTGATCTGCTCCGTATGCTCTCGGACCAGGCTGATGCTGCCGGTCGCGATGCCTTCCGCTTCGATGTAGTGCCCGAGCCCGCCGACGGCGCGCGTGCATTGTGGTCAGACCGGTATGAGGATCGCCGCCGTGACGCCGTCCTCTTTCAGCAGCTTCGCGACCTGCGGCGCCGTCTCCACCATCCGCGTTGGGTCCGTGGCGCCCATGAATGAGTAATGCCACTGCGCCACCGAGCCGACCTCGCCGTCGGCCGCCATCTGCTTCAGGTGCTCCAGCGGCAACACCACCCCGACATCCTGCTGAAAACCGCTGCGGTCGAAGTTAATGCTGACGTGGCTCTGCGCCAGCTCGCTGTAGTCGAGGTCGGCAGGCAGCAGGCGATAGTCCGCTGACCCGCCGGCGAATTTCGGGTCGCTGGCGCGGTGCAGTCCCGCCGTGGTGACGATGGCGATGCGTGCCGTCTTCAGCTCTGGCCCCGGCACCCACGGCGCTGGGCCGAACTCCGGCATCTTCTGGTTGCGCAGGCCTTCGGCGTAATCGGGCGGCAGGTCGGAAAGGCGTACCATCGAACCTAACCTAGCCCATCAAGGCGATCCAGTAAAGCACTTGATATTTTGCGATGTAATGGACATGCTCTAGCACGGTGAGTCAGGGAATCGCTCGCGGCACTGTCTGCACTTCTTGCGACAAACGCACCGCCGGCTTCGTGCTCGCTGACCGGCCGCGTTGCCTTTGGTGCTTCCTGCGCCACCGCCCCATGCTCAAGCGCTCCTTCCTAACCGCCGTTGTCGTAGGGACGATTCTCACCGCCATCAACCAGGGCACGATCCTCGCAGACGGCGACTTCCCCGGCGCCCTCTACTGGAAGATACCCCTGACCTACTGCGTACCGTTTTGCGTCGCCACCTGGGGTGCTTTGATCAACAGCCGCATCAGGGCTGCCTAGCGCCCTGTCTGGCCCTTCAGCGGGGTATGGGGTGTCCCCATCTTTCAAAGTCCGAGCCATTCTGTGTCGCCACCTGGGGTGCATTGCTCAACAGCCGCATCAGGGCTGCCTAGCGCCTTGTCTGGCCCTTCAGCGGGGTATGGGGTGTCCCCATCTTCAGAGTCTGTCCCTGTCCCCATCTTCAACACTCCCGCCTGGTCCGCCACACGCCGCAGGAACGCCGGCGCGAAGTCCCGTCAACCGCGGTCGAGCACCTCGCCGGTGCTCTCCGCGGCGCTGGGCATCCCCGCGCGCTCCACCAGCTGAGCCGCCGGCACCACGGGCAGCGTCGTGATATGCGCGCCCGCCCGCACGCCCAGCTCCAGCGAGAACCGCGCGATCGCGTCGTTGCCGTCCGCCTCCACGATCGTCACGAAGTCGAACTCGCCCAGCACCGCGTAAACGCCGAGCGTCTGCACTGAGAGCGTGTTGATTTCACCTTCGGCGCGTAGCAGGTAGTCGGGGTCGTCGAGTGCCTTCGCCTGCCCCTCAGGCGTCAACGTGAGGAGGAGGATGTATGTCGCCACGGCAAACTCACAGTCGTCGGGTCAGCCCGCTTTGCTGCCCCATGTCTTGACGTCGAACCCGTCCGGCAAGCCGACCCAGGCGTGGACCAGCGGCCCTTCGATCTCACGGTGGCTGTGACCTTCGCCCGTCAGGTCATCTGCCATATAGATGTCGCCCGGCCCGAATTGGCGCTTCGTGCCATCACCCGCCTCGATCTCGACGATGCCCGCCAAACAGAAGATCAGCTGACGCCGCGGCGCCGCGTGCAGCTCCAGGTAATGCTGCGTCCCGTCTGACTCCCGCACCATCGTCGTCGTCGTCTCGAAAAACTCGCTGCGACCGCGCTCATCGACCGGTATGTCGAGGTCTTCGAAATGCGTCCGCTCGTCTGGACCGGTGTAGAAGCGCGTGACCTTCACGAATTCGTCCTCTCTGGAATCGATCGCTACCGGACCCCAGTCGTGCCGCTGCCAGCGCCATCCCGCCGGGGACTCTCGGCTACTGGCCCGGTACGATCATAACCGGCGCCACGTCCTCGCGAATCACCTGCTGCGCCACCGTGCCGAACACCCGCTGCGCGATGCCAGGATGCGTCGTCCGCGCCATCACGATAAAGGTAGGCTTCAACTTGCGCGCCACGTCGACGATGGCCTCGGCCGGGTCCTTGCTGATCTCGAAAGCCATGCTGACCTGGAAACCATCCGCCTCGAGTGCCCTCGCCTTGGGCGTTAGATAGCCCTCCAGCTCGTCCAGCTGCCTCTGCGTGGCCTGGTCTGAGGTCTCGGCATAAATCGGCATGTCGGGCCGGACAAAGCCCCCAACCCCACCCGCGGTCGACCCCATGGCGGTACCCATGATGACCCGGCCGGGCCGCATGCCGGCCGGCGTCTCTCGCTCCGGCTCGGCAATCGAAAGCAGGATGACTTCGTCTCCCTTCTCACACACGCTGGACAACACGCGCAATGCGGCCTCCGCGTGCTCGGAGCTATCCAGGGGAATCAGCACTCGTCGTGGCATCGTCTCCAACCTCCTTGCGGTGAATCCTGTAAGAAATCCTACTCCTCGAATGCGACCCTCTGTTAAGGGCCGTTCGGCGTCAGTTTGCCGCCGCCCGGCTAATCGCCGAAGTTGAGCGAGTAGGTGCGATAGAGAAACGGTATCTTGATCACACCCATCAGGTTCAGCCCCAGCACGATCAGCAGCACGCCGGCGATCTTCTCTATCGTCGGCATGTTGTCTTGCAGCACGTAACCCACCGCGCCTACCGACGCGCCGAGCGTCACGAACACGGCTGAAAACCCACCCACAAACGCCAGTGAATGCCGGAAGGCAACCCCTCGCTGGCTCTGAAACTCCGAGACCTCGCCGGTCAGCCCGGCCAGATGCGCCAGGTACGCGGGGACCAGCGGCAAGCAGCAGGGCGACAGGAACGCGATGATTCCCGCACCGAATGCGGCGGCAAATCCCAACGTCCCGCCGACGTTCTCCCCCAGCGACCCCTCTGTGTCGGTCACGAAATCGGCTGTGCCCGTGAAGTACTCGTTGAAGATCGTGAAGCGGTCCAGGAAAATCAGCACGCCCACCAGCACCACGATCGCGCCGCCCACGACCTCGATCACCGGCAGCGCCGGGCGGATCTTGCGCAGCCCCGCCATCACCTGCCCCATCGCGAGGCCCGCGGCGAGGAACGGGATGCCCAGCCCGGCCGACCACGCCGCCAGCAGCAGCGCGCCCCGCAGGACGGTCCCGCCGTCATAGGCCAGCGCGAAGATCGCGCCCAGGATCGGTCCGATACACGGCGTCCAGCCCACCGCAAACGCGGCGCCAACGCCAACCGACTTGCCGTATCTCACGGCAGGATGTTGAAGCTTTACTTCGCTGCTCACGTGTTAGCGGCGTCGAACGCCTGTAACTAACTATCTGCCCTACGGTCACGGGCCGCAACGGCTGCGCCCTAAGGCCGCACTGTCAGCGTGGCGAGGGACTGCCGGCCAAAGTATGCGAGCTGGCTTCCGTGAGCTCTAGCAGGCGCAAATCATGCCGCCGGCCAACGCAGAAGCGGCATCTCAGTTGCATTTCGCCGGCGATGAGGAGGAGCCTCGTGACACGCCGGCCGCACAGCCTGCCGTCGTGGGGGTTGGGACAGGACAGCCAGGGGCGCACACCGGTGTGAGAAAACGCCGCCGACGCCTCGACGGGCAGCGACACCTCGAGGCGATCCAACGAACCGTCTCGCAAGACCTCATGCAGGGTCAGCATCTCGCGCCTGAACGCGTACAGCGCCGCGGGGCGATCTGGTTGCCCGTTCGAACCCCAGACCAATTGCCCCATCGAGCCCTCTTGCAGCGCGCCCAGGAGCTGCAGTCTGCGGACGTCCAGCACGAGTGCGCCCTCCCGGCGCGCCATCGCTGTTCGGCGCGCTGGAGCACGGGTGGGTCGCGCTCCCTTGCTCAGCGTCTGTGTCAAGTTAGGCTCGGCTCGATTCCTCAACCATCTGTCTGTATAGCAATTAAACGTTCGGCGCTCATATATAGGAAAGATAAATGCTCTTTTAGTTCACGTCGTTACCCTCAGGTTAGTCCAGTCCCGCTCAACTTGACATATCGAATGCCTTGCGCTTCTGTCACATTTCCGTCACAACTCCGATGTGTCCTGCTAGCGCTAGACTGGGGCATCGCAGCCTGTAGCTAGAAAGGCAACCCTCATGCGCGGCAATCCTGTCAAGGAAGCCGTCCACCGCGGCGAGCCCCTCTTCGGCACCTGGATCAACCTGGTGCGCAATCCCGCCATCCTGCCGCTGCTCAAGGCGGCGGGCCTCGACTTCGCCCGCGTCGATATGGAACACGCCTCGCTCAACATGGAATCGCTGGCCGATATGGCCTTGCTGGCCCGCGCCATCGATTTCCCGATCTTCGTCCGCCCCCCGGAGGCCAACCGTGAATGGATCACCCGGCTACTGGACGCCGGCGTCTGGAACCTGCACTGCCCGCAGGTCGACACCGCGGACCACGCGGCGGCAATCGTCGAGGCCGCCTACTACGCGCCGATGGGCTCCCGCGGCCAGGCCGGTAACGGCGCAGGCAACGAATTTGAAACCGAGATGTCGATGGCCGAACGCATGGCGTACGCCAACAGCCAGGTCTTCGTCACCGTCATGCTCGAGACCGGCGCCGCCTTCGACCACCTCGAAGCCATCGCCGCCATGCCCGGCATCGACGCGCTCACCCTCGGCCCGACCGACCTGGCACAGGACCTCGGCGTCTACGGCACCCCGGACGAAGGCCGCGTCCTGGATGAGCGGCGTCAGATGATCATCGACGCCGCCAAACGTCACGGCAAAACGACGGCGATGCTGGTCAACAGCGACGCCCAGGCCCGTCAGTGGAAAGAAGCCGGTGTCATGCTTCTCGGCTATTCGTCAGAGGTCGGCGTGCTGCAAGACGGCTACCGCCGCGCGCTCAAAGAGATCAAGGGAGGCTAAATGGACCTGGCAGGCAAACGCGCCATCGTAATCGGTGGTACTTCAGGCATAGGGCTCGCGACAACGCGTCAGCTTGTCGCCGCCGGCGCGCAGGTAACCGCCGGCAGCCGCTCCGCAGACAACCTGGCGATCGCGAAGGAAGAAGAGCCCGGCGCCAACTACGTCCCGATCGACGCCCTGGACCGCGCCGCGCTCGAGGCCCTGTTCGTAGCCAACGAAGGCTTCGACGTGCTGGTCAACGCTGCGGTTCCCCGCGAACGCGCCTGGGGCCCCTTGTTGGACCTCGATCTCGACGCGTATCAGGCTACGTTCAACAAGTTCTGGAGCTACCTGTACTCCGTGCGACTCGGCGCGCCGCACATGGCTCAAACCGGCTCAATCGTCCTCGTCAGCGGCTTCCCGGCGCGCAAGGCGGGTCCCGGCGCAAGCGCCATCTCAGCCGTCGGCAGCGCCGTCGAGGGCTTCGTCCGTGCCGCCGCCGTCGACCTGAAGCCGCGTCGCATCAACGTCGTTTCGCCCGGCATGATCGACACGCCGATGATCGCCGCACGAGGCGCCGAGCGTGAGCAAACCTTCCAGCGTATGACCGCCAACAACGTCATCCCGCGTATCGGCACTGCGGATGAGGTGGCCGACGCAATCCTTTTCTGCCTCCGCAACGACTTCGTCACCGGCACGACGGTGGACGTAGACGGCGGCGCGCTGCTGCCCTAACGTCTTGCAGACGCGCGAAAGGGCGGCTCCTCAGGGAGCCGCCCTTTGTTTCCGTTGCGTCCTGCGCCCTAGGGGTGGGTGTAGGTGACGTAAAGGTAGGGGCGAACTACGCCGGCACCCTTGCCTGAGTAGAAGTCGGCGGAGACGCTGGGGCAGTTGCCGTTGCAGTCGTTTGCAAAGCGCAGCCGGAACTGGCTCAGGTAGTCCTGGTCGTCGCGGTTCTCCCAATCGACCCGAACGTAGCCGGCCATCTCGATCTGCTTCCAGGTGTCGGTCCCGTCAGTGCTGAGGTACGGCACGACGCAGATCCAGCACGGTATGCTATTGGCCGCCAGGCCCCAGTCGCCGTTGGTCAGCGTGTTGTAGTACACGCTGTCGAGCATCAGCCAGCCGGTGGCGTTGGTGTAGGCACCCGCCTGGTGGCTTTTCTGCTTGATGTTGACCGTCGCCGACTGGATGTCGACCAGGTCTTCGGGCAGCTCGTCCAGGTCGAAGCTCAGGAAACCGCGGCTCCAGGTCCCGACTCGGATGATGCCGCCGTCGACGACCGACTTGTCGCCGAGGACGAATGCGCCGGGGGCGTACACGTGACCGTCGTAGGCATCGTCGCTCCAGATCTTCGTCGTGGTCTGACGCAGCACCATGAACTCGCTGTCGAAGTCGTCCGCCATCGCCAGGCCGTCCTCGTCCTCAGCGCTGTCGTAGACCTCGACCTCTACCTCGGTGCCGTAGGCCCAGCTGGCGCACGGGTCGAACGTCATCACCGTCGCGTCGCCGTTCCACGAAAACGCGCCGCAGTTGCCGGTCGAAAGGTTGAACGCCGCCTGCGCCGCCGCCTTGTCCATCGCCTCCGAGAACGTGACCACGATGTTGGCGTCAACTTCGATCCCGTCTTCGCCATCCGCCGGGCCGATCGACACCACGAACGGAGCCTCGTTCACAGGCGTCGGCTCGGGAGCCGGCGGAGCCGGCGTGGGCTCTACAACCGGAGGGGCCGGCGTCGGCTCAACCGGAGTAGTAGTCGGCGCGACGGGGGCCTGGGGCTGCTGCGGCGTTTCCGGCTGCTCCGGCTCGTCGACGACGTCCTCAGATGGCTCGTCGTTATCGCCGACCAGGACGATGCCGCTGTCTTCGTCGTTCTCGGCCTCAGCAGGCTGCGCCGCCGTGAGCGTTGGGACGATTTCCGGCTCGGCGCCGGACTTGCCGCCTGTGGCCACGCCACCCGCGAAGAATGCACCGGTCATCAGACCCGCGACTACCACTGCCGTACCGATGATCTTGAGTCCCTTGTTCTCCACTGTCTTGTTCCTCCTTCAAGTACTCAGGAGTTAGACAGGCGAACTCGCGGGCTCTTACAGGTTTCGCGCGAAATTTTTGAGAGATTCTTTGGCCGCTTCCGAGGCATGCAAAGAAGGACGGCTCCGTTGGAGCCGTCCTTTTCCTTCCCCGGACTGTGGCTAGGGATGCGTGTAGGTCAGCTTCAGAAAAGGTCGGGGGCCAGCGCCCTCGCCGGCGTAAAGGATGACGTACGTATCCTCGTCGCAGCTCGTTGGGCATTCCTTCTGAAATCGCAAACGGAATTGGCTGCGCAAATCTCGATTGTCGCGGAGCTGCCAGTCGTTGTTTACCGCCACGGACACGTTCCGCGTCTTCCAGCTCAGAGTCGCGTCGTCGCTGAGCAGGTTGGCGTTTTTGCCAATGCAAATCTTGGAGCACATCAAATGAGGGTAGGCAAACCAGTCCTCGTAGTTCAACGTGCCGTACGAGACGCTCTCGATTAGCACTGATCCCGTCTCAGGCCCGTAAGCGTTCGACGCTGTGTGCTGGAACACGCCCACCTCGGCGAACTGGACGGCAACCACGTCAGCCGGCAGCTCCGACAGGTCGAAGCTGATGAAGCCTCGGCTCCAGGGACTTACCGCCAAGCCATTCGTCAAGAGAAAGACCTGGCCAGGAAAGTTCGGCGCTTCCTTGGAACGCACCCAGCCGTCGTAATCCGCCTCGCTGTACAGCGTCTGCTTCGACTGCCGCAGGACGCGGAACTCGCTCTCGAAGGCCTTCCCCAGCACCGCGCCGCTCAGCGCAACGGCGCCATCGCCGACCTCAACGGTCACTTCGGTGCCATACGGCCAGTCCGAGCACGGGTTGAAGCTCATCACCGTCTGAGAGCTGTTCCAGCGAAAGCTGCCGCAGTCTCCGCTCGACAGACTGAACGCCGACTCCACAGAGTCCTGGTCCATCGACTCGGAAAACGTCACCTCGATGCTGGCGTCCCGCGCAACCCCGATCGCGCCGTCCGCCGGCTCAATCGAGACCACATAAGCCGCCTTGATTTCAGGCGTCGCCGCGGGCGTCGGCTGGACCGGCGCCGGCGCCGGCGTCGGCTGCACCGCTAGCGGCGTGGGGCTCGCTGGGGCCGCCGTGCTGGCAACCACAGGCTGCGAGGCAGGGCCAGCCGTAGCGATTTCCTCCGCCGGGACGTCGCCATCTTCGGCGTCGCGCGCGGCGACTAGGATGACGCCTGTCTCATCGACCGTGTGCTCGCCCCAGATAATCTCGTTGGCGGCCAGGTCCGGGTCCGCGCTCGCGCCTTTACCGCGCTCAATCGCCGTTCCGGCCAGACCACCCATCACAAGGAACCCGGCCGCAGCCGCCGCCAACACAACTGTCTTGAGACCGTTAGATTCGAACATCTCGACCTCCGAAAAACGAACTTCACGTATAAGACAGCCCGTGCCCTGAGTTCTTACAGATCGGCCAAAACGAGAGAGCGGCTCCACTTGGAGCCGCTCTCTACCTCGACCGAGTGGCCTTGATTAGGGATGGATGTAGGTCACCAACATGTAGGGGCTGTTTGCCACGGTGTAGTCGCTGGAGTAGAAGCCGATTCCCGCGACGTAGGCGCAGGGGCCGCTGCAGTCTTTCTCGAACTTCAAACGGAAGCCGCTGCGGTAGTTGCGAGCTTCGCGTTCCTTCCAGTCGTTTCGCGCCGCAATCAGCATGTCGGTTGACTTCCAGCCGTCAGCAGCGGTATCGCTGAAGACTCGCGATGTCGGGGCCGGGGCAAGGCAGATCTTGGCGCACAGGGGCTTTGCCTGCAGGCCCCAGTCCGATTTCGTCAACGTACCGTACACCACGCTCTGGATTAGGACCGGGCCTGTGTAGTTGCTGTAGGCCTTCTGGCTGTGACTTGCTTGCTTCGCGTGCACCGTTGCTCCCGTAATCTGGACGATATCTTCCGGCAGCTCGTCCAACTCGAAGCTCAGGAAGCCACGAGAGTAGTTGAGCAACGCGATCGTGGTTTGCGCGGCGTCTGCGTAAGGCGTTGGCTCCGGGTTGGTGATGCCCGGCACAAATACGTGCCCGTCGCGCGAGGCCTCACCGTAGATCTTGGTCGTGGTCTGGCGCAGGACGCGGAAGCTGCTCTCGAACGCGTCGTCCATGCCCAGGCCTAGCTTGTCGGCGGCCGTCTCGTAGATCTCAACCTCGACGACGGTGCCGTAGGCGAAGTCGTTGCAGGGGTTGAACGTCAGTTTCGTCGCCTCGCTGTTCCAGGCGAACACGCCGCAGTTCCCGGTCGAAAGGTTGAACGCCGCCTGCACCGAGGCCTTGTCCATCGACTCCGAGAAGTGCAAGACGATGTTCGCGTCCACCGCGACGCCGATAGCGCCGTCCGCGGGGAGCACCGTCAGGACGTACGGAGCGTCGTTCTGCGGTTCCGGCGTCGGGGCCGGCGGGACCGGCGTCGCCGAGACCGGTGTACCGACGACCGGCGAGGGGTCATGGGACGGACCCTGGGCGGGTGGTTGCTGCTGGACCTGAGTCGGAGCCTGTGCCGGCGGCGCGGGCTCGTCGTCCTTGACTTCGTCTTCCTCGACCTCGTACTCGGGGACGCCGCCTTCATCCTCAGATATCGGCGTTGGCGTCGCGATCGGGTCCTCCTGGACCGTGTAGGCGGGCGTGGGCGCCGGGTCGGCGCTGGTGCCCGTTGTCATGCTTCCCGCAAAGAACGTGCCGGCCAAAGGCCGCTGACTATGAGTGCCGAACCGATAAGCTTGAGTCCGTTGATTTCCATTTTCCTGTCCTCCTTCAAGAACTTCAGGAGTTAGACAGGCGATGTCACGGTGTCTTACAGGTTTTGCAGAGTTTTTTCTGGAACCTCGATCTCGAGTCTGCAACAAAGCAAAGCGGCGGCCCGGGGGCCGCCGTTCTGTAATCGTACTAAGCAAAGCTAAGGCACCCTGAAGCTGCCCCGGCCTGAGCTCGGCACCTCCGCAGACACCTGCACGGTCAGCCGTCCGATGATGCTGTCGATGAAGATCTGACCCGAGTGCTGCCCCGGCGCCAGCTGGCTACGCAGGATTCGGACGATGATCTGCGCCTCGCCATCCGGCTGGATCGTCCCCTCGTCCGGAATCGGCACGATCCACGACTGGGTCGGCGTCAGCTCAAAATCGACCACCCAATCACACCCGTCGATGCCGATCACCAGCGGCAGCGAAGACTTGTCGTCCTCGTAGTTGAGCTGCCCCGGGTCCACCGTCATCGTGATCGAGCAGTTAGACGGCGTTGACGTGGGCGGTGGCGTAGACGAGGCGGTCGCGGTCGGAGTAGCCGTGGCGGTTAGCGACGGCGTCGCGGTCGGCGGCACCGGCGTGTTCGTGGCTGTCGGCGGCGCCTGCAACGGCGGCTGCGTCGGCTCCACTGCCGATTGCTGCGGCACCGGCGTCTCGGTCGGCGACTCCTCGGTGGGCGTCGCCGTCGGCGTGTCCGTTGGGTCCAGGAGGACTGAGAGGATGGTGGGCGGCAGAGTCGCCTCGACCGCGGCGTCATCCACGTCGCTGTCGCCAAACGGCCCGAACGAGAGCGCGGCGCTACCCATGAACAGCACAAACCCTGCCCCGGCGCCAAGGACGGCACGCTTCCACTTGCCACCCAGGATCCCGTCGTCGCCGCCCTCCGTGCCGGCGCCTGCGGACGCACCGCCGTTGCCGCCGCTGCCGCCGCTGCCGCCACCAGCGCCTGACATTGATCCCATCGTTTCGCCCAGCGGCATGCCCGCCGAAGAGGCCGCCGCCCCAGCGCCATACGTCTGCACGAACCCGGCCTGGACGTTCTCGAGGATCGCGGCTTTGACACCGCTCGCGGGCTGCAGGAACGCGAGCCCGGCGAAGATGGCAAACGGCGAGGCAAGCTTGCGGCGGCGCTCCGTGCAGGTGTCGCAGCGCGACGTGTGGCGGTCGATGATGCGCTTGACGGCCGGCGTCATCTCACCCACCGCCAGGCTGGCCAATGCAGCATCGAGGTCCTTGCAGAAGCGGCGTCCCTGGCGCAGCAGCACCAGCGCGCCGATCGCGCTCTCCAGCGCCGCCTTGGTTCTATTCACGATTTGATAGGCATTGTTCCTCGTCACCCCAAGCACCTCCGCCAGCTCTTCGTTGTCAAAGCCGAGACGGACGCTGTAGTGGAGGGCCGAGTACTGCCGCTCGTCCAGGCTGCTCGCAGCCTCCCAGACCAGACCGGCGTAATCCTTGGCTTCCGCTGCCTCCTCAGGGTTGCTGAACCGGTCTGGATCGATCACCTGCAGCTCCAGGCTCTCGCCCTCGTCGGACTGCTGCTCCAACGGCTGCAATCGAGACGAGCGCTCCAGACGGTTCAGGGCCGTGTTTCGCGCGATTGTGAACAGCCAGCTCTTGAAACTGCCCCCTTTGGAGAGGGAGGACAGGCTGTTCATGGCGCGCAGGAACGTATCCTGCGCCAGGTCGGCCGCCTCTTCGCGGTCTTTCACCATGCGCGCGAGGAAGTCGTAGACGTTGTCGAAGTAGCGCTCGTACAGCTCGGAGAAGGCGGCGCTATCGCCACCGACCGCAAGCTCTACCAGCTCGGCGTCTTCTCTCATTCGTCTCGCTCTCCCGGCCGGCGGCAGCGTCGCTCCAGAGCGGCCCTGCAGCCTCCGTCAATGCTAAGACAGCCGGAAGCAGGTTTTCTTACAACCGCTAACGCACAAGGTCGATCAGCAGCGTCAGCGTCACCATGCTCGCCAGCGTCGAGCTCACGACCACCTGCGTCACGAAGCCGGGGCGCGCCTTGAACGTCGTCGCCAGCACGATGGCGCTGACGGCGGTCGGCATCGCGGCAAGGACGATCAGCGTCCCCCGCGTCACGCCCTCGATGTCCAGCGCCTCCACCGTCAGCCACGCCGCGGCCGGCGCGATCAGCAGCCGCGCCAGGTTCACCGCTGCGAGGTCGACAACGCTGTCGCGTCCCATCATGCTGCCGAGCTGTATGCCTAGCACGACCAGCATCGTCGGGATCGCCGCGGCGCCCAGCGTCTCCGTCGGCGTCTCGATCGCGACCGGAAGGTCGAAGCTCGCCACGTTAACAACGATGCCCGCGAGCGCCGCGTACAGCGCCGGATACTTCAGCGGCGCCAGCAGCGCATCGCGTCGCGAGCCGCCCGCCATTGCCGCGATCGCGATTCCCGCCGTGTTGACCAGGACCGCCCCCGCGACGAAGTTCATCACCGCGATCTGCAGCCCCAGGTCGCCGAACGCCAGCTGCGACACAGGTAAACCCATGTTCCCCACGTTCGGCGTCGTCGCGCCCACCGCGACCGCCGCGCGCATCGGCGCATCGTGGCCCCGAAACGTCGACCACAGCATCGCCACGCCGTACATCGCCACAAAGGACGCCAGCATGACGAGCACGATGTTCAGCGAGTCGTTGGCCGAGACCGTCGTTGTAGACATGGCGTGAAAAACCAGCGCCGACGGAACGTCGGCAGGCAGCCGCCGCCAGCGCGCCGCCAGGCCGCCCAGGCCCGCCGTAATGGCCACCGGCAATACGACCTGTAGAAAGACGTCTAGCATGGCTCGGCCGCCAGGGAAGCTTGACGGCTATCTGCCGTTAGCACGCTCCACGAACGGCCCTTAGCGCAGGTATGGCGGCATCCCTCATTTTCAAAGCGAAGCACGTCCGGAGCATGACACCTGGCCCCGTGAGGGCCAAGCGCGGTCAAGCGCCGAAACTGGCTGCACTCCAGCGATTACCTGCATTCGTAATATGATTGCGCCGCAATGTATGACGTCCTGATCGTCGGCTACGGCCCCACCGGCATGCTCGCGGCGCTCCTCCTCGCCCGCGCCGGCCACAAGGTCGCCGTGCTGGAGCGTTACACCACCCTCTACAACCTGCCCCGCGTCGGCATCGTCCACGACGACATCATGCGCATGTTCCAGGAAGTCGGCTGCATGGAGCAGGTCCAGCCCGCCATGTTCTTCCTGCCCGTCTACGAGCTGGCACGCAACCAGCGTGTGCTGATGTCCAGCACCGTCGCGCCCATGGCAACTCACGGCTGGCCCGAGTTCACGTCCGTCTACCAGCCCGCCTTCGAGGCCGAGCTCGACGTCCTCGTCCGCGCCGAGCCCAACATCGATCTGCTGACGGGCCAAACCGTCGTCGCGCTCGAGCAGGACCGCGAAAGCGTCACCGTCACCGCCGAAGACTCATCCGGCTCGCGCCAGCAATTCAGCGGCAGCTACGCCATCGGCGCTGACGGGGGCAACAGCTTCGTCCGGCAGGCCCTCGCCATCGAGTACGAGCGCCTCGGCATCGACCAGGACTGGCTCGTCATCGACGCGAAGGCCAAGCGCCCGCAAGGCCCTCACCTGCCCTACCTGCGTCAGTTCTGCGAGCCGGAGCAGCCCGGCATGACGATGCGCATGGGTCCCGGCCACCGCCGCTGGTCCTTCATGGTCCTCCCCGGCGAATCCGTCGACGAAGCGAAGCAGACCGAGAACGTCTGGCGCCGCCTCCAGCGTCCCGAGGGTGGCACGCCGGACGACTTCGATCTCATACGCGTAGCCAACTACAAGTTTCAGTCGCTGGTGGCGCGGCGCTGGCGCCAGGGCCGCGTGTTCCTCGCCGGCGACGCCGCCCACCAGATGCCGCCCTTCCTGGCGCAGGGCCTCTGCTCCGGCTTCCGTGACGCCTACAACCTCGCCTGGAAGCTCGACCTCGTCCTCAAGGGCATCAGCCCTGCATCCTTCCTCGACACCTACGTCGACGAGCGTGAGCCCAACTCCCGCGCCACGATCATCGAGAGCGCCCGCGTCGGCCGGAACGTCATCGAGCGTGACCTCGATCGCGCCGCGGCCCGTGACGAGCAGCTTCTGGCGCTTTCGGCCCAGATGCAGCAGGCGCAGGCCGACAAGCAGCTCATCGCCTTCCGCGTCCCCGGCTACGAAGGCGGCTTCATCGCCCGCAACGCCGTTGCTGCCGGCGGCGCCTTTGGCCAGGCCCGCGTCCGCTACAACCGCAAAGAGGGCGCTTTCGACGATGTGGTCGGCCGCAGCTTCCTGATCCTCGCCCGCAACGGCGACCCCGAAGCAGCGCTGTCGGCCGAAGACGCGGCGTTTTGGCACTCCCTCGGCGGCAGCTTTGCCCGCCTCGGTGACGGCGCCATCGACGACCTCGAAGGCTACTACACGGGCCTGATGGACGAATACGGCTCCGACGTCATCGTCAAACGCCACGACTTCTACATCTTCGGCGCGGCAAAGACCCTGAACGGCCTGCCGGCACTGATCGCTGACCTTCGGCGGCAGCTAACGCAACCCTAGGGCCGCTCCCTGACCTCCTGCACCGCTTCCGCCGAATAGTGGAAGTCGAGGCCGGTGCGCTCTTCCTGCAGCAGCGCCGTCACCCACGAGTCCTTCGCCGCCCAACCTCGCGCCATGCCCTCGGTGAGCTCCGCCAGCGCCAGGTTCGCGACGCGCATCGGCACGTCCAGCTCGCGCCCCAGCTCGGTCGCCAACATGACGTCTTTATGCGCCAGCTTCAGCGTAAACCCGCCAACGTCGAACTCGCCGCGCAGGTACATCCCGATCAGGTCGAAGGTCCGCGTCCGGCCGATCGCGCCATGCCGCAGCGCGTCCCACAACGCCAGCGGCTCCACGCCACCCTTGACCCCCAGCGTGAAGCACTCCATCAGCGCCGTCTGCAGCATGTACGTCATGACGTTGTGCGACAGTTTCGCCACCGTCCCGGCGCCAATCGGCCCGATGTACTTCGGCGCGTTGCCCATCGCCAGCAGCAGATCCATGTGCTTGTTGAACTCCGCCTCGTCGCCACCGACCCAGATCGCCAGCGTGCCGTCGCGCGCGCCGCGCGTCCCGCCGCTGACCGGCGCGTCGAGCACCTTGATGCCCTTCGCGGCGAACTCATCGTGCAGCCGCCGGATCAGCGTCGGCGAGTTCGTCGAAAGGTCAAACCACGTCGAACCCGCCTTCATGCCCGAAAACAACCCGTCTTGGCCGGTTGCAACCGCTTCCACCTCGGGCGGCCCCGGCAACGACGTGAACACGACGTCGCATTGCTCCCCGATCTCGCGCGGCGAGTCGGCCCAAACGCTGCCCGCTGTCAGGTGGTCTTCCGCCACCTGCCGCCGCACGTCGTTAACGACGACCTCGTTGCCGGCCTTGCGCAGGTTGAGCGCGATCCCGCCGCCCATGTTCCCCAGGCCGATGACCCCTACCTTCATGGCACGTCTCCTCTAGTTGTCGAACATCAAAACGCTGCGCACCACTTCGCCCGCCTCCATGGCGCGGAACGCTTCGTGAACGTCGTCCAGCTTGCCGCGCCGCGTGATCATCTCGTCCAGCCGCAGACGGCCCTGCAGGTAGAAGTCGATGTAGCGTGGCATGTCGATGCGGAACCGGTTCGAGCCCATCATGCTGCCCTGGAACCGCCCGCGGAAGAACATCCGCCCGTCCAGCTCGATCTGCTCCCCCAGAGGCATCAGCCCGATTACGGTTGCCGTCCCGTCCAGCCGGATCGACTCGAAGCACTGCTTCACCGTCGTCTTCAGCCCGATCGCTTCGAATGAGTAGTCGACACCGCCATCCGTCATGCCCCGCACCGCCTCGACGGGATCGTGCGACGACGCATCGACGACGTGTGTGGCTCCGAACTCCTTCGCCGTCGCCAGCTTGCTTTCGTTCACGTCGACGGCGATGATCTGCCGTGCCCCGGCGATACGCGCCCCCTGGATCGCCGAAAGGCCGATACCGCCGAGTCCGTAGACACAAACCGTCGAACCGGGTTCCACCTTCGCCGTATTGAACACGGCGCCGAGGCCCGTCGTCACGCCGCAGCCAATCAGCGCCGCGCGGTCCAGCGGCATATCCTCGCGGATCTTCACGATCGAGTTCTCGTGCACCAGCATCCACTCGGCGAAAGTCCCCAGTCCGCCGTGCGCCCAGACGCTCTGTCCTTCCCAGCTCAGCCTCGGATGCGCGTCGGACGCGCGCTGCGTGGTAGACCTTCCCGTACAGCGCGCCGGACGCCCCGTCAGGCAGTACTCGCACTGACCGCAGAACGTCGAGAGGCAGCAGATCACGTGGTCGCCCGGCCGCACATACGTCACCAGCTCGCCCACCGCCTCTACAACACCGGCACCCTCGTGGCCGAGGACAGCAGGCATCGCCGGCATCGCCGAATCGCCCTTGAGGTAGTGCAGGTCGGAATGGCAGACGCCGGTCGCTGCCGTCTTGATCAGCACCTCGTGCGGTCCCGGCATGTCGATTTCAACGTCCTCGATTGCAAGCTGCGGCAACGGGTCGGCCATCTTGCGAATTACGGCGGCTCTCATGGCGTCTCTCCTGTTCGCGGGGATTAAGCGTTGGCCTGGGCTCGGGGTTTGAAGCTCATCGGCGGCATCGGCCCCACCGGCACCTCGATCAGCACCGGCTGGTTGCCCTTCATCACGTCGTCTAGCGTCGATTTCAGCTCCGCCGGCGAGTTCGCGCGCCGGCCTTCCACGCCGTATGCCTCCGCCAGCTTCAGCATGTCGGGGTTATGCAACGTCGAGGCGATGGTGCGTCCACCAAAGCGCATCTCCTGAATCCTTTTCACGTTCCCGTATGCGTTGTCATTGAAGACGACCGCGATCAGCGGGATCTTCTGCTGCACCATCGTCGACAGCTCCTGCACGTTGTAGAAGAAGCCGCCGTCGCCATTGATCGACACCACCCTACGGTTCGGCAGGCCGACTTGCGCGCCCAGCGCCGTCGCGAATCCGTAGCCCAGCGTGCCCTGGTAGCCGGAAGTGAAAAACGTGCGCGGCTCATACACGGGGAAGGCGCCGCTGCACCAGTAGCCCACCTGCGTCGACTCCTGTACGAGCACACCGTCCTCCGGCAGCGCCTCGCGGATCGCGTAGCCGAAGTCGGCCTGCGGGCTTTGACGTCGCGCGTCCTCTTCCAGATACGCCTTGAGCCCCAGCAGCTCCTCGCGTCGTGACTCGCGCTTCGAGTTGTGCTTCTCGACGGCCGCGCCCAGCGCTGCTAGACCCTTCTTTGCGTCCGAGACGATGCCGACCTGCGGCGCATAGTTGCGCCCGATCTCGGTCTCGTCGATGTCGAGCTGAATGACCGTCTTCTCCCCGACCCAGCTCTGCAGCGTCTGGGCCATGATGCCCTGCAGAAAGCGCGTCCCCGCTAGCAGCACGACGTCGCTGTCCGGGGCCAGCTCCTGCATGCCTCGCATCGGGAACGAGAGGTGATGCCGGTCTGAGAGCGCGCCCTTGCCGTTGCTGCTCTGGATCACGGGCGCTTCCAGCATCTCGGCAAGTCGTTGCACTTCAGCCCAGGCCCCGCCGGAAATCACGCCACCGCCGCAGAAGATGATCGGGCTCTTCGCATTGCCCAGCAGCTTCGCCGCCTTCTCGATCAGGTCGGGATCCGGTCCTGGACGCTCCGCCGCAACGGGGTCGAGCAGCTTCACGTCCGCCTTCGCCTCGAACACGTCCGGTGGCACCTCGACCTCGACCGGCCGCGGACGGCCCGTCTTCAGTGCTTTGACGGCCTCGTGCACCAGGCCCGGTATCTCGCCCGGCGACATCGCCAGCGCCTGGTACTTCGTGACATGCGAAATCATGCCCAGCTGGTCGTTGATCTCGTGCAGCAGCCCTTTGCCCTTGTTGATGTTCTTCGACTCGATCTGCCCCGTCACCACGAACACAGGCGACGACACCGCGTACGCCGTCGAAAGCGCGCCCGCGGCGTTGAGCAATCCCGGCCCAGGCACCACCATCGCCAGCCCGATCTTGCCGGTCGTCCGCGCGTAGCCGTCGGCCATGTAGACGCAGGCTTGCTCGTGCCGCGTGTGGTAGACCTTGAAGTGCTCGCGCTCCTCGTAAACGGCGTCGAAGGCCCAGTCGAGCTGCACGCCGGGCAGCCCGAAGATCGTATCGATGCCCTCTCCCTTGAGCTGCTGTACCAGCGCCTGCCCGCCCGTCAGCGTCGGCATGATTGGGTCCCTTCTAGAAATGCCCCCTGCATCGTAGCGAGTGCGGCGCTTCTACAGCTTTCCACGTACCGCGTCGCAAAAATCCTCGCTGTGCGCGCTCCCACCCTGGTCCGGCGTCAGCGCCTTCCCCTCCCGATACACGTCCTCGATCGCTTTCTCCAGCGCCGCCGCACCCTCCTCGAATTCGAGGTGCCGCAGCATCATCGCCGCCGACAGCATCGTGGCGGTCGGGTTGATGACGTGCTGCCCGGCGATGTCCGGCGCGGTGCCGTGGACCGACTCGAAGTAGGCGTAATCGTCGCCGTAGCAACCACTGGCCGCCACGCCGAGCCCACCGACCAGCGCCGACGCCTCGTCCGAGAAGATGTCGCCGTACAGGTTCGGCAGCACGACAACATCGAGTCGATGCGGCTCCGCCACGATGCGCCTCGCGAAGTCATCGGCGATGAAGTTCTCGTACTCGATGTCCGGGTAGCCCGCCGCAACCTCTTGCGCCAGGCTGCGGAAGTAGCCGTCCGTCCCCGGCAGCACGTTGTATTTGCTCGAGACCGTGAGCCTGCCTGGGTATCCCGCCGCCTTGCGTCGCATCGCCAGTTCGCAGCCGTATTCCACGATGCGTCGCGTATTGGCCTCCGTAATCACCTTGATCGCGAACTTCCCCGACGCCGGGATCGACTGCTTCGTCTGGCGGTTGACGAGACCCAGCCCCTGCAACGCCTCGAGGTCGCCCTCTATACCGGAGTACATGTCCTCCATGTTCTCCCGCACAATCACGAAGTCGATGCCCTCCGGGTGCGACAGGGGACTCTTCGCGCCCGGCATGTATTTCACGGGGCGGATGTTCGCGTAGGTGCCTTTGCCCCAGCGCAGGTGGGCAATCGCCGGCGTCTTGCCGCTCGCAGAGCCGAACCACGTCGTGTCGCAAGAATCGATCGCGTCGCGGCAGACCTGCGCCCAGTCCTCGCCGTGCTGCGCCTGCCCCTCCTCACCCGTCGGCAGCACCAGCCAGTCGATGTCCAGCTCCAGGCCCTTCACTACCGCCAGCGCCGGCAGCACTGCCTCGGGGGAGGCGTCGTCACCGGGGATGACGCAAACTCGCTTCGTCATCGCGAGACTTCCTGACACTGTGGGGCATCATCCAACGTAGAGGCGACCTTCAGGTCGCCATTGGCGGCCCGTCGTTCGAGACGATGCGTACCACGAGAAACGGTACGTCCTTGGCGACCGTAAAGGTCGCCTCGACATCTCGGCGCCGCTCTCCTGCGCAACATCACGCGTCGCTGTGCTTGCGCAAGAACTGCAGCGTCTGCTCCGCGCACCACTCTTGTTCGTGATACGGCAGCATCGCCGTCGCCCCGGCAAAGACCTGCTGCTCGCAGTCCGGGATCTGCTGTTTGATCAGGTTCTGCTCTTCCATCGTCACCAGCGTGCCGCCGTTGTCCGGGCTCAGCAGCAACGTCGGTTGCGTCACCTGCGGCAGCAGCCCTGTGACGTCGAACGCCGGGTCCTGCACCAGCGCAAACGCCGACGAGATCACGTGACTTGCGGTCCGGCCCCAGACCTCCTGGTAATAGAGGTCGCGCATCCGCTCGTCGTAGGTCTGGTCGTCGTGGTTGCGCGCCGCGTAGGCCTTCATGCCGTTTATCCACGAGCCCTCTTCGAGGACAGCCTGCGCCGCTTTGATGAAGTTGTCCCGCATCCGCTGCACGTGTAGGAAGCTCGCCGCCAATGTCAGCGTCTTCACTCGTTCCGGATGCGTCACCGCCAGCGCGATACCCGCGGCGCACGCCACCTTGTCGCCGATGTAGTGCACCTGCGGCAGCCCCAGCGCGTCCAAGAACCCGACGAACTGTTCGAGGATCCCCTCCACGCTCAGTTTGTAGTCGAGCCCCGGTACTTCCGACCTCCCGTGCCCCGGCCGGTCCCAGCGGATAACGCGGTACTCCTTCGCCAGGATCGGTATCCAGCGGTTGTACAGCGTGGAGTCGCCGCAGCCGTAGTGGTTGAGCAGGACGATCTCGCTCTTCTTCCACGGGTCGGTGAAGTCGTCATCGTAGTAATAGATTTCGTAGCCCTTGACGTTGACGGTGGGCATCTAGAGCCGGTCCCCTCGCTAGTATTCGGAAAGCAGCCCAACTCTATCAGGAGCGCCGCGATAGCGCTGACTTCAACGCCAGAGCTGCTGCGAGGCCAGGTCAGCGCCCTCGCGTAGCATTCTCAGCTTCGCCCAGACGAGTTGAGGGTGGATCCGCCCGCCGAGACCGCAATCCGTGCCCGCAATCACGTTCTCGCGCCCCACGATCTCCGCGTAACGCACCAGGCGGTCCGCCACGAGCTCCGGATGCTCGAGGACGTTGGTCGCGTGACTGACGACGCCGGGTATCAGGACCTTCCCGTCCGGCAACTTCGCAACGTCACGCCACACCTTCCACTCGTGCTCGTGTCGCACGTTGCCGGCTTCCACTGAATACGCCTGCGCCTTCACCCGTAGCAGCAGGTCGACGACATCCGCGAGCGGCACGTCGCTGCTATGCGGGCCGTGCCAGCTGCCCCAGCAGATGTGGAACCGCACCCGATCCTCCGGGATACCCTCAAGCGCGTGGTTCACGGCGTCGACCTGCATCTCGGCCCACTCGCGGTACTCGCCCATGCCCTTCTCCAGCGAGAACCACCAATCGTAAAGGTCGACCAGCGCCGGGTCGTCGATCTGCAGCAGGAACCCCGCGTCGACGATCGCGCGGTATTCCTCCCGGATCGCCTCGGCCAGTGCCCAGACGTAATCGCGCGAGTTGCTGTAGTGCTCGTTGGCCAGAATCTGCATCGTCGCGGGCGAAACGGCGGGCATAAACGCCTCTTCGACCGCCACGCCGTCGAGCGCCGCCTTGAAGTTCGCGATGTCACGCTGGATCAGCGCCTGCCCCGTGTATTTGACCGGCCCGGTACAGACGAGCTGCGCCAGCCGGTTACCCGCGCTGGCGCGTCCCCCGCCGGCACCCATTCCGCCGTCCTCGTCGTAGAACTGCTTGAACTCTTTGCGGTCCTTGCTGCCGAACTGCAGCGGGTTGCCGCCCTCCATCGACCGCTCCCGCACTTCGAAGCCATCGATGCGGTCGTAGACATACGACCACCACGCCCCGTAATCGACCGGCCCCCGCGACGGCTTGCCGAACTCGCCGTCGTTGACGATATCGACGCCGCAATCGACCTGCTCGCGCGTGACCTCCGCGACCGCTGCCTTGAGCCGCGGCTCCACAGACGCATCCGGCGCCTGGTCGCGGTACATCTCGATCAGGTCACTGGGCCGCGGCAGGCTTCCGGCGTGTGTCGTGAGAATGCGTCCCGTGCTTCGTTTCATGGCTCATCTCCTCCGCATGGCGAGGGAGGCAATCGTATTGCTGTCCAATTCGCGCCGCAAGGACAGGCTATGATCCGGGTCAGGAGGTCGCCATGCCCATCGTTTCCTACGACCACACCGCGATCCCGACGGCGCAGCCGGAGGAGATGATCGCCTTCTACAAAAGACTCGGCTTCAGCGTCGTGCATGAGGAGGAATGGCGCCAGGGCAAGGCGCGAGCGTTCGCGTTTGCCTTCGGAGACAACAAGATCAACGTCCACCCACCGGAGGTCTGGCAAAACCCCGAGTTCACCCTGCGCGGCCCGAAAGCAGTCCCCGGCTGTGGCGACTTCTGCTTCGTCTGGCAGGGCAGTCTCGACGAGGCGAAGGCGCTGCTCGACGCCGCCGGCGCCGCGATCATCGAGGGACCCGTGGCCCGTGAGGGAGGCCGCAAGCTCAGCAGTGTCAGCGGCACCAGCCTCTACACCCGCGATCCCGATGGCAACTTGCTCGAGCTGATCACCTACTCGTAGGACAATCGTTTAGACATTGACAATAAGGCCTCGCGGCCTACGATAGGACAGCCCGCCAAGCTCACGGCCCGTGGCCTGAGCTTGTGCTCATTAGCAGAGGAGAACCGCATATGGCGCGTCCACAGCTGTGCATTTCAGGCGACTCCCATGTCGTAGAAACGGGTGAGATCTTCAATGGCCTGCCGGAGCGCTTCGGCGACGCCGCGCCCCGCATGGTCTACGTCGAGGGGACCGGTGACATCCTCCAGATCGGCGACACGCGCCGCTTCCCCGTCGGCCGCTTCGGCGTT
This sequence comes from Dehalococcoidia bacterium, assembly GCA_035714925.1. Lineage (GTDB taxonomy): Bacteria > Chloroflexota > Dehalococcoidia > DSTF01 > WHTK01 > WHTK01. Next base: position 3,423 of record DASTLN010000030.1, on the reverse strand, counting down.
GCTGGCCACTACGCCAACGACCCCGAGACGCAGGAAATGATCAAGATGGGTTACAAGGGCCTGCGCCCGGGAATCCTCGACCCCATGGAGCGCATCAAGGACCAGGACATCGACGGCCTCGACGCCGAGGTGCTCCTGCCCAGCATCATGTTCGGCGTCTACGGCATCTCGGACCCCGAGATCGTCGCCGCCACGTTCAAAAACTTCAACGACTGGATCCTCAACTACGCCAACGGCGCCCCGCCGAAGCGCCTCTTCGCGTCGGCCTGCATCCCCCTGCACGACATCGACAAGGCCATCGAGGAGCTGCGGCGCGTCAAGAACATGGGCCACGTTGCGGCTAACATCCCTTGCGTCCCGCCCGCCGACCGCCCGTACTCCGACCGTTCTTATGACAAGTTCTGGGCCGTCGCCGAGGAGCTCGAACTGCCCCTCGTCATGCACGTCCTGACCACCGCGCAGCCCAACATGGGCCTGCCAACGCACTGGGGCCCCGTCATGGGTTACGCCCTCTGGCAGACCGCGATGGCGTACGTGATGGGCGACATCATCGTTGGCGGCGTCTGCGCCCGCTTCCCCAACCTCAAGTTCGTCCCAACCGAGTGGGAGACGGGCTGGGTCGCGCACTACCTGCAGCGCCTCGACTGGGCCGCCTACCGCGTGCCGCGAGACCAGATCCCGGCCGAATTGACGGAGTCGCCGAGCTTCTACTTCCACCGCCAGTTCACGATGACCTTCGAGGACGACCGCCAGGGTCTCGCCACTCGCTACGACATCGGCGTCAAGAACCTCATGTGGGGCAGCGACTTCCCGCACCACGACTCCACCTTCCCGAAATCGCAAGCCATCCTGGACGACATCTTCGAGGACATCCCGGACGAAGAGCGCTTCGCCATGACCGTCTCGAACTGCGTCGACCTCTACGGCCTCCCCATCGAGTACTAGACGGAGTAACAAGCAACAGGGCCGCGTGACTTGCCCTTGTTGCCTGTTGCTTGTTGCTTGTTGCTAAACGATGGTTAAGGCAGATGTCCCGCTGGCCGCCGCTGGCCTTCCGAAAGGAATCTCCCATGAAACTCGGCTTCATCGGCACCGGCCACATGGGCAACCCGATCACGCGCCACCTCCTCAAGGCCGGCCACGACGTCACGGTCTACGACAAGCGCCAGGAATCGACCGCCAACCTGATCGAGCTCGGCGCCGTCTGGGGTGAGACGCCCGCCGGCGTCGCCGGCGCATCCGAGATCGTCTTCACCTCGCTGCCCGGACCGCCCGAGGTAGACGACGCCGTGCTCGGCGAGAACGGCATCCTCGACGGCGCAAAGCCCGGCATGCTGCACGTCGACCTCTCGAGCAACCTGCCCAGCGCCGTCCAGCGCCTCAGCCGCATCGAGCGCGCCAAAGGCCTCGACTTCATGGACGCGCCCCTCTCGGGCATGGTTATCGGCGCCGAGGAAGGCACGCTGACCATCTTCGTGGGGGCGGAGGAAGCGACGCTGGAGCGCGCCCGGCCGCTGCTGGAGCACTTCGGCAAGAACATCTTCCACGTCGGGCCCGTCGGCACCGGTAACATCCTCAAGCTCACCAACAATATGATGATCCACGCCTCCAGCCTACTTGTGCAGGAGGCGCTCGCCATCGGCGTCAAGGCCGGTATCGACGCCGAGAAGCTGTACGACATCTGGAATGTCAGCAGCTCGTCCCGATTCGTCCAGGGCATACCCCGTCTCCTGGAGCGCAACTTCGACAACCCCAGCTTCACGCTCGCCCTCACCGCCAAGGACGTAGGCCTCTGCGTCGAGGCGGCGCGCGAGATGAACGTGCCCGCCACCGTCGCCTCCGCCGCCTCTCAGGTCTACGTCCGCAGCATGGCCAAGGGCCTCGGCGATAAGCTGATGTCCGCCACGCTGATCACGATCGAAGACGAGGCCGGCGTGAAGATCGGGAAAAAGTCGCAGCAAATGTAGCGGCGACCTTTATGGTCGCCATGACGCTTCGTCTCAATTGAACGATTCGTCTGACCACAAACGAACCGTTGATGGCGACCTGAAGGTCGCCGCTACGCCACGAAAGTCCCGCCTGACCTTAGAGGAGACGCCATGGCCCGCGCAGCTCTCGTAACCGCCTTCCACGGCCCCGTCGAGGTCCTCGACATTCCCGAACCCGAGCTGGAACCTACGGCGATGCTCGCGGAGGTTGAGGCCGCGACGCTCTGCGGCACCGACGTGCACTTCTGGGAAGGCATGATGCGCGCCCAGGCGCTGCCGTACATCCCCGGCCACGAAACCGCCGGCCGCATCATACAAATCGAAGGCGAACGCTTCGACATCCTCGGCCAGCCGCTCAAGCCGGGCGACCGCATCCTCATGGCCTACCCCTGGTGCGGCCGCTGCTACTACTGCAAGATCGCCAACGAACCCACGCTCTGCCCCAACGCCGGGCGCTTCGGTCGCCAACAGGTCGACCAGTACCCGCATCTCCTCGGTGGCTGCGCCGAACTGCACTACGTCCCCACCGGCTCCGACGTCATCCGCATCCCCGATAACGTCTCGTCGCCGCTCGCCGCGTCTGCCGCCTGTGCCCTGCGCACCGTGATGCACGGCTTCGAGCTACTCGGCCCCATCGCGCCGCACGAGACGGTGGTCATCCAGGGCTCCGGGCCCATCGGCCTCTACGCCCTCGCCGTCGCCCGCGACCGCGGCGCCAACACCGTGCACGTCATCGGCGCGCCGAAATCTCGACTCGAAATCGCCAAGCAGTTTGGTGCCGACGACCTGCTCAACATCGAGGACATGCGCGACGTCGCGGACCGCCACAAGTGGGTGCTCGACCGCACCGGCGACCGCGGCGCCGACATCGTGGTCCAGTGCGCCACCGGCGCCGCCATCCCCGAAGGCCTCGATTTCACGCGCCCCGGTGGCCGCTTCCTCTCGATCGGCGCCGGCGGCCTGCCCGACAAGCCGTACAGCATCGGCACCAAGACGTATATCGGCTTCCGCGCCGGCGAGGCCCGCCACTATCTCTCGGCCCTCACCTTCCTCTCAACCAAGACCGGCATCCCTTTTGAGCGCGTCCTCTCCCGCGAGTTCCCCCTCTCGCGCGTCCACGAGGCGCTGCAGGGCATGGCAGACGGCACCGAAGTGAAACCCGTCGTCCTGCCGGGTTTGAAGTAGGCGGAGCGTTGTCATTCTGAGCGGAGCGAAGAATCTGGTGGGTCAGACGAGCTTCTCGCCCTGTAGCCAAACCCTTCGCGCGGCTCGGGGTGCCGTTCAAGGCCATGCCTGACTTCGAAACCACCCAGCAGATCGTCGAGGCCGCCCGCCGCCGCCCCAACCCATCGTCCCCTAAGGCCCGTCCAATAGCGCTTCTTCCTGAGACGTCTGTAGTGAGACGCGAAGCAGGGGTAGCGGGGGCGCAGCCCAT
>DASTLN010000029.1:0-4740 GCA_035714925.1 Dehalococcoidia bacterium | reverse complement strand
AACGCCTGCGTCGCGATGCTCGCCGCAACCTCGGTACAGTAGACCGCCGAGGCGCGCATCTCCGCCTCCAGCGCCGGGTCCGGCATCACGCCCTCGCAGGCGACTTCCCACGCCCGCTCGTGCACCTCGAATGTCACCATCCGCGCCGACCGAAGCCGCAGCTCTGCCTCGCCGACGAAGCGCTGGAACACCTGACGGTTCGCCAGCGTCACCGCCGCCGGTCCGCGCCCGCGCCGCTTCGTCATCGCGATCTCTTTCACCGTATCCAGGGCCAGCCGCCCGACACCGAGCGCGAACGATGCGTGCTCGTTCGAGACCGAGCCCGGCAGACCGAGCAGGAAGATCGGCCCGCCCCGACGCCTGATGCCGCGCGCCCGGTCGTAACGTGGCCACGTGAAGTGCTCCGGCACGAAGAGGTTCTCGACCTGCACGTCGTTGCTGCCGGAGCCGCGTAGTCCGGCAACGTGCCAGTTGTCGATGATCGTCACGTCCTTTGTGCGCACAAAGCAGGTGTAAATGTCCGGCGGCGCTCCCTGCTCCTTATAAAGACGCGCGCCCAGGCAGATCCACTCCGAATGCGGCACCCCGCTGCAGAACGGCCAGCGTCCGTTGAGGATGAACCCGCCGGCGGTTGCCTCGATCGTGCTGCTGACCCCACCGACCGTCGCTGCCCGCGGCACTTCGCCACCCGCGAACACCTCTTCGATCGCCTCGTCGTCCAGGAACGCGCTCGCGTTGCCGATCGCCGTCGCGTTGGTCATCAGCACCCAGCCCGCCGACGGGTAGATCGCTGTCAGAGCCTCGATGACCTCCATCTGCGTCACCGGGTCCGCGTCGGCGCCGCCCAACTCAGCCGCCATCTTGAGGCGGAACAGCCCGGCGTCCTGCATCGCCTGCACCGCCGACATTGGCAGCGTCGTGTTCTTCTCCGCCTCGTCCGCGCCCGCCGCGACGGCCTCGGCGGCATCTCGCACAGCCTGCAGCAGCGCCTGGCGTTTGGCTTCTCGGTCGGCTGGGAAGTAGTCCATGTCCCCTTTTCCCTAAGAACGTTTAACGCTTAACTATTCTAGTCAACGCCCTGGATAGGGTCGAGGCGCTTTCGCGGCGTAGAATGCCTGATCGTTAGGCCGGTTGGCGAGTCCTGAGGAGCGAGATTGTGAAGCGCAGCACCGACAGAATCCTGACCACACACCCCGGCAGGCTGCCCGACCCCGCGTTCAGAGACGAAGTCCACGAGGCGCGCACCAGGGGCGACCAGGCGACGCTCGACCGGCTCGTCAAGCGCGGCGCGCTGGAGATGTTCGCCAAGCAGCGCGAGGTCGGCGTCGACGTCATGTCTGACGGCGAGTTCTGGAAGGCCCGCGACAACATCTACTACTCCAGCCGCGCCACCGGCATCGAGACCCGCCCCTTGAAGCCCGGCGAATGGCCATCGACGCTCGGTACCCAGCGTGAGCGCACCGGTCCGCAGTTCCAGGACTTCTACTCCGCCTACGACAGGCTCGGAAACACGCCGCGCCCCGGCATCACCGTCCCGCCCTTCACCGAGAAATACGTCATCGCGGGCGAAGTCAAAGCGCTGCCGCCCACCGCTATCCAGCACGACATTCAGGTCCTCAAGGGAGCGCTCCAGGAAGCCGGCGTCGACCCTGAAGACTACTTCTACCCGGTGCTCGGCCCGGGCTGGCTGGACCACTTCATCTGGAACGAGCACTACAAGACGGAAGAGGAGTACTGCTTCGCGCTCGCTGAAGTCGTCAGGCACGACATGAAGGCCGTCATCGACGCCGGCTTCGTGCTCCAGATCGACGACCCCGGCCTCTGCGACCGTTACGGCATGATCGAGCCCGACCCCGGCTACGCGGAGTACCGCCGCACCGAGGATATGCGGATCGAGGCTACTAACTACGCGTTGCAGGGCTTGCCCGCGGACCGCATCCGCTACCACACCTGCTGGGGCAGCTGGCACACGCCGCACACGACCGACATCCCGTTTGAGCAGGTCATCGACCTCATGCTTAAGGTCAACGCCGGCGCCTACTCTATCGAGGCCGCGGATGTGCAGCACGAGCTCGACTACAAGGTCTGGGCCAACCACAAGCTCGCCGACGGCAAGATCTTCATCCCGGGCGTCATCGCCCACAAGACGACGACCATTGAGCCGCCCGAACTTGTTGCGGAGCGCATCGTGATGTGGGCCAACATGTTCGGCAAGGAGAACGTCATCGCCGGCGTCGACTGCGGAGTCGGCGGCCGCTGCTACCCTGAGGTTGGCTGGGCCAAGCTGAAGGCGCTCGCGGACGGCGCTGCGCTCGCGAGTAAGCAGCTCTGGTAATCCACTCGCACACTCGAGGCGATTCGCGGCCTCAGAGGGCGTGAGCATATCCGCTTCGAAGTCGTGGCTGAGTTAGAGCCACATGGTGGAACGCATAGTCAAGCTGACTCCTCGGCCTTTGGTCCTAGGACTAAAGGCGGTGGCTCGTACCAGTTAATAGGCATTAAATAATCAAGAAATGCGTTTCATTACCATCATCGCAACGCTGCTGACCATTCTCGCGATCGCCTGCTCTGGCGGCTCTGATGCCCCGGACGCGACGCCCACGACGACCGCTGCCGCAGCTTCACCCGACAGCACCTCGTCGCCATCAACCACTGCTTCGCCTGGCGCGACCCTGGAGGCCGGCTCGACGCCGGAACCGGCCGATACACCTGAACCCACCGCGACCACCGCCCCGGCGCCAACCGCGACGGCGCCATCGGCGCCCACATCCCCTCCGGCCCCGACCTCACCGCCTGCACCAACTTCACCACCCGCATCGGCGGGCATCCCGGCGCCGATCAAGAGTTACGGGTTCCCCTACCAGCTCACCGTGCCGGCCGGCTCCACTGTCGTCTGGACCAACCACGACCCCGTCCCCCACGATGTCACGGCTAACGACGATAGTTGGAGCTCAGGACTGCTGCCCCAGGGCGAATCCTATGCCCGCACGTTCAGCTCCCCCGGCAAGTACGCCTACGTCTGCCGGGTCCACCCCTATATGACGGCGGTGTTGATAGTGGAATAACGGACCGGCACCCGTCAGCAATTCGTTTACACGGCGCATGTCACGCGCCTAGTATTAGCAACCCCGTCGAGCGCTAACTCAGAACAAGGAGGATTTATGCGCAAACTTTCGTTTCGTCGCGTCCTGGTGGGATTGATGGCGGTGATCGTGCCCGCCGTCCTGGCCGGCTCAGCGTCTGGTCAGGGCGGACTGACTCTCACCGACCTGAACGGCCCTCGAGGTCTGTCCACCAACGGTTCGGTGATGTATATCGCCGAGCAAGGTACCGGCAAAGTCCTGCAGGTCACTCAGCAGGGTACGGTTTCAGTCGTTGCCTCGGGTCTCCCATCCTCAACGTTCCTTGAGGACGGCGTACCGGTGCCGACCGGCGCCACTTCCGCCATCAATGTCGGCGGCACCCTCTACGTCACGGTCGGCGAGTCCCGCGGCGAGGCGGGCTTTGACCACGTCTACGTCATCAAGCCCGGCCAGGCGCCGGAGATCTTTGCCGACCTCCTGGCCTACGAGCAGGCCAACAACGTCGATGGCAACCTCGATATGGCTGGCGAGCCCGAGTTGCTAATCAACGCTTACGATCTCGTCTCGGACAACGCGGGCGGGCTTTACGTCTCGGCATCAGGGGCCAACGCAATCTTCCACGTCGCGAGCGATGGCACCATCTCGCCGTTCGCGATCTTCCCCAACCGAGAGAACCCGCTCTTCCCCGCCGTCGGCGGACCGGAGATGCAGCAGGTACCGACCGGCCTGGAGTGGGGCCCGGACGGCGCCCTCTACGTCACCACGTTGACCGGCTTCCCGTTCCCTGAGGAAGGCGCTCGCGTCTACCGCATGTCGGACGCCAACGCCGATGGCGATGCGCTCGATGACGGCGAGACCACGGTCTACGCCGAAGGCCTGACCACCGCAACCAACCTCGTCTTCGACACGGACGGCTCGCTGCTGGTTACCGAGTTCCGCGGCTTCCTCCGCGGCGACGAGTCGCCCGGCCAGATCGTCCGGGTAGTCAATGGTGCGATTTCTGAAGTCGTCGCTGCTCCTCTCCTCTCACCGACGGGCATCACGATCTTCGACGGAGAGGTCATCGTCTCGCAGGAGTTCCTCGGAATCGTTTCCGAGGCGAAAGCCGGGGCTGCGATATTTGCTTCGTTGCCGCCGCCGGCGGCTGAGGGTGGCGAAATCTCACCGCCCAACACAGGTGACGCTGGCCTCGCCGAAGGCACCGCGTCATCGACCGCGTTGCTGCTGGCGACCGCTCTCGTTGCAATAGCGCTGTTCGGCGCTGGCGCATTCGTCCGCGTCCACCGCTAGGCCCCCGCGGTCACCCAACGCCAATCAAGGGCGGTCGAGAAATCTCGACCGCCCTTCGCTTTGACGCCCTTTCGGCGCGGTGCTAACGTCGGCGCGTCATGGCAAGTCTGCAGCACGTCCGGCTGGTCGACTTCGCGACCTTCAAGTCCTCCGAGTTCCACAGCCAGTTCATCGCCGATGCCAGATCAGGCGTCGATAGCTGCCTGTTGATCTGCACCCGCGTCCCGGCTGGAAAAGGTACCTCTGCCGGCCTGCACGTCCACGTCGCGGACCAGTTCTACTACATCCTGCGCGGCCAGATGCAGGTCCAGATCGGCGCCGCGCAGTACACCGCGAACCCCGGTAGCCTCGTCTTCATTCCGGCCGG
>DASTLN010000028.1:0-13510 GCA_035714925.1 Dehalococcoidia bacterium | reverse complement strand
TCGCCGCCGGCGGACCTCACCGGCCTGGCCGGCGGGACGATATCGTTCCTCTGCTACTTCGAGCTGGAGATCCGGCGCGGCGTCCTGCAGCAGGAGATTACGCGCGCCGGTGACGTACCGACCTACGAACTCGGCGTGCCGGCGGGACCGGGTTGCAGCGGCGCCGGAGCGGTGAACCAGGCGGGCCAGCTCGTCGGCATCGTCGTGCAAGCCAACGTGGACGTCACGCGCATCTCCAGCATCGCGGCGTTTGAGTAGGCCGCTAGACTGGCTGCATGGACGACCCGTACGACCTGCGACGCTTCCTTGCGGCGCAACACCCGCTCTATGAGCGGGTAGTCAGTGAGCTCGCGGCTGGCCACAAGACCTCACACTGGATGTGGTTCGTCTTTCCGCAGGTCGCGGGCCTCGGCTTTAGTTCGATGGCGCGGCGCTACGCGATCAGGGGCCGTGACGAAGCCGTGGCTTACGACGCCCATCCCGTGCTCGGCGGCCGTCTGCGGGAGTGCACCAGCCTTGTCCTCGCCGTCGATGGACGCACCGCACACCAGATCTTCGGCAGCCCGGACACATCAAGTTTCGCTCCTCGATGACGCTGTTCGCGCTCTGTGCGGACGACCCGGAGATCTTCCATGCAGCGCTCGACAAATACTTCGAGGGCGAAGCTGACCCGCTAACTGTGGCGGCGCTGGAGACCTAGAACATCGCGATGGGATTGAGCGGCGAGCCGGTGCCGCCCTCCACGACGAGCGGGCAGAGCATCAGCATGAACTCGTAGCGCCCCTCCTCGGCGCAGACGGCCGCGAGCGGTTCGAGCAGCGAGTTGTCCACCAGCGCCACGCCGAAGGCGAAGATCGCGCTGTGCGTGCCCCAGGGGCACTCTTCCTCGCGCTCCTCGTCCATCATGTCCCAGACCAGCAGCGAGGCGTCGTTCTCACGGATGAACCTGAGGCAGGAAGCGTGGAGACCGGGCCTCGGAATACCGGTGGAGCCCCACGGCAGGTCGTTGGCGCGGTCGTAGTTCTCGCGGCCGGAATAGACGCACAGCGCGTCGCCAGGGCGCATCTCCACGCCCTGCGACTTCGCCACCTGCTCCAGCTCACCCCCCGTCACAGGCTTGCCCTGGGGCACAAACGGCTCGCCGCGGAACTTCGGCACGTCCAGCAGGACCCCGCGTGTGACGATGCCTTGCGACCAGTTCTGGATGCTGCCCCACGTGGTGCCGTCTGCCGTGACGACGTCCGGCCTGCGGCCGTTCCACAGGCCGTCGTCGTCCCAGACGTGGCATAGCGCGTCGATATGCGTCGCGCTCTGCCCGTGGTACGAGATGCCGTAGAAGTCGATGACGCCGCTAACGCCGAAGCGGCGGCCGAGCGCGCGCATCCAGTGCATCGCGGGTGTCGGGTTGTTTGGCGCCGGTGTCTTCGGGAAGGGCCGGCTCAGCGAGACGGTGCGCCCCTTCTTCGCCAGCGCTACGGCCTCCAGCCGCTTCTCGGGCGTGATCAGGTTCATCGCGCCGATCTGATCATCCTTGCCCCAGCGTCCCCAGTTGTTATTCGCCTTGAGGTAGGCCTGCGCCTCCGCCTGGCTCATCAGCGTTTCGCTCACGGATGTCCTCCCTCTTACTGCCGTCAGACGGCTTACTCTAACCCGTAGCCAGGCCCAGGCTCACGATCCCGGTTGCGGCGGCGCGTCTGTTATCCTGAAGGCAACCCCAGCTCTTCACCCCGCGACTTTCGTTTAGCGTTTCTTGACCTCGCGGCGGGCTGCCCGCGCGGCCCGGCTGCTAGTCTGAGGTTCGTCATGGCCAACCAGGAGCAGATGGAGACCCTGCGCCAGCGCCTCAACCAGATTCTGGACGAGGAAGAAGAGCTGCTGCGCGCCGTCGAGCTGCTGGGCGACAACCACCCGGCCGATCAGGCAGACCTCATCGAGCAGCTGGAGGACGGCCACAGGACGCGCGTGCTGGAGGCGCTGTCTCACGAGCACCTCGCAGAAGTCCTCGAATACCTGGACGAGGATATGCGCGCTGACCTGCTGGCCGGGTTGCCGGCCGAGTCGATTGCGCCGCTGCTCGACCGTGTCGACGAAGACATCGCCGCCGACATCGTCCAGGACCTCGAGCCGGGTCAGGCCGACGAGGTCATCCAGCTGCTGGAGGACCGCGAGGCGGTTGAGGAGATCCTCAGGTACCCGCCGGAGAGCGCCGGCGGCCGCATGTCCCGCGAGGTGGTGGCGCTGCGCCGCTACTGGACAGTCGAAAGCGCGATCTCGTTTCTGCGGTCAGAGGCGCCGGACGACCAGCATCCGTTCTATCTCTACGTGGTGGACGAAGAGCATCACCTCACGGGGACGGTCAGCCTGCGCTCGCTCATCGTTGCCGCCCCCGAAACACCGATCGCCGCGATCATGTCAGAGGAAATCCGTTCCGTGCTGGTCACCGACGACCAGGAGGTGGTGGCGGAGCAGTTTCGCCACTACAACCTGCTGGCGTTGCCTGTCGTCGACGCCGATCGCCGTCTGCGCGGCGTCATCACCGCGGACGACGTGCTGGACGTGCAGGTCGAAGAGGCGACGGAGGACATCTACCGCATGGCCGGTCTAGCCGAGGAGGAGCGTCTGTTTCGCCCGGTCCGTCAGGCCGTCCCACCTCGACTCCTCTGGCTCTCCCTGAACCTGATGACGGCCTTCCTCGCCGCTGCCACCGTCAACTTCTTCACGGACACGATCGAGCGCGTTGCTGCGCTGGCTGTTTTCATGCCGCTCATCGCCGGGATGGGGGGAAACGCCGGCATTCAGACGATCACGCTGGTGGTCCGCTCGATCGCGCTGGGTGAGGTTGAGGCGCGCGACGCTTTGGACGTGCTGCGACACGAGGCACTCATCGCCTTCGTCCAGGGCATCGTCATGGGTCTCGCGTCGGGTACGATCGCGTACATCTGGATGGGGAACGCGTGGCTTGGTCTCATCGTCGGGCTCGCGCTGCTGGCCAACATCGCCAACGCGGTCATGGTGGGCGTGCTGGTACCGCTCGGTCTCAAGCGTCTCGGTGCTGACCCGGCCCTCGCCTCGGGCGTCATCGTCACGACGTTCTCGGATGTCGTCGGCTTCCTGGTCTTCCTCGGCCTCGGCGCCATCCTGGTCAGCGAGCTGGTCTAGCGTTGGGCCTGGCTCTAAGCGAAACCCTCATTGACGCTCTAACTCACGCTCGCTACGCTTGAAAGCAGAAATGACGCTTCTTCGCGCTCCGGAGGTCTCCCTACGCCCCGACTCATCGTCGGGGCGGGCCATTGGCTGAGCTCCCGGCTGCTCACTTGGCAGCCCTTCAGTCAATTGAGACCGCAAGTCCTTCGATAGCTATCGCCAGGACCAGAACCCGGAGGCTTCCCCAATGACCGTCGACCTGTATGACACAACCCTGCGTGATGGCGCGCAGATGGAGGGCATCAGCCTCTCCGTCGAGGACAAGCTGCGCATCGCCAAACGCCTGGACGACCTCGGCGTGCACTTCATCGAGGGCGGCTTTCCCGCCGCCAATCCAAAGGACGTCGAGTTCTTCGAGCGCATGCGGGACGTCAAGCTGAATAACGCGAAGCTCGTCGCCTTTGGGTCGACGCGCCGAGCCGGCGGCGACAGCAGTAACGACCCGACCCTCAATACGCTCAGCACGGCAGGCACCGACTACGTCACCATCGTCGGCAAGGCGCATGACCTCCACGTGCGCGAGGTCCTTGGTACCAGCCTGGAGGAAAACCTGTCGATGCTGTCCGACTCGGTGCGTTTCCTCAAGTCGAAGGGCAAGCAGGTCTACTACGACGCTGAGCACTTCTTCGACGGCTTCCGCGACGACTCCGACTACGCGCTGAGTTGCTTGCGCGCCACCGTGAACAGCGGCGTCGACGCGCTCGTCCTCTGCGACACGAACGGCGGCACGATCACGTCAACGCTGCTGGAGACGATCGAGAAGGTGCAGGCCGCCTTTCCCAACGTGCCGCTGGGCATCCACTGCCACAACGACGCCGACGTCGCCGTCGCCAGCTCGCTGGCGGCCGTGCAACACGGCGTGCAGCAGGTGCAGGCCTGCATCAACGGCTACGGCGAGCGCTGCGGCAACGCCAACATGGCCAGCGTCATCGCCAACCTGAAGCTCAAACTCGGCCTGCAGGTGGTCAGCGACGAGCAGCTGGCGCACCTCAGCGAAATCTCGCACTTCGTTAGCGAAGTCGCCAACATGACGCCCTGGCCGCAGCAGCCGTACGTGGGCGCCAGCGCCTTCGCGCACAAGGCCGGCTACCACGCTGACGGCGTCATCAAGGTTGAGAACGCCTATCAGCACGTCGACCCGGCGGCCGTTGGCAACCAGCGCCGCCTGCTTGTCTCGGAGCTCGGCGGCAGCCGCGGTTTGCTCGACAAGCTGGGCGAGCTGGGCATCGACTACCCGCTGAGCCGCGATGACGCCAGAGCCCTGACCGAGACGATCAAGGACCAGGAGGCGCACGGCTACCAGTTCGAGGGCGCGGATGCGTCGCTGGAGATGCTGGTGCGCCGCACTCTGCCCGGCTACACGCCCGTCTTCAACCTGGACGACTTCTGGGTCGTCCTGCGCCGTAGCGAGGCCGCCGAACCGCGCAAGACCACGCATCGCCGCGCTGAGATGCAGGCGGAGGCGATGATCAAGGTGCGCATCTTCGGGCGTGGCGGCGCCGAGGACGAGCTGCGCCAAACGGCCGCCGACGGCGACGGTCCCGTCGACGCCCTGGACCACGCGGTGCGCAAGGCCCTCGGCGAGTTCTACGGCGATATCGCTAACGTGCGCCTCGTGGACTACAAGGTGCGCGTTGTTGACTCCAACGCGGGCACGGGCGCCTCCGTACGCGTGCTGATCGAGTGCAGTGATGAGACGGACGAATGGCAGTGCGTCGGGGCCAGCACAGACATCATCGAGGCGTCATGGCTGGCGCTCGCGGACGCCTACGAGTGGTGGCTCCTGAGGCACCCGGCTTAGCGAGGCCCTGAATTAGACCTACGGCGCGCCAACGCCGAAGGCGGTGACCGAGAACGCGGTCACCCCGCCGTCCCGCGAGATCACCATCACGAGCTCGTCCGGCTCAAGATCGGCGGCGGTGATGTCATCGTGTCCGCGCCTGAGGACGGTTTCGTCGTTCAGCGCCACTTCGGCGCGTTCTCCCGTGGTGTAGACCTCCAGCCGCAGCACAGAGTCCGTCGCATCGAGGACGGTGCCGACGCGGACGCCCTGGTTGCGGCCCTCGTACTCCTCGATCACGGTCTCGATCTCCGGGACCCCGAGTCCGCCGGCCTCGAATCGCGCAAGCAGGTCGTCGCGCAGCTTGTCCGGCAGCGCTTCGAGGTTGGCCCAGACCTCATCCGGGATGCCGTCCGGCTGCTCGGCCTCGACCGTGGGAGAAGGTGTTGAGAGGGCCCCGGTGTTCGGTGAGGCTCTGTCCGGCGTGTCATCGTCGCCATCGAAGACGAGTGTCGCGGCCAACGCCGCCGTCACGATCGTCAGGCTGATGATGAGGCCGGCGAGTACCAGGAAGAGACGTGATCTATGCATTGTCGTGCTCCGGTCGTGCCCAGGTGGCGCCATCTGGCGTCGCAGCGCCGTTGGATGCCGGCAATGAGATCAAGAACTCGGTCCCGGCCGCCTCGCTGCTGCTCGCGATGACGTCGCCGCCATGTGCCGTGACGATTTCGCGCGTGATCGCAAGCCCCAGGCCCGTGTTGGCGTCTGCGCTCGCCCCGGAGGGGTCGGCCTGGAAGAAGCGCTCGAAGATGTGCGGCAACGCGTCCGGTGGGATCACCGACCCGGTATTGTGGACCGAGACGTTGACGCGGCCGTTCTCGCCGAAGGAGCGCACGGTGACGGAGCCTCCCGGCGGTGTATGACGCACCGCATTGTCGACGATGTTCGCCAGCGCCTGCTCCAACCGCCGTCCGTCGCCCCGGAACCGCTGCGTCGACTCCGACTGCACGCGCAGGTCGATGCCCTCCTGCTCGGCCCGGCGCTGGAAACGCTCATGCGTCGCTTGCAGCAGCTCGCTTGGTGTCATGTCTTCGGTCTGGATCGTGAATTCGCCCGCGTCCACCTGCGTCAGGTATAGCAGGTCGTCGACCAGGCCGCGCATGCGAATCGCTTCGTCGTTGATCACGCGGCCCGCCTCGGCGTAGTCCTCGCTTTTGGTCAACGCGCCGTCGACCATCGCCTGTGAGAACCCCTGGATCGAAGTCAGCGGCGTCTTGAGCTCGTGCGAGACGTTGGCCAGGAATTCACGCAGCGTGCGGTGCGAGTGGCTGACCTGGCGCGCCATGTCGTTGAAGGCGCGCGCCAGACGGCTCACTTCGTCGCTGCCCCGTTCCGGGATCTGCTGGTCGTACCGGCCCTGCGCCATCTGCTCCGATGCGAGTGTGATCTGGCGCAACGGCTTGCTGATCGAGCGCGCCAGTAGGCTCGCCGCGAGGACGCCGGCGAGGAACGCCACGCCGCCGGCCAGGAATAGGCGCGGCAGCAGGTCACGCCACGCCTGGCTCACGTCGCTGGCGTCTATCGCGAGCACGGTCTGGAGCTGTGGCGTGAAGGTTACGGTCACGGGTACGACGCCGGAGGGGGTGGCGTAGAAGAACAGCAGGTCTTCGGGGCCGCGGCGTTTGTGATAGCGCAGCTCCGGCAGGGCGGGGTCGCCGGCGACCGGGCCGACCAGAGAGACCTGGCTGCCTTCCAGCGTGTTCGCGGTGTCCGCGACGACCCAGCGGCCGCGGTCGACCAGCAGAATCCGCGTGCCGGGGTACTCCTGCGACAAGACGGAGGCGATCTGTTCCGGGTAAGGGCCGATGGCAAGCTCCAGGAACGCGGCGCGCAGCGCTACCGGCTCAGCCAGCTGGCCGATCTGCTCTTCCTGGCGGTCCTCCTGCTGCGCCTTGAGAAGCCATACGGTGAACGTACCGGCGAGGAACAGCGATACGAAAATCAGTACACCGAAGGAGAGGATCAGCCGGGATCTAAGACTTCGCGGTAGCAGCCTGCTCATCCAGGACAAGTTTGTAACCTACCCCCCACACGGTCTGTACCCTGGCGCTGGCGCCGGAGAGCTTATCGCGCAGCCAGGCCACGTGTACGTCTATTGTGCGCGTGTCGCCGTAGAAGTCCTGGCCCCACACGATGCTGAGTAGGCGCTCGCGGTCGAGGACGACGCCCTCATAGCGCATGAACGCGGTCAGCAGGTCGAACTCCTTGGCGCGCAGTGTCACCGTCTTGCCCGCCACCATCACCTCGCGGCGCGCCGGGTCAAGGCGTATGTCACCGACCTCGAGCACGCTGTCGGTGTTGATGGCGCCCTGAGAGCGCCGCAGCACGGCTTTGACGCGCGCCACCAGCTCGCGCGGGTTGAACGGCTTCGTCATGTAGTCGTCCGCGCCGACTTCGAGGCCGACGATCTTGTCGACGTCGTCATCGCGGGCGGTGAGCATGATCACGGGGACGCTGGAGGTCTTGCGCAGCTCGCGGCAGACGGTGAGTCCGTCCATCTCCGGCATCATGATGTCGAGGACGACGAGGTCTGGGCTGGTTAAACGCGCCTTCTCCAGCGCCTGCTTCCCGTCATACGCCTCGACCACGTTGAAGCCCTCGTTGCCAAGATACAGGCGCGCGAGCTGCACGATGTTTTTTTCGTCGTCGACTACCAGAATTGTGTTTGCCATAACGTGTAGACGGGCCGACCCTTCAATTTTCACGATACCACATCAACCCCGCACCATTTAGGGCCGACCCGCCCTCGTTATTCAGTATCGGAGCCGAGACGAAAAAGGGGCCTAAGCCCCCAACAAGCGGTGGTTAAATATGTATGAAGCTCGCGGACGCGTGAAAGCACGGTGCCTATCGAGACTTACGCACCGCTGCTCTTAACCACCGGCCCCTGGCTGCAATCTAGAGCAGCCCAGGCCAGGAAGCCTGGTACACGCCGCGGACAAATCGCAACCGGCCCATCTCCGTACTCCTGAGCATGCCTTCCAGGATGGAGGTCAGGTCGCTCGTGGAGAGTAAGTGGACTCCGAGAGTGGGCGCCCCATCGGCCCTGGCAGCCTCGAATCGAGCCCGAAGACCTGGCAGTAAGCGATCCGTAACATCCTCGAAAGCGACCTCATCAAGGCCAAGTCCATGAAGGCGAGCCCGCATTTCTTCAGGCGGCTCCAGGTGGCTGTCTGCCTGGACAGCAGCCCAGGCAGTGGGAAGTTGAAGCGGTCCGGGGTCGCTCCCTGCGAGGATCTCCTGGAAGACGAAACATCCGCCAGGTCGAAGCACGCGTACGAGTTCCGCGTGCAGTCGTGCCTTGTCGGCGATATTCATCGCGGCTTGCTGCATCCACACCCAATCAAAGCTGGCCGACCGGAAGGGAATCTCTGTTGCGTCGCCCACAAGTACCCGTATCCGGCCGGAATAGCCAAGCAGCGAAGTCAAGCGCGCATTCACGGCGCAGAATTCGCGCTCGAAATCGAGGCTGACGATCGAGGCTTTTGTGTGCTCCGCAAGGAATCGGGATGCACCGCCAACGCCGGCTCCCAAGTCAAGCACGTCGTGAGGTTCAGTGGTTAGCGCGAGCTCAAGCAAGTCGAGGCTTGCGTCGATCCCACCCGTGTGAAAGTGGTCGAACGATGCAGTATCCGCAGAAGTGAGATTCCGGGGGTCCTTCCCGGCAGCGAGTAGCGCGTTTTCAATGACTCGCCAGAGATCCGTGGCGGCGTAGGGATGAGCTTCCACAGCGTGGATAGTACAAGACCAGGAGTAAAAGCACGGCCTCAGCGTTCCTTCACGGGTCAGTTATGCGGCCTCGCTCACTTGAGCCAGCGCGCCGTTTGGCAACCGCGCCTCGAACCCGGCTTGTCGCGCCTGCAGCGTGTCGTTCAGGATGAGGCCCGACAGCATCACGATGCCGGCGAGGCGCATCTCGCCCGCGGGCCAGCCGAGACCTGCCGGCACCAGCATCGTCGCCGCGACCGCGACCTCCCAGCCTCCCCAGCGCGGGCGCGAGAGCAACAACGGCAGCATGAACAGCGTGTATCCCACCCAGGTCAGCGGGCCGACGAACAGCGTCAGCATCACGCTCCACGCGCTCACCTCCCGGCCCGTTAGGCGCCAGCGCCAGGTGTAGAACGCGGCCGCGGCGATGAGGCCCGCTGCCAGCACGTAGCCCGCCTCGGGGATACCCAGCCGCGTCGCGACGCCGAACATCGAGGCGTTGGGCGCGATGGCGGCGCGAGGATAGGCGCGCGCGGCGTCCAGCCACTGCGAGTAGATCTCGGGCCCTTCGATCAGCAACGGCACGAGGCTAATCGCCGCCGCGACGGCGACCGACGTGAGCGCCATCTTGCGCTGACCCGCCAGCAGCAGGAACAACGGCCAGATCGCGAAGTTCGGCTTGATCGCGACGACCAGGCCGACGAGCAGGCCGGCCCAGAGCAGGTTGCGGCCGCGCTCGATTAGCAGTAGCGCGCCCAGCCCCAGCGCGAACAGCGGTATGTAGATCTGGCCCAGCAGCAGCGTGTACCAGAACCCCGCGACCGCCAGCAACCAGAGCATCACCAGGGGCCGCCGCTGCCACGGGTAGGCCTTGAGTAAGACGATGCAGACGGCGGCGTAGATCAGCGCCGACACCACGCGCAGCCCATTGCGCACGGAAACGGGGTTGTGGCCGTTCATCAGGGTAAAGGGATAGATCGAAATCGGCGGGTTGAGGTTGGGCGATCCAGTATCTCGCGGCGTGCCGGGCTGGATGCCCGAGGCGGGGTCCGGCTCTTCGTAGAGGACGTAGGGGTTTAGCCCGTCTTCGTAAGCGCGACCGGCGTGGACGAAGGTGGCGAAGTCGCGCAGGCTGTCGCTGGGTTGCAGCGTGTGCACCGCGGCCATCGCAATGAGCACGCACAGCCCGATGACGGCTGCAACCTGGAAGAGCCGGGGCCTCATGTATCTGTTGTCGGGGTTCCTTAAGGTCTCTAGCATCACCGGCTAGGCCGCTAGCTGCTCCAGGCCCATGTTCTGGCGCATCTGCGGCTTGCGTACCTTCCAGATCACGCTGTCGACGATGTAGTGGTGGAAGTTGAGCGTCTGGTAGGTGATCAAGGCAAGCGGCAGCGTGGTGGCCGGCAGCAGGGCAAACGTCGTCCCCAGCGTCAGATAAGCCACCACCGTGAGCCCGAATGTCACACCGAAGTATTTCGCGATGTTTCGCGGCTGACTCATCGTCGAGAGCCTCTTGTGCTCCGCGCTGATGCCGGTCTTGAACCGGTTCCGGTTGTAGAGCCAGACGACCAGGATGTACTGCGCGTTGTGCCAGATGTTGATCGTCAGCCAACCGTGGTCGATGTTGGAAATGGCAAGGTAGCCGACGCCGAACACGGCGACGTGCGACAGCATGTAGAGGTTGAAGGCCAGCGGCAGCTCGCCGGCGCGCCAGGCATGAAACTGCTTGGCGGCCCACCAGACCAGCGACACGATCGCCGCGACGCCCACGATCTGCACCGCGATCAGCGGTACCGGGATCACGCGCAGCTCCATCGTGAGGAACTCGCCCGGGTCCTGGTAAGAGCGGTAGAGGATGCCGGTGAGCGGCAGCAGGTAGAGCGCCGCGCGCATCTCCCAGCCGTTGTCCCCTGCTTGAGGCGTCTTCATGCGATACATCTGCGCGACGCCGTAGCTCTGACGCGTGTAATGCCACCACTGCCAGTACAGGTAGACGGTCGGCAGCGTCCAGGCGCCGATGCCCAGCGTCATCGCCAGCACGCCGAGGACGACGGCGATCGGCAGCCAGGTCACCAAGGGCTTGTAGCGCGCGAAGCTCTCAGAATCGAACGATAGGCGGGTAAACGTGGCGATCACGTGGTGGTAGCCCAGCAGCCAGAGGTCGGCGAGGAGGATGGCGCCGAACAGCGCCGGTTCGAAGTGAGTCGCGATGCCCGCGACCAGCCCGATCGTCGCCGTGGCGGCCACGAAGATGAGATCGAAGCGGCGGCTCGACAGCCACCCGGGCGCCGGCAAGAAGCCGCGTCGCTGTGAAGCTGCGCCATCTTCGATACGAACTGCGCTGAGGGTGGAAACGCTGCTCATCGCCTACATGAATAGTCGACGCGAATCGGCGCCGCGCGCAGTCTCAAAGACTTGCAAAGGCGAATCTGCCCGCAGAAACTCCACCGGACAGAGGTTTGCGGCCTCTGGATAGTGAGGAACCGCTGGAATCCGAGACTTCAGCCCAGATTGACGACCGCGGTAGTGCCCTCGAAGTGCTTTGGGTGGCATTGCGACTGGGTCTGACGTCATTCGGCGGGTCCGTCGCCCACCTCGGCTACTTTCATCACGAATACGTTGAGCGCTGCGTTGTGAAAGGCGCCACCCTGGGCCGTCGTGGTTTTCGCCGCGCTGGCCGCGGAGGCGGTGGCGCTACTGTGACGAAGCCGGGCCTTTGCTCACGGTCAGCGTGATTGCGGTGTCGTCGTTTGCCCTGGCGCCGGCCGCCGGCTTCTGGCTGATCACCAGGCCTTGCGGCGTGTCGGCGTTGTAGACCTCCACGATGACGAAGTTCATCTGGTTGTCGTAGAGGACCGATACAGCGCTGGCCAGGTCGGCGCCGACGAAGTCCGGGTAGAGTCCGGGGCGTATCGTGCCGATGGCTTTGCCCTGGATCGGCCCCGTGGGGTTGCTCGACGCGGGCGCGTCGACGGCGCCTCCGGCCGACGTCCTGGATGTGGTTGCGACTTCGTTCAGCGGGCTCGTGAGCGCCGGGTCGTCGCCACTGCGCAGCAGCAGCAGGCCGGCTCCGAGTAGGAAGATCGCGACGAGGCCCGCGACCAGCCAGTTAACGTTGATCATCTCCGCTGTCTGCCGCGATACGGTCGGCAGCGGCGTCATGTCCACCATCAGGTCGCCGTTGGGGAAAATGCGAATCAGCTCTTCGGGATTGAGGCCCAGGTAGCGTGAATAGGTGCGCAGGAAGCCGCGAGCGTAGACCGGCGCCGGGAAGATTGTGAAGTCTTCGTTCTCCAGCGCCTCTAGATAGCGCTTTGAGACGTGGGTATCGCGCTCGACGTCCTCGAGCGTAATAGCGCGCGCTCGGCGAGCCCTCGACAACGTGTTGCCGAGCTCACCCATCCGTGGTCTTTGCTGCGACAGTCCGGTCGCAGGGCGCTCAAGTTCTATCGTCAATCTAGTTAAAGCTGCGCTATCTCATACTTACAAGCGATGTGACGGACGGGGGAACTAAGCCTCAACTTAGCACATTCCGTGGCAGGCGCAACCTCAATTATGTTCAGGAGACTTCTCCATACGCCGTGCTAGAATCGAATCCCCCGTCCTCTAACTGCAATGTTGATGAATCTGAAACTCGAGGGTGCGTCATGGATCTCGGTCTCAAGGGCAAGGTTGCTATCGTCACGGGAGGGAGTCGAGGCATCGGGCGTGCCATCGCGTTGACGCTGGCTGCCGAAGGCTGCAACGTCGCAATCTGCGCCCGGGGCGAAGAAAAGCTACGCGAAACCGAAGCCGAGCTCAGAGCCACCGGCGTCAAGGTCCACGCCGGTGTCGTCGATGTCTCGCAGACGGGCGAGGTCGAGGCGTTCGTGGATCAGGTGGCGAAGACGCTCGGCAAGGTCGACGCGCTGGTCAACAATGCCGGCGGCGCGCGCCCCGGCGACGACGACGAGACGTGGCAGGCGGCTATCGACGTCAACCTGATGGCGGCGGTGCGCGCCAGCAGGGCGGCGATCGAACACATGAAGACCAACGGCGGCGGCTCTATTGTTAACATAACTTCTATCTGGGGCCGGGAGTCCGGTGGTCCCGCCACCTACAACGCCGTCAAAGCCGCGATGACCTCGCACGCCAAGCAGTTGGCGCTGCAGCTGGCGCCGGAGGGCATTCGCGTCAACTCCGTCGCGCCCGGCTCGATTGCCTTCCCAGGTGGTGGCTGGCAGCGCCGCCTCGAGTCAGACCCCGAGGGCATGGCGGCGTTCATCAAGCAGAACATCCCGTCGGGGCGCTTCGGTAGGGCCGAGGAGGTGGCCAACGCGGTCGTCTTCCTCTGCTCCCCCGCCGCGAGCTGGGTCACGGGCGTTGCCCTGAACGTCGACGGCGGCCAGTCACGCTCGAATATCTGATGACCTTAGAGCCGACGGAGGCCGCATGATCCGCGCCCGCGAATACGCTGCCCGCCTTTTCCTCGCCTGGCTCAACGAGCGTTACCGTCGCGCCTTTGCTCCCGCCGGCGACTTCGCCGACGTTTGGCAGGCGAACGGCGGCGAGACGTCGCTGAGCATCGTCTCGGCCGAGCTCTACGAGGCGCAGGACGCCTGGCGCACCCGCTGCGCGGAGCTTTGCCAACGGCTCGACGACACGCGGCCCGGCTCCTACGTGCTCTGGCAACCCAAGGGCGGCGACCTCCCGGACGGCGAGCCCGACGAGTCGGAGTGGGTGCGGCGTGTCGTCCTGACCGCCTCGAAGCTGGCTTCC
>DASTLN010000027.1:0-10803 GCA_035714925.1 Dehalococcoidia bacterium | reverse complement strand
CTGCCGGCGAAGCCCAAGAGCACTGTCATCCTGATGGCGAAGCCGGAGGATCAAAACGCCCCGTCCTCACCAGACGACTCGTCATCCCAACCTACGAACCGCCTACTGCAACGGCGAGTACGCCGCCGGCCGCAGCAGCGTGTTCGTCATGCGCGCAATCACCGGCCCATCCTTCTCCGTCTCCGCAAACGCCTGCACCAGCTCCGGGTCGCTCAAGGTCTCGCGCCACGCCGCATCGCGATGCGCCATGTCATCGAATGCCACCATGTACGTAAGCCGGTTACTCACCCCGACCACGTCGGTCCAGAACCCCACCACCTTGATCCCGTGCTTCTCGAAGATCCGCACCGTCGTAGTCGCGAACCTCTCGTTCAGCGCCTGCAGCTTCCCCGGGATCACATCATAGATACGCAGCTCATAGATCACGCGTCATTCCCTCCTGCCATGCTGCCGACGCACTGAAAGCACTGTCATTCAGATGGCGCGCCGGAGTATCCAAAGCGCCCCTTCCATCCTGAGCCCCGTATCCGCCAGACATCGATCCAACGTCCACAGCCCCTCTCCTCGCAAGCCTGCCCTTCACGAAGTGGAAGGGGAGAGGGGCGCGCGCCTGCCCTTCGCGGAGCGGAAGGGGCAGCGGGGCTGAGGTTCACCCCTTCCTCCGCGCCACCACGACGAACAACGGGTCGCTGTAAATCCCCCCGGTCGCCACACGCGCCTTCAGCTCCTCCGGCACCCCGAACCCGGTCACCCGCGGGCTGAAGTCATAGGTCTCCGCCTCCTCAAACGCCCCCGCCTCCGCCGCATAAGCCGACACCAGCCTCGCGTGCCCGGCGTCGTCCCGCGACGTCCACACGCGTACGGCCTTCATCGGGAAGCACCGATTCGAAAACGCCACGATCAGCGGACAGCCCGGCTTCAGCACTCGCCCGATCTCGGCGAACACCTCCACCGGCCGCGTCAGGTACTGCACCGACACGCAGATCACAACCCCGTCGAACCGCCCGTCCTCGAAGGGCAACACCGGTTCCTCGTTGAGGTCCTGCAGGAAGTACTCCGCCAGAGCCGGGTTCGCCTTAAGCTCCTCCTCGTTCATGCCGTGCCCGACGATGCGCTGCCGCGGCATGTTTGCCGGGAAGTGCGACACCCAGCTACTCATCAGGTCCAGGTACTCGCCGTCCGGCGGCAGGAAGCGCCGGTAAGCCTCGCCCACCGCCGCGATCGCGTAGTCGTCGATGTGGTTCACCAGCCGCGCGTACTCGTAGAAGACGCGGTCCGGCGACTCGTCTTCCTTGCGGAACGCGTCCGGCGGGAACGAAGACGTCACGTGTCCAGCGTGCCCGCGGCGAAGACCCGCTCGTAGCTCAGCCGCTCCCGCGTCAGCCCCTGCTCAACGTTGAAGTCGAGGAACCAGTCGATCGTGTTGCGGTCCGCCTTGATCCCCATCGGATACACGTCGCCCCACTCGGCCAGCTGGTCGCGCATCGACTCCCGGGCCTGCATCAGCATCGAGTAGCTCGTCCCGTCGCCCAGCGCGTCGTTCAACGCCAGCCGCTTCGACTCCACGAACGCCTCGTACAGCTTCCTCGCCAGGTCCGGGTGCTCGCGGTTCAGCTTGCCGCCCAGGACGATGATGTGCGTCGGCGTGTGTACGCCAGACTCCAACCACAGCTGCTTGTTCATCGCCTGGTAATCCGGAAAGAGGCGCTTCACCTTGTCGCTCGACTCCAGCGCCTGCCACAGCGCGGCGTCCGTGATGTCGCCCGTGCTCGCGTCAATGTCGCCGTCGAGCAGCCGCTGGATCGCGCTCTTGCGCTCCCCCGTCGCGTAGGCCATCTGCGACTCGACATCCTTGTACAGCGGAAAGCGCCCCGGTGCGGGCAGCAGCCATCGCAGCCTCGTAAGGTCCACGCCGAAGTACCGCGCCAGCAGCCCGCGGCTGAACGTCGATATCGAGCTGTTGTAGCCCACCGTACCGAAAGTCTTGCCCTCGAGGTCCTTCGGCGAGTCGATGCCGCGGTCGGCGCGCACCCAGAGGTAGTTGTAGACCGGCTTGCGCTTGTTGAACACCGGCAGGCAGGCCATGTCCCAGCCCGCCTCGATCGCCGGGATCACGTCCCCCACGTTGATGTCCAGCAACCCAAAGTCACCAGCCTGAAACCTTGGATTATCATAGAAACCCGCCCCTTGCATCGGCGCCGCCGGCTTGATCGTCACGCCGTCGATCGGCACCCGCCCCTGCAACAACGGCTGCATGAGGTCGTAGCGGAAGTTCGGCGGGAACGCCTGCCCCTCCAGCGTGATTTCGAGTGTCGATTCAGTGCTCATATGCCGGGCTCTCCTCGCCCGCCATCCTACCCGACTCTACGTCGCGATCGCTGGGATCAACCCTCTCGGGGACGTATCCAGGTCAGGCCCGGGCCCTTCGGGTCTGGGTTGCGCCGGCTGAGGATGTTCTCCATTCGCTCCCGGATCACGTCGTCATATTCGTCATGCGTGATGATGTAGAACTGATTGTCCTTGATCCCCTGCAGCACTCGCTCCGCCAGCTCCTCCGGCGGACGCCCGATCGTGTCCCTCAGCTGCCTGGCCCGTTCGCCAAAGGCGGGGTCGGCGCCCATTGTCCTCTCTTGCTCCGGCATCTCTTTCAGGGAATCGGGCCGATTGCGTTCAGCCGTGCTCAGATTGGTGAAGTAGAGACCGGGGCATAACACGGACGCGCCGACCTTCGCTCCCTCCAGCACGAGCCCGTCATACAGCGCCTCGCTGAGCGCCACCACCGCGTGCTTCGTCACGCTGTAGACCCGGTTGCCCTGCACCAACCCCGCCACCGATGCCGTATTGACGACGTGCCCCTCCTCACCCTGCGCAAGCATGATCGGGACGAAGGTGCGAATGCCGTAGATCACGCCCCAGGTGTTGACCCCCATGGCCCAGTTCCAGTCGTCCAGCGTGGCGTCCCACACCCGCGCCGCGCGCGAACCGCCGACACCCGCGTTGTTGCAGACGACGTGTACCTTGCCGAATCGCTCCAGGGTCTCCCGCGCCAGGTTTTCCACCGATGCCGCGTCAGCGACGTCCGTGACGACGCCGTGCACCTCGAACTCCTGCTGCCGCAGGCTCGCCACGGCCGCCTCCAGCGCCCCCTCTTCCACGTCGCCCAGGACGATCTTCATGCCCTCCTGCGCGAACCGAGTCGCCATCGCCAGCCCAATGCCGCTGGCGCCGCCGGTCACAACCGCAACCTTGCCTTCAAAGTCCTGCATATTGGTTCAGTTCCTTCTTGCCGCCGGCGGCGCTTACTCCAGGTTGTAACGCGCGAAATCGACCGCGATCTTCGGCATGTCCCCCAGGACGGTCAGCTGTTCAGACATGTCGCTGGCGATCTCGATCATCTGCTGGCTCAGCGATTCTACGAAGTCTTCGCTGAACTCCATCTTCCCGACGCACATCATCGCCAGGAGCGGGTTGCCGTCCGGGCCGTTGACGGCCACGGCCATCGCGCGTCCCTTGTTGAACCGCTCACCGCGGTCCAGCGCGTAGCCGAGTTTCCGGATCGTGGCAAGCTCGGCCTCCATCTCGCCGGTGTCGACGATCGTCCGTTCCGTGTACCGCTGCAGGCCCTCTCCGTAGATCAGCTTTCGCTCCGGCTCCGGCAGGTACGCCAGCAACAGCTTGCCGTCCGCGAAGGCATGCGCCGGCATCGTCACGCCGGCCGCAAAGTCGATTTCCGGACCGGCCCTCCCGTGGACACGCCCGAGATAAACAACGCGTCCCCCGACCAGCGTGCTCAGGAACGAGTCGTACCCCGTCACCTCAGAAATACGCTGCAAGAAAGCGACCCCGTTTTGGATAATCGGGTTCGTAATCAAAGCAGCTGCGCCTACACCTAGTAGCCGCGTCCCGACCCGATATCGTGACGTCCGTGCGTTCTGTTCCACCCAACCAACCGCTGCCAATGTCCCCAGCATCCGGTGTACAGCTGTCGAGGAAATGCCCAGCTGGTCTGCCAGCTCCTTGACTCCCATCGGGTACGGGTGCTCTGCCAGCGTCGTCAGGATCCGCACCGCCCGGTTTATCGACTGCACGCCGCTGGAACGCACGTTACGCTCAGGAGTTGCCGTCATGTCACGCTTCCTCAGGCGCATCTTGACAGATTCCGTATTGCAGGTCTAGATTCCGCAATGCGGGACACTCGCCCGAAGTCGGGAGCCTTCATGAAGAACCTCTCTGGGCAAGTCGCTGTTATCACCGGTGCCGCCAGCGGCATCGGTCGCGCCATGGCTGAGCGTTTCGCCCGCGAAGGCATGAAGGTCGTGTTAGCCGACATCGAGCAGCAGGCACTCGACAACGCCGTCACGGAGCTGCGTCAGCAGGAGCACGACGTCCTCGGCGTCGTCACGGACGTCTCAAAGGGCGAATCGGTCGCGGCGCTCGCGGACGCGGCCTTGCGGCAGCACGGCAAGGTGCACCTCGTCTGCAACAACGCGGGAGTATTCTTGCCGGCGAAGCCGATGTGGGAGTCAACCCTCAAGGACTGGGAGTGGATCCTCGGCGTCAACGAGTGGGGCGTCATCCACGGCATCCGAACCTTCGTGCCAATCATGCTGGCCCAGGACGAGGAGGGCTGGGTGATCAACACCGCCTCGATCGGCGGGCTCGTAACCGGCAACAGCATCTACGGCGTCACCAAGCACACCGTCGTCGCCCTTAGCGAGGCGCTGCACCTTCAGCTCAAGCAGCGCAATGCCAAGATCGGCGTCAGCGTCCTCTGCCCCCTGTTCGTCGACACGAAGATCATGGCGTCGGAGCGCAACCGCCCCCGCGACCTTTGGAACGACGATGGACCCGGCTACAACCCCTTGCAAGAGACCTGGACGGGCACGCCGCCGGAAGAGCAGGCAGAACTGGTCCTCCAGGACCTCCTCGCGGGCAAGTTCTACATGTGGCCCTTCATGCAGTCGACGGACGATAACGTACGCTCCCGTTTCGAAAACATCATGGAGCGCCGCAGCCCCGAACCGCGGCCGCTTCGCTAGACCGGCTGGAACATGATTACGACACGCGAGATCAAGACACGGGGATTCACCTTCCGCGCCCTCGAAGCCGGCGCCGGCGGAGAGCCCGTCCTGCTCCTGCACGGCTTCCCCGAGACCTCCCTGATGTGGACAGACGTAATGACGTCCCTCGCTGACGCCGGCTATCACTGCCTCGCGCCGGACCAGCGTGGCTACAGCCCCGGCGCCCGTCCTGCAGACGTCGACGCCTACAGCTACGAGGAGCTTGCTGCCGACGCCCTCGCGCTCGGCCGCAGCTTGGGCGAGCGCTTCCACCTCGTCGGCCACGACTGGGGCGCGATCGTCGGCTGGCTCGCGCTCGCCACGGACCCATCGCCTGTCGCCTCCTGGACCTCCATCTCGATACCGCACTACACGGCCTGGGCACGCTGCGTCTATGAAGACCCTGCCATGCAGTTCTATCGCGAGCGCTTGCTTGGGGTTTGGCTTGTCGAAGGAGACGGAGAGGCCTCGATTACTCCCGAGTGGCTCCGTACCATCTGGGCTTCTAAGCCGAAGGACCGTGCCGATGGGGAGATCGCGCGCCTCTTAGAGCCCGGCGCGATCACCGCGGCGCTCAACTGGTATCGCGCCTCGCGGGGCCACAAGCGCGTCCTCGAGGACTTCGAAATCCCGGCAATCACGACCCCCACGCTCCACATCTGCAGCACCGTCGAGGCAGACGGCCGTCCCGTCCAGGAGGCCGCGCCGCTGATGGCCGGCGAATACCGCGTCGCCGCCCTCGAAGGCACGCATTTCATCGTCGATGACCAGCCACAGCGCGTCGCGGAGGAAACACTCGCCCACCTCCGCGCCCACGCGATTCGATAGCAAGGGGGTTCTGTATGGCCGAGGAACAGTTCGATGTCGTCGTGGTCGGTGCGCGATGCGCCGGTTCCGCGACAGCGCGGCTCCTGGCTCAAAGTGGACTACGAGCGCTGGTGCTTGATAAGGCTTCCTTCCCCAGTGACACTATCTCGACTCACGGCGTCGGTCCGGTTGGCGTTCAATTACTCGAGCGCTGGGGCCTGCTTGACGAGCTTCTCGCCACGGGCGTACCGCGTGAGGACTCCGTCGGATTGAAGCTCGGCGACCAGGAAATGAACATGCAGCTGCCCGCCGGCGCGTTCGGCCCGATCTGCCCGCGTCGGACAGTCCTTGACTACATCCTCGTGCAGGGCGCCCGATCAGCCGGCGCTGAGGTCCGCGAGAACGTGACGTTCCGGGACGTTATATGGCAGGACGAAAAGGTCGCCGGCGTTCGCTACACGCACCGTAGTGGACGCGAGTACCAGGTGCGCGCTCCTCTCGTGATCGGCGCGGACGGCGTGAACTCCCGCGTCGCGAATGCCGTGCACGCCTCCCGTTACAACATCCGCCGGTCCAGGGTGAGCTTTCGCTACGCCTACTACTCGGGCATCGCGACTAGGCGGGTCGAGATGGCCTGGGTCCACCCCCACTTTGCCTACATCTTCCCGACCAACGACGGCCTCGCCTGTATGGCGGGGGCAACCGCCGACGACGGCTTCGCGGAACATGTTGCCGCCGGTGAGGCATCGCTGACCGACCTCTTCGAGACTGCGAGCCCACGGCTGGCTGCGCTCCTGCGTGGCGGCAGACGCGAGTCCCGCTTCTACACCTACCGGCGCTTGCCCGGCCGCTTCGTCGTCCCGCACGGGCCGGGCTGGGCACTTGTTGGCGACGCCAGCTTCTTCAAGGACCCCGTGACCGGTCAGGGCATCTCAGACGCATTGGCAGGCGCACAACTCCTCGCCGACGCGGTGATCGAGGGCCTCAGCGCAGGGTCACTTCAGGAGGCTCTCGGACGCTACCAGAGCAACCGGGACGACCTCTACAGCGACGCCTACGCGGCCACGCAGCGACTGGCCAGCCTGGAATGGCGCAACGAGGAGTTGACGGACCTCTACGTGAGCCACAGGCCGTCGATGGAGAAGACGGCAGCAATCCTCGGCGTGACGCCGTCCGAACGCATCCGAGCCTGACGACCTGGCGCTACGGCTTCGCGACGATGCGGTTGCGCAGTGTCCCCATCGCCGGGTTCGACACCTCGACCACGTCGCCGGGCTTCAAGAAGCGCTCCGGCGACCGCACCGGCGGCTTGCCCGGCTCCGAAGGCAGCAGCTCGCTCGAGTCCTGAGCCGTCCCCGCCGTCGTCCCGGCGCTGATCACGTCGCCCGGCAGCAGCGTCATGTCGGACGACATGTACTCCAGGTACTCAGCGAAGCTGAATGTCATGTCCTTCGTGTTGCCCTGTTGCCGCACCTCGCCGTTGACCCGCGTCTCCCACGAAATGTCCTGCGCGTCCGGGAACTCGCCCACCACCACGTACGGCCCGGCAGCGATCGACCCGTCGAAGTTCTTCGCCCGCGCGAAGCTCGACTGCGGATGGTCGGGACGCGGCAGCGTCGTGCGCGCGCTGACATCGTTCTGCAGCAGGTAACCCCAGAAGTACGGCGCCGCCTTGTCCGCCGCGATGTCCTTGCCCTTGCGGCCCAGGATCACGGCTACCTCGCCCTCGTAGTCCAGCCGGTCCGTCCGTGACGGGTAGACGATGTCCTCATCCGGCCCCGCTGCGTTTTCGGGGAAGCAGTAGAAGCCCCAGATCCCGCGCGCCCGGCTCTGCTCGTACAGCGCCTGCAACGTCGGCGGCGGCCCATCGCCGGCACGCTGCATCCCCGCGCTGTGGATCACGTAATTGCCGCCCGCCATCATGATCCGAGCCCGCCGCGCATACGGCGCCTGCAGCTTCACGTCCCCCAGCGCAAACACGATCCGCTCCCCGCTCAGCCCCGCGCGCTCACCGGCGCGCTGCAGCACGTACTCGGCGCCGCGCGCAGCCGCCTCGATCGCCCGCTCCCCCGCCTCAATGAACGCGCCCAGCTCCTCAGGCGCCGCCGCTGCCGCCATCTCATACGGCCGCCGCTCATCCTGTGCCTCGCCCAGCTGCTTCGCGCAAGCGCCGTTCACGTCGACAACCAAATCGTCCTGCACCAACCCCAGCCGTCGCACCGGGCCGTAGACCACCAGCTTCATGCCTCGCCTCCTTCGCCCGGCAGCTTAGCACCGCCCTGCCACGGAGGGCGCAGCCCCCTTTGCCATCCTGCTCGCGAAGCCCGAGGATCAAGCCACCCCAACATCCACGACACGCCGTCTCCAAGAACACGACCGCACCGCCATGTCTATGTCCTATGCCCTATGTCCTCTGAACCCGCTGCCGCTATGCCCGCTGCCGTATGCCCGTATGCCCGTATGCCCGTATGCCCGTATGCCCGTATGCCCGTATGCCCTAGGATTCTTGATCGCGCCCCGAAGCGTCATAATGTCCCCGCAAACCAATGCAACCTAGCGAGAAGGGGAACCACCGTGACCTACCGGGGCATCCAGACCACCACCGTCAACATCCAGGGCCACCGCGGCGACACCATCGAGGCCTACGTCGCCAAGCCCGAGGGCGACGGCCCCTTCCCCGGCGTCGTTGTGATCCACCACTACCCCGGCTGGGACGAATGGACCCTCGAGGTCACCTGGAAGCTCGCCAACCACGGCTTCGCCGCAATCGCGCCTCACCTCTGGCACCGCTTCGGCCCCGGCAGCCCCGACGACGTCGGCGCTCGCGGCCGCGGCATGGGCGGCATGGCTGACGACGAGGTCGTCGGTGACGTCGCCGGCGCTGGCCGCTATCTGCGCAGCCAGCCCTACCACAACGGCAAGGTCGGCATCATCGGCTTCTGCAGCGGCGGCCGTCAGGTCTACATCGCCGCCTGCAAGCTCAGCGAGATCGACGCCGCCGTCGACTGCTGGGGCGGTGGCGTCATCGTCGACGACGAGAGCCAGCTCAACGAGAAACGCCCCGTCGCGCCGATCACCATGACCCCCGACCTCAACTGCCCCCTCCTCGGCATCTTCGGCAACGACGACGACAACCCACCGCCGTCCGAGGTCGACCGCACCGAAGAGGAGCTCAAGCGCCTCGGCAAGACCTACGAGTTCTACCGCTACGACGGCGCCGGCCACGCCTTCTTCTCTACCGACCGCTACCGCTACCGCCCCGAGCAGGCCGTCGACGCCTGGAACAAGGTCTACGCCTTCTTCGGCCGCCACCTCCAGGCCACCGGCGCCACCGCGGGCCCGCAGCGCTGGATCGGCGACAGCCCCAACGTCTCCCTCTCCGGCAAGGTCCCCCTCCGCCCGTCTTAGGGACCTGTCATCCTGATGGCGAAGCCGGAGGACCAAAACGCCGCACTCATCCTGGACACCTCATGCGCCATCCACCGGTTTCATCGTCTACAGCCCCTCTCCGAAATCGGAGAGGGGCGCGCGGCAGCGGGGGTGAGGTGCAAACGCCACTACCGCGAAGCTACGGGATTCATCCTGCAGAGTTCCAAGTTAACGAGAACCCTCATCGTCATCAAGCGGGGTCAGTAGGAGCGCCGCCCCCGCGGGGGGAGTCTGAGGGTCGCAGAGTCGCCCAGAGACGTCTCCCCTCAGATTGAAACAACAAAGAAGGCGAAGCGAACAAGCCCGACCGACAGGAAGGGCGCCGGACGCGCAGCCTTCAACGCCCCGTCTAGGAGACGCGAGTCAACCACCCGGAGGTCCATCCCATGATCAAGCTCATCGGCTTCCTAACCCGCAAACCCGGCATGTCCGTCGCCGACTTCCAAACCTACTGGCGCGACGTCCACGCCCCCATGATCGCCCGCTCCCCCGGCCTCCTGCGCTACATCCAGTCCCACGCCTGCCCTGAGGTCTACGACACCTACCCGCCCGCCTACGACGGCGCTGCCGAAGCCTGGTTCGACGACATGGACGCCTTCAACGCTGCCGTCGCCTCCCCCGGCTGGCAGGACGCAATCGCCGATGTCGGAAACTTCATGGCGCCCGGCGGCGGCCGCCTCTTCGCCACCGAAGTCCCCATCATCGACGCCCTGCCGTCTCCTCAGGAACGCGCGGGCATGGTCAAGTTCATGGGCCTGCTCACCCGCCGTCCCGGCCTCAGCGTCGACGAGTTCCAGCGCCATTGGCGCGACATCCACGGTCCGCTGGTCCACACCGAGTTCCCCGAGATGCGCCGCTACATCCAGTGCCACGCCATCCCGCACACGTACTCGCTAACCCCGCCACCCGCCTACGACGGCGTCCCCGAAGCCTGGTTCGACGGCCTCGACGTCTTTCCCTGGCGCATGGTCCGCCGCGAAGGTCCACAGCTCGAAACGGCCGCCGCCCGCGACTCCCAGAACGTCTTCCTCCAGCCCATCCCGTCCATCGTCGCCCGCGAAGTCGTCATCGTTGGCTAACCCGGAGCATGCGCCGGCCTTGCGTATACTGCGCCGCCCCGTAAGGCGGCCCCTCTTCGTCATAAATGGCGCGCTGGGAGGGACTCGAACCCTCGACCTGTCGCCCTGCGACCGCCCTATCCGCCGGCGCCCACAAAGAAGCCGCCCCGCAAGGCGGCCCCTCTTCGTCATCAA
Organism: Dehalococcoidia bacterium; assembly: GCA_035714925.1. Lineage (GTDB taxonomy): Bacteria > Chloroflexota > Dehalococcoidia > DSTF01 > WHTK01 > WHTK01. The sequence continues at coordinate 254 of DASTLN010000027.1, read as the reverse complement.
TGGCGCGCTGGGAGGGACTCGAACCCCCGACCTGTCGCCCCGCGACCGCTCTATCCGCCAGCACCCACAAAGAAGCCGCCTCAAAGGGCGGCTCCTCTTGGTCAATCGTGGCGCGCTGGGAGGGACTCGAACCCTCGACCTGTCGCCCTGCGACCGCCCTATCCGCCGGCGCCCGCAAAGAAGCCGCCCCGCAGGCGGCCCCTCTTCGTCATAAATGGCGCGCTGGGAGGGACTCGAACCCTCGACCTGTCGCC
>DASTLN010000026.1:0-3885 GCA_035714925.1 Dehalococcoidia bacterium | reverse complement strand
GGTGGTATTTCACTACCCAGATGATCATGCTCGAAGGGGAGAGTGGGGAGACCTCGCTCGACTCAAGCGCGGGACTTGTTGCCGGTCGAGGCTGGCCGACCGCAGGTCTGCTGATCGGGTCAGGCATCATCACAGTACTGCCACTACTAATCGCCGGATTCGTCCTGCAGGCGACCACGAACGAGGCGACCAGCGGAATCATCGGCGCTGCACTCGGCATAATCGTCTTCCCATACACCGTCGCGACAACGCTGATGATCTACTACGACCTGAAGCTCAGGAAGCAACCCAGCACTATCCCGCGCTACTCCAGTGAGGACCCTCCACACACTAACTAGCGCTGAGCAGCCTGGGGTACTGCCCGATCCGCCCGCCATCTGCGATAATCAGGCCATCGGCAGATCATCGACTACGACCGCGAAAGGCCCGCCATGACAGCATCAGTCCTGCTTGACTCGCCGCTCCCCAACCGCACGCAACGCGGCAAGGTACGCGATACCTACGACCTCGGCGACGGCCGCCTGCTGATCGTCGCAACGGACCGTATCAGCGCCTTCGACGTCGTCTTGCTGGACGGCATCCCGGATAAGGGCGCCGTGCTGACGCAGATGGCCGCGTACTGGTTCCAGCTGACCGACGCCGTGGTGCCCAATCACTTCCTGCGCCTTGCGGACGGCTCCGAGGCCGACAAGCTGCCGTTTGAGCTGCCGCGCGAGCTGCTGGGACGCAGCACGATCGTCGAGAAGGCGGAGCGCCTCGATGTCGAGTGTATTGCGCGCGGCTATCTGACGGGCTCGGCGTGGTCGGAGTACCAGAAGACGGGTACGGTCTGCGGTCTGCGCGTCCCGCCCGGCATGGCCGAGTCCGAGCAGTTCCCGGAGCCGCTGTTTACACCGACCACCAAGGCGGAGGTCGGCCACGATGAGAACATGAGCTATAAGCAGCTCGTTGACCAGATTGGCGCCGAGGTCGCGAACGCGATCAAGCTGCGCACGCTGGCGATCTACCAGTACGCCGCGCAGTACGCCGCCGAGCACGGCATCATCATCGCCGATACGAAGCTCGAGTTCGGCATCGTCGACGGCGAGCCGATCATCATCGACGAGATGCTGACGCCGGACTCGTCCCGCTTCTGGCCCGCCAACGAGTACAAGACCGGCCAATCGCAGCCCAGCTTCGACAAGCAGTTCGTGCGTGACTGGCTGACGCAGTCGGGCTGGAACAAGGAGCCGCCGGCGCCGGCTCTGCCCGCCGACATCATCGAGAAGACCAGCGAGCGCTACCACGAGGCGTACCGCCGCCTGACCGGCCGGGAGCTGATGCGGTTCTAGAGCTGCGCTGGCACAAGGAACGGGCAACGAGGAGCAAGGGATAGAGGATGGCGGCATTTCTCGCCAGGGTCTACGTCTCGCTGAAGCCGACCGTGAACGACCCGCAAGGGCTGACGATCGCCGATGGCCTGCGTTCGCTGGGTTTCAGCGGCGTCCAGGGCGTTCGGGCCGGCAAGTACATCGAGATCCGCCTTACGGCCACGAGCGCAGCCGCAGCCGGGCAGGAGGTCGACTCGATGTGCGACAAGTTGCTGGCCAACCCGATCATCGAAAGCTACCGCTACGACGTCGAGGAGCTCGTCGAGCCTTAGCCTGTTAGCCTGCACTAGATGCAGTACGACGTGATCGTCATCGGCGGCGGCGCTGCCGGGCTGCTTTGCGCTATCGAGGCGGGTAAGCGAGGCCGCCGCGTGCTCGTGATCGAGCGCAACGACCGTATCGGGCGCAAGATCCTGATCTCCGGTGGCGGGCGCTGCAACTTCACCAACCTCTACACCATGCCGGAGCACTTCATCTCCGACAACCCCAACTTCTGCCGCTCCTCGCTTGCTACCTACACGCCTTCGGACATCATCGCTCTGGTCGAGAAGCACGCCATCGCCTACCACGAGAAGAAGCTGGGGCAGCTGTTCTGCGACGGCAAGGCGCAGCAGGTCGTCGACATGCTCGCGGGTGAGTGCGCCGCCGCCGGCGTTGAGGTCGTCACCGACTGCGAGGTCTGGGACGTCTCCGCGGGCGGGGCGGGCGGCTTCACGCTGGACACCGACCGCGAGGAATTCGATTGCGACGCGCTGGTCCTCGCCACCGGCGGCCGCTCGATCCCGAAGATCGGCGCCACAGACTTCTCGCTACGAATCGCGGCGCAGTTCGGTATCGGGATCACCGAGACGCGGCCTGGTCTCGTGCCGCTGACGTTTGATGATGCAGACCGGGAGTTCTGCGCCGCGCTCAGCGGCGTCTCAATCGACGCCGAGGTGCGGACGAAGGGCATTGCCTTCCGCGAGAACGTCCTGTTCACGCACCGCGGCCTCAGCGGCCCGGCGATCCTGCAAGCGTCGAGCTACTGGCGCGAAGGCGAGCCGATTGAGATCGACCTGCTGCCGGACGAATCTGCCGAAGAGCTACTCGAAGCCGCAAAGGACGACACGAGGGCCCTGCCCGTCCTGCTCGCCGAGCGCCTGCCGCGCCGCTTCGCGCAAGCGTGGTGCAATCGCTACGGCTCGAATCTCGTGCTCGACAAGCTCTCGGAGCGTCAGCGGCGGCAGATCGCGCAGCGCCTCAACGCCTGGCAGCTCTACCCCAACGGCACGGAAGGATTCGACAAAGCTGAGGTCATGGTCGGCGGCGTCGACACGCGGGAGCTGTCGTCGAAGACGATGGAGGCGCGGAAGGTGCCCGGCCTCTACATCATCGGCGAGTGCGTCGACGTGACGGGATGGCTGGGTGGCTACAACTTCCAGTGGGCATGGGCGTCAGGTTTCGCCGCCGGGCAGGCTGTCTAGCCCAGCGCTTCCTTGGTGCTCGGCGTCTGGCCGGCGCGCCGCGGATCGATGCGCGTGGCGGCGCACAGGGCGCGGCCCAGCGCCTTCATCATGCACTCCGCCTTGTGGTGGTCGTTGACGCCGGCGAGGACACGCGCGTGCAGGTTGAAACGCCCCTCGTGCGCCATCGACTGCACGAAGTGCTCCACTAGGTCAGACGGCAGCTCGCCAATGCGGGAATCGGTCCATGAGACGATGATCACGCTGTACGCCCGGCCCGAGAGGTCGACCGCAACCTGAGCCAGCGCTTCATCCAGCGGCACCAACGCGTCGCCCATGCGCACGATGCCCGCCGAGTCACCCAGCGCCTGCGCCAGCGCGCGGCCGAGGCCAATGCCCACGTCCTCAACCGTGTGGTGCGAATCGACCTCGATGTCGCCCTTCGCCTTCAACGTTATGTCGAATATGCCGTGGCGCGCGATCTGCGACACGAGGTGGTCCAGCATGCCGATGCCGGTGGAGACGTCGGCCTTGCCGGTGCCGTCGAGGTTCCAGGTGACCTCGACCGAGGTCTCCCTGGTCTCGCGCTTGTAGCTGCCAATCCGGTCGCTCATGACGGGGTTCCCTTTCCAATCGGCGCGGCTTCCGCCAGCACTTCGCGCAGCGCAACCAGCAGCGCGTCGGTCTGGTCGGGCCGTCCGGCGCTGATACGCAGGTGGTTCTGCAGCAGCGGCGTGTCGAAGTAGCGCAGCAGCACTCCGCGCTCGAGCAGGCGGGCGTGCACCTCCCTGGCGCTGACGCCGTTCAGCTTGCAGAGGAGGAAATTCGCCCGCGAAGGCGACACTTCGAACCCGGGTAGCTTCGCCAGCTCAACCTCCAGGCGCTGCTTCTCAGCAATGATCGCCGCGACCCTGGATTCCAGGTACGGCAGATCGTCCATCGTCGCCAGAACGGCAGCTTCGGCGGCGGCGTTAACGTTATACGGCTGCTTGACACGCATGACGACGTCGATCAGCGACGGGTGCGCGACCATGTAGCCGATCCGCAGCCCTGCTAACCCGGCCCATTTGCTC
>DASTLN010000025.1:0-9655 GCA_035714925.1 Dehalococcoidia bacterium | reverse complement strand
TCGGCGGCGATGGTGAGGTCACAGACGATGTGCAGCACGTGGCCGCCGCCGATGGCGAAACCCGCGACCATCGCCACGACGGGCTTGGGCAGGGTGCGGATCTGACGCTGCAGCTCGAGCACGTTGAGACGCGGCACGCCGTCGTCGCCGACGTAGCCACCGTGCCCGCGCACCTTCTGGTCGCCGCCACTGCAGAACGCCTTGTCGCCGGCGCCGGTGAGGATGATGACGCCGACATTGCCGTCCTGGTGGGCGCGGCGGAAGGCGTCCTGCAGGTCGAGGATGGTCTGGGGGCGGAAGGCGTTGCGCACCTGGGGACGGTTGATCGTGATCTTCGCGATGCCGTCGGCGGTCGTGGCGTAGAGGAGGTCTTCGTAATCGCCCTCGGGCCGCCATTCGGCGCCGGGTTTGATCGTGGTGATGCTCGCGGTCTGGTCTGGCATGGAAGCTACCTCTCTTGCGTGTCCGGACGGTGGCGGGCGAGGAAATCGGTGACGAGCGCAGCGTAAGGCTCCGGCTGCTCCAGGTGCACGGTGTGGCCGGCGCCTTCGACGACGTGGTGCTCGGCGCCGGGGACTGTCGCGGCCATCACGGGCGCGATGGCGGCGTAGCGCTGGTCGAGCGCGCCGGCGAGGAAGAGGGTTGGGGTGTCGATGTGCGGCAGCTCGGGCAGCAGCCAGCGCTGGGCGCCGGCGCCCATGCCCCGCAGCGAGTTCGCGAGGCCAAGTGGGGAGTTGTCGAGACGCTGGCGGCGCTGCTCTTCGAGGACAGCGGCGGGGAGGCTGCGCTGCGAGGCGAACAGCGGCTGCGCCTGCCAGCGGTCGGCGAAGGCCTCGAGGCCGTCAGTTTCGATGGCGGCGGCGAGCTGGGAGTCAGAGGCAAAGCGGGCGTCGCGATCCATATCGTCCTCAATGCCGGGCGAGGCGCTCTCGATGACGAGGGCCCAGAGCAGCTGCGGCGCTTCGACGGCGAAGTGCAGCGCGACGCGGCCGCCCAGTGAGTAGCCGAGCAACGCTGTGCGCTCGATGTCGAGGTGGTGAAGGAGTGCGGTGAGGTCTTCGACGGCGTATTCCATGCTGTAGCGCCCGGCGTTTGGCGGCGCGTCGCTCTTGCCGTGGCCGATGAGGTCGCCGCGAATTGTGCGGTAGTCCTCGAAGCAGGGGAGCAGGGGCTGCCAGGCGCGGGCGTCGCGGGTGAAGCCGTGGAGGAGGAGGAGCACGGGGCCGTCGCCGCGTCCGGAGGTCTCGACGTTGAGGTTGATGCCGTTGACGGCGATGCGCGTCATGGCCCTACTCCTCCCCGCCCCGCGCGCGGGCAGTCTGGCAATCGGGTAAACGACAGAACGTGCCGCAAAACGTGATCACGTGGCGCATTTCCTCACCTAACCCTCGCCACCGGGAGAGGAGACCGCTATGTCCCTCACCGCTTCCGCGACCGCGTCCCAGATGCGCTGGTGGAGGCGGAGGTTTTCCTCGCGGTCCGTCTTGATTTCGATGATCTGGACGCCGTCGGCCCAGAACGAGGCCTTGAGGGCGGCTTTGTACTCCTCTCGCGTCGTGACGCGCTGGAAGCCGACGCCGTAGAGGCCGGCGACGTGGGAGAAGTCGATGCCGTGCGGCGTGCCCCAGAGCGTCTCGAAGTGCTCGGCGTCGTCGTGCTGGGGGAGGAAGGAGAAGATGCCGCCGCCGTCATTGTTGATCAGGACGATGGTGGCTCTTAGGCCGAAGCGCTGTGCGGCGAGGAGGCCGTTCATATCGTGGTAGAAGGAGAGGTCACCGATGACGAGTACGATCATTCCGTGAGCGCGGGCTGTTGCTCCGAGCGCGGTGGAAACGACGCCATCTATGCCGCTGGTTCCGCGATTGGCGTATACATAGGCCACCCGTTGGTCGCTGGCTGGATAGAACGCGTCGATGTCTCGTACCGGCATGGAGTTACCCGCGACAACCGAGTGGGTGTCGTTCACCGCTGCCAAGTCGGTCACTGCCGAGATCTCGTTTAGGGACCCTTCCTCGTCCAGCAAACGCTCGACCGTCCGCCGAGCGCGTGACTCGGCCGCGAGCCAGGCCGCGAGCCAACCCTCGGAGTCTTTCCGGCGTCGCACTGCCAGCAGATCTGAGACAACAGAACCGGGGTCACGCTCCTCATGACGAATTCCGCGAGCAGTGAGATCGGGGTCAGGCCAGAGGCCCGGCTGGGTGAACACGAACTGCGGGACGTCGATGTTGCGCTGTAGGAAGGTCTGCAGTGGCTTCGACGTGGGTTGCGCGCCGAAGCGCAGAATGAAGTCAGGCTTCAGAGCCTGGCAAAGCGAAGGATCACGCAAATATGAGTCGTAGAGGGACAAGACGGAAGGAGTTGTAAAGGTATGCTGCCAACGGAGGCCCGAGAGCGCGTCCGCGAGCACGGGGACCGGGAACCGCGAAGTTAGCCTCATGAGCTGTGGCGAGTCAACGTTGGAGTCTGGCCCGCAGACGATGATCGGCCTTCTGGCCAGTTCAAATTCCCAGGCGAAGCTTCCCTTGCGCGATGGCGGCAAGGCATCGGTCTCCGGGTCTTGGCCACTGCGAATTGCCGTAACCTCGTCTCTAACGGACCGTCTGCCGCTAGCGATTTCGTCCGCGATCCGTTTGTTTTCTGCCCTTTCTTCTTCTGAGAGCTGGTATTCCAGCCTGGCCTGCGGCTCATGACCGGACGGAATCAGCGGTTCGCGGAACGGAAAGTTGATATGCACGGGACCTGGCGCCCCTTCTCTGCCTGCAATCACCTGGCTGCGCCTTGCCACCATCCTCACGTAGCGAAGCATGTGATCGGATGCTTCGGGCAATGGCATATTGACGAACCACTTCACCGCCGTGCCGTAGAGGTTCTGCTGGTCGATCGTCTGGTTGGCGCCGAGGCCCTGTAGCTCGGGTGGCCGGTCTGCGGTTAGGACAATGAGCGGGACGTGGGAGTGGAACGCCTCGACGACGGCGGGGGCGAAGTTGACGGCTGCGGTGCCGGAGCTGCAGAGGATGGCGATGGGCTGGCCGGAGGCCTTGGCCATGCCGAGGGCGAAGTAGGCGCAGGAGCGCTCGTCGAGGTGCATCCAGGTTTTGATGTTGGGATGGCGCTCGAAGGTGAGGGCGAGGGGGGTGGAGCGGGAGCCGGGGCAGAGGCAGACGTTCTCGACACCGGCGGCTACGAGCTCGTCGACGAAGGTACCGACGTAGCGGCCGAGGACTTCGGCGTGGGAGAGCTGGTCAGGCACGGGTCGCCCCGTTTCTTGTGATCTCGCCACGTTCGCTTCGAATCGCTATCGCGCTACTGCGCCCCCACCCCTTTGAAGATGGAACCTGGGGGGTGTCCCCCCAGACCCCCCGCGCGTGGGCCCTTCGACCTCGCTCAGGATGCACTGCGCCGCCGCTTCCCCTGCTAAACGTGATCGCGCGGAGTGTGTGCAGGCGATTTGTCTGAGGGAGCTGTCCAGACCTTTTTGGGGCGGGGCACCCCCTCACCCTAACCCTCTCCCTCAAGGGAGAGGGGATTGCGTTGGACGTCCGCGGCAGGTTGGGTTTCACGATGCGTCCTCCGGCTGCGCGTCGAGGGCCCAGAGCATGGCCTGGAGCTTGAGGAGCGATTCGGTGTATTCGCGCTCGGGGTCGGAGCCGGTGACGATGCCGCAGCCGGCGTAGAGCGACGCGACGTCGCCGCGCAGGAGGGCTGAACGCAGCGCCACAACGAACTCACCGCCGCCCTCGGCGTCGATCCAGCCTACGGGGCCGGCGTACCAGCCGCGGCTGAAGGGCTCGTTCGCGCGGATCAGAGCCAGCGACGCCTCCCGCGGCAGGCCGGCGGTCGCGGCGGTTGGGTGGAGGCGTTCGACGAGGTCGAGGATGTGGCGGCGGCCATTCGTCGTGGCCTCGAAGGGCGTGTGCAGGTGCTGGACGTTGGCGAAGCGGCGCAGTTGAGGTTCGGCGGGCTGCTGGATGTCGGTGCACATGGAAGCGAGTGACTCGTTGAGGCTCTGCGAGACGAAGGCGTGCTCGCGGCGCTCCTTTTCGTCAGCCAGCAGCGCGACGCCTAAGGCCGCGTCGTCAGCACCTGTGGCGCCGCGGGCCGCGGAGCCCGCGAGGCAGTCGGCACGGACCGTCCTGTCTTGCAGCGAGACGAGCATCTCCGGCGTGGCGCCGAGGAAGCAGGCGTCGTCGCCACTGCGCAGGGCGAAGACGGTGCAGTCAGCGAAGCGATGGCGCAGGCGCTGAAGCACGCCGCGCAGGTCAAAGCCGCCTTCGGACTCTGCCTGGACGCGTCGGGCGAGGACGGCCTTGCCGGCGCCGCCCGACGCGATGCGCCGCGTGAGGCCGGCGACGCTGTCGTTCCAGTAGGCGTGCGCGTCGGGGCCGGGATCGAGGAGTCGCGTCGCGGTGGTCGTTGCTTCCGCCGTGGGCTCGGTGAGCAGGCGTTCGATATCGTTGCGCAGGTCGGTGACGCTGCTCGAGGCGTCGGTGTCGGGATCGACCATGACGTTGACGGTGAAGAAGAGGTGGGCGCCTGAGCGCGCGAGAAGGATGCGAGGCAGGACGACCATTGCCTCCGGGAAGCCGAACCAGGCGACGTCGTCGGGGTGGGCCGGGTCGAAGGCGAAGCCGGCGAAGCTGAGGGGCGCGGGACGTAGCGCGGCGCCGCTGTCCTGCTCGATTACGGCCTCGTCAAGGAGCCGCGTCAGCTGCGCCCGAGCATCCTGGAAGCGCGTCTCGCCGGAGGCGGTGAGACGCGTGGCGTGCCCGGCTCCGGCGAGCGCAAACCCACGGGACGGCTGTTCCCAGACGACGGCGTCGCGCTGCGCGACGATGGCGCAGGGGTCGTAATCCGGTGCGGGACCGAGGTGCGCGGTGAGGCTGGCGAGCACTGGGTGGCCAAGACGCTGCGCCCGCGCGCGGGCGCGCTGCACCAGCGGTGCGAGACGAGAGACGGCTTCCAGGTTGGACGTGGCGGTGGACATGCGCGTTGCCTCCGGCCAAAACAAACCGACTGGTCGGTCGGTTACATGGTAGATTTTCGGCTCGTCGGAGGCAAGGGGATAGCGAAGACTGAGGGGCGACACAATGGTAGGTCCCCAGCATCTTGGGGACCTACCATTTCGTGCTATTCGCGCGACGTCGCGAGCTTAGAACTTGACGATTGAACGGCCGGCAATCTTGCCGGCGCGGAGGTCGTCACAGGCCTCGTTGATCTGCTCCAGGGTGTAGTCCTTGGTGACCATCTTGTCGAGCGGCAGACGACCCTCGAGGAACCAACGGATCATCATCGGGAAGTCGCGGTCCGGGGTGCTGCAGCCGCCGGGTGCGCCGCGGTAGACCTTGCCGCCGAAGAGGTTGAACATCGCCGGCATGGCGGGCTCGCCGTGGGGGACGCCGACGATGATGCCCTGGCCGCCCTCGCGCTCGCCAGGACGGCGGGCGCGGGCCATCGACAGGCACTGCTCCATCGTGATCTTGACGCCGATGGCGTCGAAGGCGTGGTCGACACCGGCCGCCATGCCGCCGCCCATGAGCTCGCGTACCTGCTCCACCGGGTCGCCCTTAGAGGCGTTGACGCCGTGGGTGGCGCCGAACTGCCTGGCGAAGTCGATCTTCTCGTCGGTCAGGTCGACGGCGATGACGGGGTAGGCGCCGGCGATTGAGGCACCCGCGACGACCGAGAGCCCGACGCCGCCGACGCCGATCACGGCAACCGAGTCGCCGGGGCGTACCTGGGCGGCGTTGATTGCGGCGCCGACGCCGGTCATGACGGCGCAACCAACGGGCGCCGTGGCGTTGACGTCTGCCTTCTTGTCCAGGGGCACCACCATCTGCTCGTCGACGACGACGTCACGGGCCCAGGTGAAGGTGCCGACGTTGGCCGGCGCGCCGTACTTGACCTCTTCGCCCTTGTAACCGACCTTGGCGACGATCGGCGTGCGGCCGCGGGGGTTGCGGGGCACCCAGGTCACCATGACGTGGTCGCCTTCTTTGACGTGCGGCACGTCCTTGCCTGCCGCCACGACGATGCCGGTGGACTCGTGACCGAGGACGAGGGGCAGCGTTGGGTTGGGCCGGTCGAGCTCATGGAGCTGGGAGTGGCAGACCCCGGTGGCGAACTGCTTGACGAGGACCTGCGTCGGTCCGGGGTCGGGCAGGTCGATGTCGTCGATGACCATCGGCTTGCCAGTTTCGATGTAGATGGCGGCAGGCGTCTTCGTAGGCATGGTTTGAGGATGCTCCCTGAACTGAAGTGGCCAGTTGGATCTGCAGCGGGGTGGGAAACCGGGGTCGCCCGGCGGAGTGCGGCCGGCCTGCCGCGCAGGCTGGCGCAAGTATAGCGCCGCCGATGCGTTAGAGGGAGGGCGGTCGGGCTCGATTCTTGACACGCGGCGCAGACGAACCGTAGACTCGTTGGACAACCGAACATAAAGGCTGTGATCGGGACTAGTAGCTCGCAAATGCGAGGCCCCAGAGAGCCGGGATAGGTGAGAGCCCGGCGCCGATGTGGCGAGCGAATGGACCCGGGAGCCGTGCTCAGAAAGTCGCAGGGCGACGAGTAGGACGCACCGGAGTGGGCACCGATATCAGAGCCCAGGACATCGTCCCGAATCGGGGCCGTGTCCGCAGAGATGTCCTTCCGGGGAAGGATAACTAGGGTGGCACCGCGAACGCCTTTCGCCCCTATGACGGCGAAGGGCGTTTTTTTATTGGGCGGCGCAGGAGGGTGTGAGATGGCCGAGCACAAGTATTTCCTACCGGAGAGCCAGCTGCCGACGCACTGGTACAACATCCTGCCCGACATGGTCGCGACGGGTGGCCCGCCGCCGCCGCCGCTGCACCCCGGCACACACCAGCCGATCGGTCCAGAGGACCTGGCGCCGCTATTCCCGATGGCGCTAATTGCGCAGGAGGTGAGCCAGGAGCGCTTCATCGAGATACCGGAGCCGGTGCGTGAGATCTACCGGTTGTGGAGGCCATCGCCGCTGTACCGGGCGCATGGGCTGGAGAAAGCGCTCGGCACGCGCGCTCACATCTACTACAAGTACGAGGGCGTGTCGCCGGCGGGGTCGCACAAGCCGAATACGGCGGTCGCGCAGGCCTACTACAACAAGGAAGCCGGGACGCGTCGAATCACGACGGAGACGGGCGCCGGGCAGTGGGGCAGCGCACTCTCGCTGGCGTGCAACCTCTTCGGTATCGAGCTGAAGGTTTACATGGTCCGCGTGAGCTACGAGCAGAAGCCGTACCGCCGGATCATGATGGAGACATGGGGTGGCCATGTCGTGCCGAGTCCGAGTCAGGACACGAACGCGGGCCGTCAGATGCTGGCGGAGGATCCGAATTCCCCGGGCAGCCTGGGCATGGCGATCAGCGAGGCGGTGGAAGACGCGGCGACGCGCGACGACACGAAGTACTCGCTGGGTAGTGTGCTTAACCACGTGCTGCTGCACCAGACGGTCGTCGGCGAGGAAGCCATCAAGCAGATGGACATGGCGGGTGAGTACCCGGACGTCGTCGTCGGCTGCACCGGTGGCGGATCGAACTTCGCCGGCATCGCCTTCCCGTTCCTGCGGGAACGTCTGATGAACGGCAAGCAGACGCGGTTTCTGGCTGCCGAGCCGGAGGCGTGCCCCAGCCTGACCAAAGGCGAGTACGTCTATGACTTCGGCGATACTGCGGGAATCACGCCGCTGGTGAAGATGTACACATTGGGTCACACCTTCGTGCCGCCGGGTATCCACGCAGGCGGCCTGCGCTATCACGGCATGGCGCCGCTGATCTGCGAGCTGCACGCCCGAGGTCACATCGAGGCGCAGGCTTACGCGCAGACGGCTGTGTTCGAGGCGGCGGTGCAGTTCTCGCGCACCGAGGGCATCATCCCGGCGCCGGAGAGCGCCCACGCGATCGAGGCGGCAATCGGAGAGGCGAGGGCGGCCGATGCGGCGGGCGAGGACCGCGTGATCCTGTTCAACCTCAGCGGTCACGGCCACTTTGATCTCGCCGCCTATGACCAGTACCTCACGGGCAAGCTGGAAGACTACGCCTACCCGGAAGAAATGGTGCGTGCGGCGATGGCCCTGGTGCCGGCGGTCTAGGGGACAGGGCGATGGTAGCAACCGGTACAATGCGAAACGCAGCGAACGGCGAGACGTCGGCGAAGCGCGTGTTCAGCGGCATCCAGCCGTCGGGTGAGGTGCAGCTGGGCAACTACCTGGGGGCGATCAAGCACTGGGTGGAACGTCAGCGGGATCGCGTGAACTTCTTCTGCGTCGTCGACCTGCACGCCGTGACGGTGCCGCAGGACCCGGCGACGCTGGTGCACCAGACCCGCTCGCTGGCGGCGATGCTCCTGGCGTGTGGCATCGACCCGCAGGCGAGCACGCTGTTCGTTCAGGGGCACGTTGCGGCGCACAGCGAAGCAACCTGGCTGCTTAACTGCGTGACGCCAATCGGCTGGCTGGAGCGCATGACGCAGTTCAAGGACAAATCGTCGAAGCAGGAGAGTATCAGCGCGGGACTGTTCGACTACCCGGTGCTGATGGCGTCCGACATCTTGCTCTACGACGCGGACGAGGTGCCAGTGGGCGAGGACCAGAAGCAGCACGTGGAGCTGACGCGGGACATCGCCGAGCGCTTCAATCGGTTGTACGGCGACACTTTCGTGGTGCCGGAGCCGGTGATCCCTGACTTCGGCGCGCGGGTGATGGGGCTGGACGACCCGACGGTGAAGATGTCGAAGAGCTATAGCCACATTCGCGGTCACGCCGTGCGAATGCTGGACGACCCGAAGGAGATCGAGCGTTCATTCATGCGGGCCGTGACGGACTCCGGCAACGAGATCCGCTTCTCAGACGATCCGGCCAAGGCGGGTGTGAACAACCTCCTCGGCATCTACAAAGCAGTTACCGGCAGGTCGGTAACGGAAGTCGAGCGAGACTTCATGTACGCGCGTGGCTACGGTGACCTCAAACGCCGCGTGGCCGAAGTGGTCATCCAAGAGCTGACGCCAATCCGTGAGCGTCACGAGCAGCTGATGCAGGACCCCGCGGAGTTGGACCGGCTGCTTGCCATCGGCGCGGAGCAAGCGCGGGCGTACGCGGCGCCGAAGGTGGAACAGATGAAGCGGGCGATGGGCCTGACGATTGGGGCCTGACAACAAGGAGAGCGGCAAAGAATCGTGTCTGCAGCCTTCGATTGAGGGCTACAGCGCATCGGATAATCGGATCGAAGCTGAGAGTCCTTCCGAACGGGGGCTAGGCAACGACACCTAGGAGGAAACAGTGACCGACTTCGCGGAGACCCTGGACGAGATTATAGAGGAGCGCAGCCTGCTCAAGCACCCGTTCTACCAGGCTTGGAACGCCGGCACGCTGCCGCTGGACTCGCTGCGTGAGTATGCCAAGCAGTACTTCCACTTCGAGGCCGCTTTCCCGACGTTCCTGAGCGCGATCCACGCGCGGATGGAGCCAGGCGCGGCGCGACAGGCCGTCCTCGAGAACCTGTGGGACGAAGAGCACGGTCCGGAGAACCACCTGGCGCTGTGGCTGCGCTTCTGCGAGTCGCTCGGGATCGACGAGGCCGAGGTACGCGCCTCGGAGCCCAACGCCGAGACGAGCGAGCTGGTCGACGGGTTCCGGGCTGCTTGCAGC
>DASTLN010000024.1:0-16692 GCA_035714925.1 Dehalococcoidia bacterium | reverse complement strand
TTCTGCAGCGCGTGGTTGGTCACGTCGACGCAGAGGTTGGCGAATCGCCGGTAATCCTCGATGCTGCCACCCTCCGCCTGCATGCGGTCGTACATGCCCGGCATCTCCGGAGCGTCGACCTGCAGCACGAAGCCCGCGTTGGCGATCGTCTCGTACTCCGTCTTCAGCGCGTCCGCGACCCCGTAGACGTACGCTTCGCCGTCCTTGTAGTACTGGTTGTCCGTCACGTTGTTGATGATCGTCGCTGAAGACGCCGGCACGAACGCCTCGTCGAAGCCCTCCGCGGTCACGGCGGCACGAAACGTCTCCAGCTCCGTCTTCAGCGCGTCCTGCCCCTTGTAGCTCAGCGGCCCGTCGCAGACCGCGCGTCCTGGCGCCGGGACCGGCGTCCGTTCCACCTCGGGAGGCAGCCACATCGTCGCCGCCAGCGGGTCGTACTGAGCGTAGAAGTCGGCGAAGTCGCGGCGGTCGAGGCCGGGCGCAAGTGGCGTGCGGTACTGGCCCGGCTCCTGAACCGTCGGCTTGATGTTCTCCAGGCGGTCGAACAGGTACCGAAAGAAGCCCGTCTTGCCTTGCTCCCCGTCGCTGGGGATGTCGATACCCGCCTGCTTCTGACGATGCACCACGTCGGCAACCGCCGCCTTCACGTCCGACGCCAGCTTCCCCTCGTCGTACGCCTGGCCCGCCTCCTTCGCCCGCATCGCCACCACGATCGACGCCGGCCGCACCAGGCTCCCAACATGCGTCGTCAAAATCCGATTCTCACTACGCCTCACGTCTCGACTCCTTCATCCAGCTCCCGGAAACAACCCTGGAGCGTGCTGCCTAAAGCTTTGCTGCTTGAAGCTTGAAGCTTGTTGCTTGTTGCTTGTTGCTTGTTGCTTGTTGCTTGTTGCTTGTTGCTTGTTGCTTGTTGCTTGTTGCTTGTAGCCCCTACCCCCACAGCCGCTTCGTCGCCAGCGCCGCCCCGTCCGACATCGCCCTCAGCTTGGCCCACGCGATCGTCGGGTGCACCCGCCCCCCGAGTCCGCAGTCCGTGCCCGCGATCACGCGCTCCCGCCCGACGAGCCCCGCGTACTGCTCAATGCGGTCCGCCACCAGCTCGGGATGCTCCACCACGTTCGTCGCGTGGCTGACGACGCCCGGCATCAGCGTCTTGCCCTCCGGCAGCTTCACCTCGCCCCAGATCTTCCACTCGTGCTCGTGCCTCGCGTTCGCCGCCTCAATCGAGTAGCACTCCGCCTTGACCTCCAGCATCAGGTCGACGATGTCAATCAGCGGGATGTCGGTGACGTGCGGGCCGTGCCAGCTGCCCCAGCAGATGTGGTAGCGCACGCGGTCCTCCGGGATGCCTCGCAATGCGTGGTTCACCAGCTCAACGCGATGCGCGCACTGCTTGCGATAGTCCTCCAGGCTCGGCGCCACCAGCGTGCCGTCCCAGTACGCCGGCAGGCCGGGGTCGTCGATCTGCAGCGCGAAGCCCGCATCGACGATCGCCCGGTACTCCACCGCCATCGCTTCCGCGACGGCGATCTCGTACTCCTCCTGCGTCTTGTAGTACTGGTTCTCGCCGGCGTAGGTTGGCCCCAGCGCCGGCATGTAAGCCTCTTCGTACTTCGCGCCCTGCAGCGCCGCCTTGAAGTTGTCGATGTCCGTCTGCAGCAACGCCTGCCCGATATACGTCACTGGCCCCGTGCAGGCCAGCTGCGGCCTTGCCGCGAAGCGGCTGCCCAGCTCCGCCTCGTAGAACTCCGGGAACAGGCTGCGGTCGCGCCGGTTGTCCGCCATCGCGCCCATGTGCTCCATCTTGCCCGTCCGCTCGAAGCCGCCCAGCCGCTCCTGCACGTAGTTGAGGAAGTTCGTCTTGCCGTACTCGCCGTCGTTGATCACGTCCACGCCGGCCTCGACCTGCTTCTTTACCACCTCTGGCACGGACGCCTTGATCAGCGCCGCCCGCGCCCCCTCGTCGATTGCTTCGCCCGTCTGTTTCTGGCGGTTCATCTGCAACAGGTCGTCCGGGCGTGGCAAGCTGCCCGCATGGCTCGTGATGATGCGGCTATCGCTGCGCTTCATGGCTTGGCTCCTTGAAGTCGTGGTCGCGGGGGAATGATCAGCGGGGCGGCGGCCACAAGCTAGCCCTAGCTGGTCAACGTGTCAAGCCTATGAAAATCGTTAGGGATGGAATCAGATCGTCCGTTAGACTTAGAGGCCCCGGCGCGATAGCGTATCGCTACTGACATACCCGTACGAACCTGGATTAGAGACCGCAATGACAATGCCCTCCCGACTCAAGTTTGGCGTCTTCATGGCCCCGTTCCACCAGCTCGGCGAAGACCCCACGCTCGCCCTCGAACGCGACCTCGAGCTGATGCAGTGGCTCGACTACCTCGACTTCGACGAGGCCTGGATCGGCGAGCACCACAGCGCCGGCTGGGAGATCATCGCCTCGCCGGAGATCTTCATCGGCGTCGCCGCCGACCGCACCAAACACATCAAGCTCGGCACCGGCGTCACCTCGCTGCCCTACCACCACCCGCTCATGGTCGCCAACCGCATGGTCCTGCTCGACCACATGACGCGCGGCCGCGTCATGCTCGGCGTCGGCCCCGGCGCGCTGGTCACCGACGCCCTGATGCTCGGCATCGAGCCCAACACTCAGCGCCCGCGCATGGACGAGTCGATGGGCGTCATCCTGCGCCTCCTCACAGACCCCACGCCCTTCACCTACAAGAGCGATTGGTTCGAACTCAACGAAGCCCGCCTTCACCTGCGGCCCTACACGCAACCCCACTTCCCGCTCGCCGTCGCCGCGGCCGCATCGCCGTCCGGAATGGTGCTCGCCGGCAAGTACGGCCTCGGCGTCCTCTCTATCTCCGGCCCCCGCGGCGCCGCGACTCTGGCCGACTACTGGAACATCGCCGAGCAGACCGCGGCTGAGCACGGCAGGACGGTCAACCGCGAGGAGTGGCGCCTCGTCATGCAGGTGCATCTCGCGGAGACGCGTGAGCAGGCGATGGCCGAGGTAAGGCAGCGCGCCGGCGTCTACTGGCGTGACTACTTCGAGGGCGTCATGGGCTTCCCCAAGCCCTTCGAGGCCGAACAGGACGAGATCGTCGACAAGATGAACGAGCGCAACACCTGGTGCATCGGTACACCCGACGACCTGATCGCGACGATTGAGCGCCTCGCCGAGCGGAGCGGTGGCTTCGGCGGTCTACTGGTAACGAGCGTCGACTGGGCGACGCGAGAGCAGATCATGCACAGCTACGAGCTCATTGCCCGTTACGTGAAGCCGCGATTCCAGGGCAGCCTTGTCAGCCTCTCTGCGTCTGAGGACGACGCCCGCCGCAACGCCGAAAGAGTCAACGCGGCGCGCGTCGAAGCGACGACGCGCGCCCGCGATGCCTACGAGCAGAGCACGGGGCAGAGCTCACCGCTCGGCCCCAGCCGCTAGACCGCGCCGGGCTTCCAGAACGAAATGCCCTGCGCTCCGTCGAACCGCCGGCCCTCATAGCGCAGCTCGCCCGACGCGTCGTAGATGTGCAGGTCGTGCTTCGCGCCCTTCTGGTTCGAACGCTCTTGTGCGCATGTGTAGCCGCTCAGGTCCTGCCCGGCCAGGCTGGAGAACTGCTCCTTCAGCGATACGGCAACGTCCTTCGGCAATGGGTCGTGGCGAGAAGATTTCGCCTCGCCCTTGGTGCTCATCTTGAACATGGATCGATTCCTTCTTTGCTCAGCTAATTGGCCCTTTGGGAGCCCTGCTGTCCTTGCTGGAATCTTCGGCAAGCGCGCCGTACTAGTCAATATGAATCTAGAATTAAAATTCATTGAAAATCACTCGAACTGCATCACCTGTAATAGATGGCTCTTATCCTTGTAATCCATGATCGTTTTGTATTCGAATCTGCTCTCGTCCGCTGCTTCCCAAAGGACGCAGCCCGGCCCGGGGCACCGTAAACTGTGATCAACATCTCGGGAGGTGGTCCAGGCCATGGCAGAGACGAAGTACAACGACCTGACAGCGAACGAGCGATACGTCATCGAGTCCAAGGGTACGGAGCCGCCCTTCACCGGCGAATACGACGACTTCTACGAGGCCGGCACCTACGTCTGCCGGCGCTGCAACGCCGAACTCTACCGCTCGACCGACAAGTTCGACGCGCATTGCGGCTGGCCCGCCTTCGACGATGAGATTCCCGGCGCCGTAAAACGCCTGCCTGACCCCGATGGCCACCGCATCGAGATCGAGTGCGCCAATTGCGGCGGTCACCTCGGACACGTCTTCCTCGGCGAGCGCCTCACCGCGAAGGACACACGCCACTGCGTGAACTCGCTCTCGATGCGCTTCGTCCCGGCAAAATCCGGGAATCCTTGACACTAAGCGCGCTGTTCGCCCTCAAGAACTGGCATTGTTGGCCCGATCACTTAAGTAAGCGTTTCGCTCCCATCCACAGTGCGTGGGCGTGCGCCGGGGTTTGATATGCCGCTATTCAAGAAGAAGACCGCCGACGGCGCCGACGGCAAGACAGCCGTCGGTGGCCCGGACGTCAGCATCCTCAACATCCAGAAGGCGTTCGATTCGCGCGCGGAGTACCGCCAGGCGGAGCACCTTCGCGTCATCTACAGCCTGGGCGAGGCGACCGGCGAAGTGCGGGCTTCGATCACCTGGGAGGCGCTGGCTCAGCTGCGCCAGGAAATGGAACGCGCCGGCAAGACGATTACCGAACGCGGCATCCTCGATTTTGTCCTCTTGCCCTGGATCATGGAGCAGCTCAAGCTGTCCCACAGCTCCATGGAGCCGCCGCCGGAGGACGGCTATCATCTCGACTTCGGCGCCGCGCCGAAGCCGGTTGAGGTCCATCAGATGCTCACGCGCTACGGCCTCCTCTCCGCGCCCAGCTAGACCAACCACGCTCTTCCCCGAGGACGGAAGAAGCGCCTCGCCGCCTGGATGTTGAGGCGCCTCCTCCACAACCCAATCGATGGCTTAGGCGCCGGCCGGCGAAGCCTCCATCAGCCCGAGCTGACTCAGGATGTCCATCTGGTCGCAGATTTCCCACTCTTCGACGATCTTCCCTCCGTCCAGGCGCGCCACGTTCATCACCCAGCGCAGGTCGAGGCGCTTGCCCGTCGGCGGGATTTCCCGGAATGCTCCCGTGTTGGTGCCCTCCAGACGGGTCCGGCTGAAAACGCGATCGCCCTCGCCGAAGAGATCCTCGACGGTCAGCTTCAAGTCCGGCAGCGCCGTCATATATGCGGAAAGGTATGCCTTGACCGCATCCCGGCCCCGGACCTCACCGTCATTGCCGTGGTAGACCACGTTCTCGGCGTAGTACCTGCCGAGCTCCGACACGTCGTGCCTGTTCGCGGCGCCCCAGCAATCGCGCACTACCTGCTTGTTGGCTTCTGACATTTCATGCCTCCTCTGATCTCGAACTAATGCCTGCTGGCATTGTCTCGACCGTGGCGACCCGGCGCATGGGGTGATTGCCCCATCTTGCCAGGTCGATTCAGCGTCCCAAAAGCTACTCAGAAGATGGCGTGTAATCCCCTGCCGCGAGGCCGTGTTGGACCGCAAACAACGTCGCGCCAACCCGGGTCGAAACGCCGATCTTGGCGTAGATGCTCTCGATGTGGTGCCCGACCGTTTTCGGCGACAGCACCAGGGAGTCTGCGATCTGCCGGTTCGACATGCCACGCACGACCAGCCGCAGCACCTCGGCCTCGCGTTCGCTGAGCCCGGCAGGCAACGCCCGGCTAGGTGCCACACGTTGATGTCCGGCCACCGACAGCACCGCGTCGACGACGTCCGGATCCAGCAGGCCCCGCTCACCCTCCTGTCGCACCTCGCCCACCGCCTGTTCCGGTGATAGCGCTGCGCGATGCGGCCGCGGCTCCAGCTTGCCCTGGTATGTGTCGGCGACCGCCAGGATGCGGGCCGCAACCGGCAAGGAGGATGCCGTGAGCCCCCGGTACCCCGACCCGTCCAGCTTCTCGTGGTGAAGCCCCGCCAGCGTGCCCAGGTGTCCCAGCGAGGTAGACCTCGCGAGCACCAGCTCCGTCAGCGAGGGGTGCCGCTTCATGCGCCCCCACTCCTCGTCGTTGAGCGGACCCTTTTTGTTCCACAATGAAGCCGCGACTCCGGCGCGCCCCAGATCGTGCAGCAGCCCCGCTTGCCGTATCTGCATCACCTCCGAATCGCCCAGATCGAGCGCCCTTGCGGCGCCCTCGGCGAAGTAGGCAACACCCGTCGAGTGCCCCAGCGTATGCGGACATCGCACGTCGACGAAGTTCGCGATCTTGCGGGCCACGTCGTCAAACTCCGGCGACGACAGGCGGCGAACCGGCTCTGGCTCTGCCTCTAGCACTGCCTCCCAGGCCGACACCGACTGCAAACGCTCAATGAGCGCGCCTCCGACGGCGAGAAAGCGCTCGGCGATCCGCGGGTCGTAGACCCGGCCCGAGCGGTCCTTCACCACAGCCATCGCGGCTTCGACGCCTCCAGCTCGGCTGAACACCTCGACGTCGTGGCAAAGAATGAACAGCCGCGCCGCAAGGTGAATGTCCTCGCCTTTCAGCCCCAGCCCCGAGCCGGTACCGTTCCAGTGCTCGTCGCACTGGCCCAGTGCCCCTCGGACCACTGGACCGAGGTCCAGCAAGCCGCCAACGTGCAGAGCAACATCCCTGCATACCGACTCCGACTGCCGCGAGACCGTCAAGAACTTCCGCAACCGCCGAAACGGCGCGTCACCTTCTCCCGTCTTGCGCAGAAAGAACGCCGCGACCTGCAGTGACTTCGAGCCGTCCAGCATGACCATTTCACGCCGTAGATCGATCTCGTCGCGCACGTAGTCCGCAAAGGCGGCGCCGTCTAGGATGCAGCCGACCGAGCCCAGCAGCGCCACGTAGAACGTCGTGCTCAGCTCTTCGCTGTCTATGCCCAGTTCCTCGCCCAGCCAGATCGCCAGCAAGGTGCGCCGCAGGCCGTGTTCCAACGGTTGGCCCGTCGCCAGGTCCGTTGCCAGCGCCAGGGAGGCGATGACCTCCGCAAGTCGGACTTCCTGTCGAGTTGAGGTCACGATAGCGGCCAGTCTAGCAGCCGGCCGGTAGGCGCCTCAGGCATCGCCATCAAGGACCCTACGGCCGCTCAGCGGTATCATGGCGGAGCTTGCAACGCCGGTACTCGCGTTCGAGCCTAGATTCGGGTCGCTACCAGATGAAGCTAGGCCTCTTTCAGAACATTCAGTGGCCTGAGACCACGGACCAGACGTCGCAGTTCACCGGCTGCATCGAGCAGACGCTGCGCGCGGAGCAGCTCGGCTTCGACTCCAGCTTCTTCGTCGAGCACCACTTCACCCGCCACGGCATCCTCTCGTCGACGCTGGCGCTGCTGAGCTACCTCGCGGCGCAGACCCGCACGATTCGTCTCGGCACCGCCGTCCTCGTCCTGCCCTTCCACGACCCGGTGCGCTTGGCCGAAGAGGCAGCAACCGTCGACCTGCTCTCCGGTGGACGGCTCGACCTCGGTGTCGGCCGCGGCTTCCAGTGGACCGAGTTCAACGGCTTCGACCTGTCCCTCGAAGACTCGACGGCGCGCTACGACGAGGCGCTTGAGGTCATCCTCAAAGCCTGGCGGGAGCCCGGACGTTTCACCCACGAGGGCCGCTTCTGGCGCTACAACGACATCTCAGTCGAGCCCAAGCCGGCCCAGACGCCGCATCCGCCCGTCTGGGCCGCCGCCGGCAGCGTCGAGTCCGCAACCAGGGTCGGGCGACTCGGCCTCCACCTGCAGCTCTCCTCCGGAGTCTCTTTCGACCGCATCCCGGTCTTGCTTGAGGCCTACAAGGCCGGCCTCGCCGAATCCGGTCACACCTTCAGCAGCGACCACGTCCTGCTCTCCCGCATCACGCACATCGAGGAGACGCGGGCGAAAGCCTGGGAAGTCGCGACGCCCTACTACGAATGGTTCCGCAAGATGGTTGCGACCGTAACCCCCGCCCCGGGTCGCGCCTCGCCCTTCAATACAGACCCGCTAACGCCGCGGCTCTCGGGACCCATCGGCTATGGCGAAGGCGACCCCGGTTTCTTCTTCTGCACGCCGGACGAATGCTGCCGCGCCATCGAGGAGATTGGCGCCATGGGCATCGGCCAGGTCATCTTTCAGGGCAACTGGGGCGGCATGCCCCAGGCCGACGTGATGCGCTCGCTCGAACTGATCGGCAATCACGTCGTCCCGCACTTCGCGGCCGCGGTGAAGTAGCGCTTCGAATCAAAGGGGGCTTTGATGTACACCGTCATCCTGTTCACGAAAATTCGGCCGCAGCACATCGATGACTACATCGTCAACATGCGCATCTGCGCCGAGGCCACCAACAAGGAGCCCGGCTGCATCCGCTACGAGGTCATGCAGGACGTGGACGATCCCACGATGATGTGCCTCTTCCAGGTCTTCAAGGACGAGGCCGCCTATCAGGTCCACCAGGACGCCGAGCACCACCGCGTCTGGATCGAAATGTCAGGTGAGTGGCGTGAGCCCAGTGGCCGCCCCCGCAGCGAGCTGCGCTACGTCACACCGGAGCCGGTCAAAGCCGGCTAACCGCGCGCAGGCGTAAACTCAGATCGTGAAACTGAGCTTCGTGTCCGCAAGTCCTGCGGTCGGCGTAGCCGTGACCTTGCTCGCCACGTCTTTGTTGGTCGCCGTCCTCGTTCCGTTCAGGGCCGACATAGGACTGCTCAACGTCGGCTTCATCTTTCTTCTCCTGACCCTGCTGATCGCCTCAATCTGGGGTCGCGCCATCGGCATTTTTGCCGCGCTGCTGGTCAACGTTGCCTTCAACTTCTTCTTCCTCGAACCGCTGCACAACTTCACCGTCCAGGAACCCCGCAACGTCGGCGCGCTGGCGATCTTCCTCGCGGTCTCCGCGATTGGAGGCGGTCTACTGGCCACCGCCGTCGCCGCAGCCCAGGAAGCGAGACGGCGCCAGGCCGAAGCCGAAGTCGCTTTGGCTCTGAGCCGGGCCCTCGGCCTGGAAACCCAACCCGAAAACGCCCTGCAAACGCTATGCGTTTTCGTCACGTCCGCGCTCTCTAACCCGGGCGCCGCGGTACTCGTCCGCGGCCCGGAGGGGTGGCAACCCGTCGCCAGCGCGGGCGGCGATTCGTCCCGGCGCCTGCCGGATACAGCCGAGCGCGCGCTGGCCGACCGCGCCGCGGGCGAGGGAAGGACGCTAGGCATGGGCGGCGCGGTCCCGGAGGCTTCGAGACGGCGGCGCATCGTCATACCCCGCGGGCGCGAAGCCGCCTACGAGCCGGGTCGTGCGGTCGTGTTCGTACCCCTGCTGCTCGGCGACGAGGTCCGAGGCGTCCTCCGCCTCGATGGGCCGCTCGGTGACTCCCCCTTCGGCGGCGATCCGTGGCGCTTGCTCGATGCCGTCGCGTCGGAGGCGGCAATTACACTGCAGCGGATCGACCTCGCCAGAGAAGCAGCCAGGACCGAGGCTTTGTCTCAGGCCGACCAGATGAAGGCCGGCCTCCTCTCTTCGATTTCGCACGACCTCAACACGCCCCTGGCCGGCATCAAGGCCGCGATTTCCAGCCTCCTCGACCCCGTAGTCTCCTGGTCGCCCGTCGACGTGGACTCCATGCATCGCTCCATCGGCCGGCAGACCGACCGTCTTATACGCCTCATCGGCGACATCCTCGAACTCAACCGCATCCAGGCCGGCGAGCTCACGCCAGACCAGACCTCCCTCTCCGTACGAGATCTGCTCACCCGGGCGGTGCAGACGACATCCGCCGAGGCCGAGGGCCGCAGCGTCACCGTCGTTGCGGACGATTCCTGCCGCGTAGTCGGCGACGAGCTGCTGATCACCCAGGCACTCGTTAACCTGCTCGAGAACGCGCTGAAATACTCTCGGCCGGGAGGCGCGGTCCGGTTGGCCGCGACCGCATCCGGCGAGACTGTGGAAATTCAAGTCGAGGACGAAGGGCCGGGCATTCCCGAGGCAGACCTGCCCCATGTCTTCGAGCGCCACTTCCGGTCCGGCGAAGTACGCGTCCCAGGCAGCGGGCTCGGTCTGACCATCGTCAAGAGCTTTGTCGAACTCTGCGGCGGCAGTGTAAGCGTCGACAGCTCGCCCTCCGGAACGCTGTTCCGCATTCGTCTGCCCGCGGATACCGAAAGCCACGTACCCGTATGAGCGGGGCCCGCATCCTTGTGGTCGAAGACGAGGCCCAGCTGCGCCGCGCCCTGCACCAGTACCTCGAGAAGTCCGGCTACGCCTCGCGGGAGGCGCCTGACGGCGCCACCGCGCTCCTCGAATTCGCCAGCTTCAAGCCGGACGTTGTCCTTCTTGACCTCATGCTGCCGGACATCAGCGGCGTCGATGTCTGCCGCACGATCCGCGAGACCAGCCAGACACCGATCGTCGTTATCTCGGCGCTCGGCGATGAAAAGACCAAGGTCCGCGCCCTCGACGAGGGAGCCGACGACTACCTGACCAAGCCCTTCGGCGTCGACGAGATGCTGGCACGCGTCCGCGTTGCCCTGCGACACGGCAGCTCATTGCGAGCCTCCGAACCGCTGATCGATGCCGGCGATCTGCACATTGACCTCGATCGCAGGCGCGTGACGCTGGCCGGCGAGGAGGTCAGCCTCACGCCGACTGAGTACGGCCTCATCAAGTACCTCGCGATGAACCGCGGCAAGGTCCTGACCCACGCCATGATTCTTCGCTCCGTCTGGGGCTCTGAATACGAGGACTCTGCCGTGCTCCGCACCTACATCAACCAGCTACGCGCCAAGCTCAAGGATGACGCCGCCGACCCGCGTTACATTCGCACTGAGCCACGAGTCGGTTACAGATTCGACCCGCCGGAATTCTGACAGTTCCCGTACGGCGCTGACCGCCATCCTTACAGCTCCCTGACACGAACCCTCCTACGCTTTTCGTAGGAACATGGACGAAAACGCGCAGGGTGCGCCAGATCCCAGCGAACCAGACTTTGTAAGGCTGCCACGCCGGCGGTCGCCCAGGCCGGCGCTGACGCTGCAACGCGGAATCCACGGCAGCAAACCTGGCGCGCCCTTCCTCCGGCGCGTCCGCACCAGGGACCAGACACTTCGCGAGCAAGGCGAAGGCCTCTACGAGGCCACAGAAGCGTCCCTGAAGCCCGCGTCCATGGTGGGGCGGCTGATCAGCACGACACGCAGAGTGCTGATCGGGCCGCCCTTGGCAACGGCCGCACTGCCGCACCAGCGACTCTCTAAGATCAAGGCGCTCGCCGTCTACTCATCCGACAACCTCTCGTCTTCCGCCTACGCCACGGAAGAGATCCTCATCATCCTCGTCGTCGCGGGTACCGGCGCGCTCGTCTACTCCCTGCCCATAACGGTTGCCCTGGTGGCGCTCACGGCGCTGGTGGTCACCTCCTACCGTCAGACGATCCGCGCCTATCCCAACGGTGGTGGCGCTTACATCGTCGCGTCGTCCAACCTTGGGCAGCGCGCGGGCCTGCTCGGCGGCGCCGCCTTGCTCGTCGACTACGTAATGACCGTGGCCGTCTCGATTGCCGCCGGCGTGGCCGCGGTTACCTCCGCACTCCCTGACCTCTACGAATACAAGGTGCCGCTTTCTATCTTCTTCGTCGCGCTGCTCACGACGGCGAACCTGCGCGGCATCCGCGAGTCCGGCACCATCTTTGCCATCCCCACGTACTTCTTCATCCTCAGCTTCGCTGCGATGATTGCCGTCGGTCTCACACGCATCGCCCTGGGCGACGACCTCCACGCCGAACCACCGGAACACGCGCTCGAGGCCGGTGCGGCCGCCGTCACGCCCTTCCTGCTCCTGCGCGCGTTTTCATCCGGCGCTGCGGCGCTGACCGGCATCGAAGCCGTCGCCAACGGCGTGCCGAACTTCAAACCGCCGGAGTGGCGCAACGCCATCACCATTCAGGCCTGGATGGTCGTGATCCTGTCAGCCTTCTTCCTCGGTACAACGGTCCTGGCGCGCGAAATGCACGTCCTGCCTTCGGAAACACAGACGGTTGTCTCGCAGATAGCCCGCACCGTTTTCGGCGGCGGCATCCCTTTCTACGTGATTCAAGCCTCGACCGGCCTGATCCTAGTCCTTGCCGCCAACACCGCCTTCGCCGACTTGCCTGTCCTCTCGTCCGTCATGGCGCGAGACCGGGTCATGCCGCGCCACTTCCTGTTCCGCGGCGATCGCCTCGTCTTCTCCAACGGGATCTTCGTCCTGGGGCTTTGCGCCTGCATCATTCTCGTGCTCTTCGGCGCGGAGACGACGAAGATTATTCCGCTCTACGCTTTTGGCGTCTTCCTCGCTTTCACGCTCTCGCAGTACGGCATGGTGGTCCACTGGCGTCGTCTCCGAGCCCCCGGCTGGCGCAGGGCAGTTGTCCTTAGCGCCCTCGGAGGCACCGTTACGCTCGTCGTCACGGCTATCGTCGGCGCCACCAAGTTCGAGCACGGCGCCTGGCTCTCGATGTCCGCTATCGCGCTGCTCGTAGTGCTGCTCGGGCTCATCAGACGCCATTACGACGCCACGGAACGAGCCCTCGCCGTTGCTACGTCGACTTCGGAGGCTGCGGCCCTCGCCTCGCCGGCGCCGTTCGCGCCCCTGCGCGTCCTGCTCCTGGTCGAAGACGTCGACAGAGTGTCGCTGCAGGCTGCGGCTTACGCCCGCGGACTCTCCGCCGACGTCTGGGCCGTCCACATCGCGCTCGACCGCGAGGCGGGCGAGGAGCTGCGACAACGCTGGAAGCAATTCGCGCCCGACATCCCCATCACTATCGTCGAGGCGCCCTACCGTTCGCTCATGCACGCCATAGACGCTTACGTCGATTCGTTCCGGCTCGACGACCCAGATCGGTCTCTAACCGTCGTACTCGGCGAGGTGAACACTCGTAATCCCTGGCACCGGCTTCTGCACGGTGGCTCCGGCTCCCGGCTGCGCCGGTCGTTGCAGCGCCGGCCCGGCATCGTGCTGGTCCGCGTACCGTTTGACTGAGTTGGCCTCGCTGCCGGTACGCCGGCGCTTCAATCTTTGATACCCTCAGCGACGACGAGTCTTGCTCCCGGCGGAGGACACGACATGCAGTACAACGTCATCTCGGCCGACGACCACATCGACCTGCGCTGGCTGCCCCCGGACCTCTGGCAGGAGCGTCTGCCGGTAGCTCTGCGCGATCGAGCCCCCAGCGTCGTCGACACCGACAGCGGCAAGCACTGGCAGTGCGAAGGCACCCTTTGGGGACTCTGGGCGCCCTACGGCAGCGGCCTCAGCCAGTGGGCGCTCGACCGCGCAGGCGACGTCCTCAAGGAGGGCGAGCTGCGCACCACCACCCCGGACCTGCGCCTCGCCGACATGGACCGCGACGGCGTCGACGCCAGCGTCCTCTACGGGCCGACTGACCCCCTCAAGATCGCCGACCCGGAGTTGCGCCGCGCCAGCTACGAGGCCTACAACGACTGGCTGGTCGACTTCTGCGCCAGCAAGCCGGAACGCCTCATCGGCGCCGCCCAGCTCTCGATGGAAGACCCGCTCGCGGCGCGCGACGAGCTGCTTCGCATGGCGAAGCTCGGCATGCGACACTTCAACCTCCTCGCCGACCGCGCCCAACCGCCCGTCTACGACGCCGAATGGGAACCCTTCTGGGACTGCGCCGAAGCGACCGGACACGCCATCGGCTTCCACCTCGCCGTCGAGACCGGCAAGAACCGCGCACCCGCTGCCGAACCGAAGAACCCCGTCGTCGACCGCGCCACGCGCTTCGCCTCCAACCACCCCGGCTACCAGCTCATCCAGCCGATCGCCGGCCTCATCTTCACCGGCGTCCTCGACCGCCACCCGGGCCTCAAGCTCGTCATGGCCGAGTCCGGCCTCGCCTGGATTCCCAACTTCATCCAGGCCATGGACCGCATGCTAAACCGCATACGAATGGGCCACGAGAAGATGGACGGCATCGAGAAGCTACCGGACCTCTTGCCCAGTGAGTACTTCCCGCGCCAGATCTGGATGACCTTCCAGGACGACTTCTACGGCATCAAGATGCTCAACATCCTGCCGGAGGACAAGGTCATGTGGGCCTCGGACTACCCCCACCCCGCCAGCACCTGGCCGGACTCCCAGGAGGTCATCGAGCAGCTGATGGACGGCATCGCGCCGCAGGTGCGCGAAAAGGTCCTGTATGCCAACGCCTGCGCACTCTATGGCCTGGAGGCTTCTGCATGAGCGACTTCAACGTATTGATCCCACTGGACGGCTCCCGCCTGTCAGAACGAGCATTGACCTTCCTGCCGGCCATGAATCACATGGGAGATCTGCGCGTCGACCTCGTGAGCATCATCGACGAGGCCGAGGACATCCACGCGCCGGGTGACGAGGACAGCGTCGAGCGAGAACGGAACCTCCTTGAGACCTATCTGAGAGAGGTTGCTTCGGATATCAGGAGCCATCTCGGTGCTCACGTCGACACCAGCGTGACGCACGGCAATCCGGCAGAAGTCATCCTGGAGCGAGCCCGGAGAGACCAGACACAGCTCTTGATCATCTCCACCCACGGCCGTTCCGGACTGTCGCGGTGGAGTCGCGGAAGCACGACAGATAAGGTCGTGCGCAGCGCCGAGTGTCCCGTTCTCATCGTCGGGCCGAAGGCGATGGAGCGCGGCGCCTGGCTGGAGGCCGAGGCGATCCCGCCCTTCCGTCAAATACTCCTGCCACTCGACGGTTCCAGCCGGGCCGAAAAGAGCCTGCCCGTTGCAGCGGATTTCGCGCGCGGCTTCAACTCTGAAGTTCATTTGATGCGAGTGGTGCCGGTGCCGTTCGTTGGAGCGCCCGGGAGCGATGCGTTCTATACGGCCCTCTACACTTCACAAGCCATTGAAGACCTCAAGCAGGCCGGGCAGCAGTACCTGGAACAAGTGCGGGACAGGATGGGACTCAAGGCCGCAAAAATCAACGTCGACGTCGGGACAACCGCGCCGATGCTCGAAGATTACATAGCTGCCGAGTCTATCGACCTCGTCGTGATGACCAGCCACGGCCGAAGCGGCGTGGTCCGGACGGCGCTCGGCAGTGTGACCGACAGGCTCCTGGGCGGCAACGCACCCATCCTGGTGGTACCGGCTCGTGATCAGGCTGACTGACCCCACGCCAACGCCCGCGCCCTTACGGTCCTAGGCCGCTCCGTTGAGCGCCGGCATAACGTGCCGCGAGAACCGCTCGAGCGATCGCAAGACCTCGTCATGCGCCATATTGCCGATGTGGAACATGCCCATGAAGTGCCCCGCGCCGACGCTCGCCATCTGCTCCTGAAGCTGGCTCACCACCGTCTCCGGGCTGCCCGCGATCACGTAGCCCGTCGACACCAGCTCCTCCCACGACAGCGTGGAAAAGTCGATGCGCGGCCGGTTCTCCTCCCGGAAGTAGTTGAACGACCGCTCCGAGTTCAACGCCGCATTCAGCTTGGCGCGGTCCGCCGCGCGCTCGTTCACGGCCTCGTTGAAACCGCGCGCCGATAGCGTGAAGAAGTAGCGCAGCGCGGGCTCGGCGATGCGCCGCGCCGCCTCGTCGCTCTCGCCCACGTAAATGTGGCGCGTCAGGATGAAGTGGTCCGGCTCCGCCTCCCAGCCGGCCTGCTGCGCCACCTCGCGGTAGTAGCCGAATGTGTCCTCGATCTGCGCCGTCGTCGAGTACACCTGCGCCACGGGCAGCCGCTTTGAGACGCACCACTCCAGGCTTTCCGCGCTGCGCGCCGCCACCCAGATCGGCGGGTAGGGCTGCTGCAACGGCCGCGGCCAAAGCGCGCAATCCTCGAACTCGAAGAACTCGCCCTTGTGGCTCCACACCGGCTGCGTCCACGCCGTCGTGATCAGCTCGTACGCCTCCTCGAAGCGCCCGCGCGACTCCGTCGGCTCCACGTTGTACCAGACGTACTCTGCCGGCACGCCGCGCACGAAGCCCGCGATCAGCCGCCCGTTCGTCAGGCAGTCGATCATCGCGTACTCCTCGGCCACCCGCACCGGGTGCGACCGCAGCGGCAGGATGTTGCCCAGAACGCCGATGCGCATCCGCTTCGTCCGCTGGCTCAGTGCAGCGGCAATCAGGTTCGGCGAAGGCATCGTCCCATACGCGCTGTAGTGGTGCTCGTTGAAGACGACGCCGTCGAAGCCCAGGTCCTCGCAGTAAGCCATCTCGTCGATGTGGTCGTGGTAATTCTGGGCGCCCACCGCCGGGTCGAAGTAGTTGCTCGGCACCGGCGTCCGCGGCGCGTTGTTGTCCAGCTGAGGGTAGGCGAGGAGGTCGAAGTTGTAGACCTTCATCGTGACGCCTGGTCCCGCAGCGGCACCATCGCGGAGATGCGAATGCCGTCACCCACCACACTCGTCGTGTGGCCGTGACCGGTCAGGTCCTCGGCCAGCAGCACGTCTCCCGGCTTAAACCGCATCGCCGTCCCGTCACCCGTCGCGATTTCGACCTCTCCCGCGATGCCGATGACGTATTGCCGTCGCGGCGCCGTGTGCCAACTGCCCATGTGGCCCGCCGGATTGCGCGTGAAGAAGATGCTCTCGGCCGCCTGCATCAGCGTCGGCCCGAACTGGCCGTCAATCAGCGTCGCGCTGAGGTCTTCGAAGTGAGACTCCTCGTCCTCCCCCGTGTAAATCCGAAC
>DASTLN010000023.1:0-4914 GCA_035714925.1 Dehalococcoidia bacterium | reverse complement strand
GGCTACGTCGGTTACGACGACGGCGGTCAGCTGACCGACACGGTGCGCCGCAAGGGCTACTGCCTCATCCTGCTGGACGAGATCGAGAAGGCCCACCCGGACGTCTTCAACATGCTGCTGCAGGTCTTCGACGACGGCAGCTTGACGGACGCCAAGGGCCGCAAGGTCGACTTCCGCAACACGATCATCATCATGACCTCAAACGTCGGCTCAGACCTGATTCGCCGCGAGGGCGGCCTCGGCTTCTCGGTCGAACGGGACGAGGTGAAGACGGAAGAGCACCAGTACAAGCGGATGAAGGACAAGGTGGAGGAGGAGCTGAAGCGAGTCTTCCGTCCCGAGTTCCTCAACCGCATCGACGCGCAGATCGTGTTCCACTCCCTGCAGAAGGAACACATCCGCTCCATCGTCGACCTGGAGCTGGTCAACGTGGCCAAGAACCTGCTGACCAAGGGCATCAGCCTGGAGGTCACAGACTCGGCCCGCGATTGGATCGGCGAGAAGGGTTACGACCCCGTATTCGGCGCCCGGCCGTTGCGGCGCGTCATTATGACCGAGCTGGAGGACCGCCTCAGCGAGGCGTTGCTGGAGGGCCGCTTCGGCCCGGCCGACACCGTCGTCGTCGACTGCGAGGCGGGCGAGATCGCGATCACGACGAAGGCGGCGCCGGAGCTGGCAGAGACCAGCACGTAGCTAACCGCGCAACGCAGAAATGAGAGAGGCCCCGAAATCCGGGGCCTCTTTGCTGTCCAACGATTAGTTTGACCGTTGTTCGAGACCTCGCTAGAGCGAGACCTGTCTGTGGCGCATGATCACGCTCTCGAGCAGGCCGACGGCGATGAAGACGGTGACGAGGGAGCTGCCGCCCTGGCTGATGAACGGCAGCGGGATGCCCGTCACCGGAAACAGCCGGATGTTGACGCCGACGTTGATGAAGGTCTGCAGCAGGATGAAGATCACGATCCCCACCGCAATCATGCGGCCGAAGACGTCCTGAGAGATGGCGGCGGCGCGCAGGCCGCGGAACAGCAGCAGGATGAACAGCGAGAACAGCACCATGGCGCCGACGAAGCCAAGCTCCTCGCCGAGGACGCTGAAGACGTAGTCGGTTGTCTGGGTGCGCAAGTAGTCGAGTTGTGTCTGGGAACCCTCGGTCAAGCCTTTGCCGAACAGGCCGCCGGAGCCGATGCTGATCTCGGCCTGAATCGTGTTGAAGCCGCGGCCAAGC
This sequence comes from Dehalococcoidia bacterium, assembly GCA_035714925.1. GTDB lineage: Bacteria > Chloroflexota > Dehalococcoidia > DSTF01 > WHTK01 > WHTK01. Next base: position 3,686 of record DASTLN010000023.1, on the reverse strand, counting down.
GCGTCGGCTGCGGGGTCCAGGAAGACGCTGATACGGTCGCGCTGGTAGTCGGTGACGATGATGATCAGGGCGAACGGCGCGATCGCGATGATCATACCTATGGTGGAGAGAACGTGGCGCATATCGGCGCCGGCCATGATCACCATGCCGAGCCAGACGAAGAGGAAAATCGAGGCGGAACCGAGGTCGGGCTCCGCGAACACAAGCAGCGCGGGTACCGCCGCGATGGCCAGCGAGGTCAGAAAGACGCGCAGATCTTTGACCCGCTCCGAGTTGTCCGAGAGGTACTTCGCCAGCGCCAGGATGACGATGAGCTTACCGATCTCGGAAGGCTGCACCCTCGTACCGCCGATATCGATCCAGCGCTTCGAACCGAATTCAGACTCGCCGACCAGCAGCACGAATACCAGTGCCGCCAGCAGGCCGAAGTAGAGCCCCGCCGAGCCCTGAGCCAGGAATCGGTAGTCGAGTCTCGAGACTACGAGGCAGGCGCAAATACCGACCATCGCGAAAGCCAACTGCCTGCCGACCGGGCCGCGCAGCACGTCCGCGACGGCGCCGCCCGATGCGGTCAGGGAGCCGCTGTAGATCAGCAGCAGGCCGTACGTCGTCAGCGCCAGCGCCGTCACCAGCAGGACGAAGTCGAACGGGCGCGTGTCGCGCCAGCTGATCATCGTGTGTCCCCCTGGGCGACGTTGAGCTGGTTGAAGTAGTAGTCGATGATCTTCGACGCTGTAGGCGCGGCGGTTCCCTGCCCGTTACCGATCTCCATGAACACGACGACCGCTATCTCGGGATCGTTGAACGGGGCGAAGCCGGTAAACCAGCCGTGCTCCTTGTAGACGTTGGGTGAAATCTCGGGGCCGAACTCGGCAGTACCCGTCTTGCCGGCCACAACCACGTTGCTCACCGCCGCGGTAAAAGCCGCGCCATCGTCAACCGACTGGCGCATTGCCTCCTGCATGATGTCGATGTTGTGCGGGTCGATATTGAGGTTTCGCTTCACTGTCTGGCGGCGCAGCGGGACAGGCGCGCCGTTTGCGTCCGAGAGCTCCTTTACGACGTGCGGAATCAGCAACTCGCCGCCGTTGGCGATCGCCGCGGTGACAAGGAGCATCTGCAGCGGCGTGGTCGCAACGTACCCCTGGCCGATGCCGAAGTTGTAGGTGTCGCCGAGCAGCCAGCCTTCGCCGAACGTCTCCTCCTTCCAGGCGCCGTCGGGGACGAGGCCGCCGGTCTCACCAGGCAGGTCGATGCCGGTCGGCTCACCGAGGCCGAAGCGCCGGGACCAGCCGGCGAGGCGTTCCTCGCCCAGGCCCTGGAAGGTGAACTTGCCGTCCTCGATGTAGCCACCGGCGAGATAGTAGAAGTAGACGTCCGATGACATGGCTAGGCCGCGGTAGAAGTTCATCGTGCCGAGGTCTGAGCGCCAGTCAACGAACCTGTCGAATTTACCGGGGATGAACTCGTTCTCGACATCCAGATAGCCAGGGCTGAATATCTCGGTACCGGCGTTCGCCACGCCCTCCTGCAGCGCGGCGAGCCCCGTGACCTGCTTGAACGTGCTGCCAGGCGGGTACTGCTCACCGATGGCGTGGTTTAGCATCGGTTTCGCCGGATCATCGATGAGGCCCTGCAGTGCGTCGTCGTCGATTTCGCCGCTGAAGATGTTGCTGTCGTAGTTCGGCAACGAGACCATGGCCAGCAAGTCACCCGTCTTGACGTCGATAACGATGGCGGAGGCGTTCTGCGATTCGCCCATGCCCTGGCGCAGGTACTCTTCGACCTGCCGCTGCAGATCGAGGTCTATAGAGAGGACGACGTTCAGGCCGGCCTGCGCCGGGTTCTCTTGCAGCACCTGGATCTCACGGCCCGACGCGTCCGTCTCAACAAAGCGTGTACCGGCGCTGCCTCGCAGAATGGACTCGTAGGCGTACTCGACCCCCGCCTTGCCGATACGGTCGTCGAACTGGTAGCCCGCCGCCTCGAGACGGCCGAACTCCTCCTCGTCAACCGGGCCCACGAAGCCGAGGATGTGCGACAGGAGGACGCTCTCCCGATACTCCCGCACGGGCTCGACGATGACGCGGACGCCCGGCAGCACGGCCAGCTTCTCGCGCAACGCGAAGGCGGTCTCACTGCTCAGGTTCTCTTTGATGACGACAGGCGTAAACGGGTCATTGGACTCGCTGCGTTCGAGAATCGTGGCCTCGACTTCGCCCGCGGGGACGCCGGTAAAGTTCTGCAATGTAATCGTTATGTCGAGACACTTCGCGCGGCAGACGTTGGCTTCGCCCGAATAGTCGATTTCAGGTATGTCCGCGGCGACAACCGCGGCGGCGAACGCGGCGCGGTTCTCGACGAGGGGCTGCCCCGTGCTGTCGTAGATCAGGCCGCGCGTCGGCAGGATGGCCTCCTGGCGGAGGCGGTTGGTTTCAGACCGGGCGCTGTACTTGTCGCCGTTGACCAGTTGTAGACGCGCCAGCTGAATCGTGAGGATGCCAAACAGGAGGATCACCAGCAGCGCGAAGTAAAAAATCTTTTCGCGGACGGCGCGCCGCTCGTCGCCTTCCGGCGACATCGGGTCCGAGGTCCAGGGCTTGCGACCGGTCTGGAAACCCATCAGATGTACACCGTCCGGCGCTCTTCAGGCCTGGCCAGCGTTAGCAGCCAGTACGCCGGCAGCAGGATCGCTACGTTGAGGAAGACGGTTGGAACGATGATGCGCAGGGACGCGGCGCCCCATTCACCCGCCTCGCCCAGGATCGTGAAGACGCCGAGATGGACGAAGTTGTAGAACAGCGACATTACGATCGTGAAGGCGATCGCGGCGATGAGGCCGCCCTCGCGTAGCTGCGAGCCGCGCAGATCCTGCAGGAAGGCCAGCGGGGCGAGCCCGATGAGTGCGGTGCCTACCGGCGCGCCGTCGACGAAGCCAAGCAGCACGCCGCCGATCGGCGCAAGGATGAACGCCTCGCCGGAGCCACGCACGATGAGCCAGGCGATGAGCATGACCAGCACGAGGTTCGGCTGCAGGCCATAGAGGCGAAACATCGGCAGCACCGACACCTCGGTTAGCGCCGCGAGCACGAGCAACGGCAGGCCGATCCAGTAGCTCACGGCGGCGTTACCTGAGTCGGTACGAAGCTGGTCATCACGAGCACCGTCTCGATGCGTGACAGGCTGGCCAACGGCTCGACCGTGACGCTGCGGAACAACTCCTGGCGATTGGCGCTGACGCCGGTCACCTTGCCGATGACCAGGTCCTTGGGATACGTACCGTTGAGGCCGGAGGTGAGAACGGTATCGCCCTCGTTGACCGTGGCGTTTTGCTCGACGAAGTCCATCTTGAGCTGCCGGCTGTAGGAGCCCGTGAGGACACCTTCGGCGCGCGATTCCAGTAGCAGAGCTGAGACGGCGCTATCGACGTCGGTTACCAGCGTGACCCAGGCGTGGCCGTCTTCGACCTGCGAAATCGTGCCCACGAGCGTGCTGCCTTGCGTGATGACCGGCATGCCTTTCTTGACGCCATCCTCGCGGCCAACGTCGATGGCGATGCGGCGGCGCAGGTTGCTGGGGTCGCGCGCGATGACGCTGGCCGTGGCAAACGTCTGGCCTTCGAGCGCGTTGCGGGTTTGCAGCAGTCGCTCGAGCTCTTGCTGGCGCGACGCCTCTTCTCGAAGGCG
>DASTLN010000022.1:0-18817 GCA_035714925.1 Dehalococcoidia bacterium | reverse complement strand
TCAAGATTTGTGGGGTGGGCGAGGGGATTCGAACCCCCGATCTCCAGGGCCACAACCTGGCGCCTTAACCGCTAGGCGACGCCCACCACGTTCCTTACGGAAGAAAGCTCCCGCCCAAAGACGGGAGCCAACTCGATAAGGCTGGATTCAACTCTAGCATGGGCCGATTCAGGCGGTCAAAACGCGCCGACGCCGCCCTCAGGTCTCGTAGATCGCCCCTCAGACGCGTTGTATGATCGGCCTGCTTCCCCGCCGTGGGAGGCTCCCCGGCCCTCTGTTGTACGCCGTCCCTCACCCTAAGGAGGTCCCATGTCCAGCTTCGCCGAGTCCCTGAGCAGCGGCCGCTTCCTGGTCACTGCCGAGCTCAACCCGCCGAAGGGCACGGACCTCACCGACATGATGAAGAAGGCAGAATCGCTGCGCGGCTGGGTTGACGCCTTCAACCTGACCGACTCCGCCAGCGCGATCATGACCATGGCGCCGATCGGTGCGGCCGTAGCCTTGAAACAGGCAGGCTTCGAGGCGATCCTCCAGCTCACCAGCCGCGACCGTAACCGTATAGCGATACAGGGCGACATGCTGGCCGCCGCATCGCTTGGCATCGAAAACATCGTCTGCATGGGCGGTGACCCGCCCGGCGCCGGCGACCACCCGGACGCCAAGCCAGTCTTCGACCTCGACACCCTGGCGCTCCTCAGGGCCGCCAAGTCTATGAATGAGGGCACCGATTTCATGGGCAAGGCTCTCAAGGGCTCGCCGCACTACACAATCGGCGCCGTGGCCAACCCGGGCGCGCCGGAGCTTGAAAAGGAAGTCGCCCGCATGGGCGACAAGGTGCGAGATGGCGCCGAGTTCTTTCAGACCCAGGCCGTCTACGAGCCCGAGGTGTTCGCGAAGTTCATGGAGCAAGCGAAGCAGTTCGGCAAGCCGGTCATCGCCGGGTTCATCATCCTCAAGTCCGGCGACATGGCGCGCCGCCTCAATGAGACACTTCCCGGGGTTTCCGTGCCCGAAGCGCTGATCCAGGAGATGGACGCCGCGGAGGACAAATCGGCGAAGTCTATCGAGATCGGCGGCCGCATCATCTCTGCGATCAAGGGGATGGGCCAGGGCGTGCACGTGATGGCCATCGGCTGGGAGTCGCGCATTCCCGCGATGCTGGAGGCCGCCGGCATCTCGAAGCACGAGTAGGTCCGCGATGGCACCTCCACGCAAACTTCCCCGCCCCTTTGAGATGCATTGGGGCCGTGGCGAAATCGTCGAAGAGGCGACCTTCGCCGGTGAATACCACGAGCCGACGATTCAGCTGCTCTCTTACACGGAAGGCGAGGCAGCAGGCAGCTTCAGCATTCGCTTCTGCAGCTACAGCCACCGGGGACAGTTTCAGCGTTCACCGCTGATGGTCGGCCAGGAAGACATCGAGGGCCTGCGCCGGGCGTTACAGCAGACGCCCCAGCTCCGCGATATCCTCCGCCAGTTGGTCGATTGAAAAGGATTCTCGTTCCCAGCATCTGGATGACGATAATTAACGCAAGGACTAGTCAGGGGATCTAGATGTCTCACGAGGACTACCTGCTGGACGCTCGACTGACGTGTCGTGCATACGGTGAACAGGAGGCAGCCGCCGCAGATGGGCTCTTTCCACTTCCCGGCGACAAGCCGCGCTATCCCAGAGACCGCGTCGCCGACATCAAGCACGTCCGTCTCGATGTTCAGCTCGACCTCGACGCCAAGCGCATCACCGGCCGCGTGGCGCACACCTTCACGCCCCTGAATGACGGCCTCACCGGCCTCGATCTCGATGCAGTCGACCTCGAAATCGCGGGTGTGACCTCAGGCAAGGGCGCGGCGTTGGCGCACAGCCTCTCGGACAGCCGGCTCCACATCGAGCTAGGGTCTGCGAAGAATAGCGGCGAAGAGGAGACCATCGTCATCGATTTCGCGGGCAGTCCGCGCCGCGGTCTTTACTTCATCGCGCCGGACGCGAATTACCCCTGGAAGCGCCTGGAAGCGTGGACACAGGGCCAGGATGAAGACTCTCGCCACTGGTTCCCTTGCTACGACTACCCCAACGAGATGGCTACGACCGAACTCCACGTCAGCGTCCGTGAGCCGTTCATCGTCATCTCCAACGGCGAGCTGCGCGGCGTCGACTCGGGCAGCGGCGGCATGCGCACCTACCACTGGCACCAGGACGTCCCGCACGTCACCTACCTGACCAGCATCGTCGCCGGCGAGTTCGCCGAGATCAGCGACGAGTGGGACGGTATCCCGATCCGTAGCTACGTGCCCGTCAACCGCGAGGAAGACGGCCGTGCCCTGGTCAAGAACACGGCCGAGATGATGAAGCTCTTCTCGGAGCGCACCGGCATCCGCTACCCCTACGCCAAGTACTCGCAGGCCGTGGTGCAGGACTTCATCTTCGGCGGCATGGAGAACGTCAGCGCGACCACCGTCACCGACCTCATCCTCTTCGACGAGCGCGCACGCCTCGACCAGGACGGCGACTACCTCCTCGCCCACGAGATCGCGCATCAATGGTTCGGCGACCTGTTGACCTGCCGCGACTGGTCCCACGGTTGGCTCAACGAAGGCTTCGCCACTTTCTTTGAGCTGCACTTCAGCGAACACCGCAAGGGCCGCGACGAGTTCCTCTACGCCGTCCAGACCGAAATCGACTCTTACCTCAGCGAGGCTGGCACCTATCGCCGCCCGATCGTCACCAACGTCTACAACGCCCCGCTGGACATCTTCGACCGCCACCTTTACGAGAAGGGCGGCCTCGTCCTCAACATGCTTCGCGTCATGCTCGGCGAGACCCTGTTCTGGAAATCGATTCGCCGCTACGCGCTCAGCCGCCGAGGTAGCAGCGTCGTCACCCCGGACCTGCAACGCGCCATCGAGGAGAGCACAGGACGCAACCTCGATTGGTTCTTCGACCAGTGGGTCTTCAGTCCCGGCCACCCCGAGATCGAGGGAAGCTATGTCTGGGACGAAACCTCGAAGTCGGCGAAGCTCGCGCTGAAGCAGACGCAGACCGGCGATAAGGTCCCTGAAACCTTCCGGCTGCCCTTACGCCTCAGTTTCCGCCTCGAAAGCGGCGAAACCCAAGCCACCTCGATCGAAATGACGGAGCGGGAACAGACTTTCTACATCCCGCTGGCATCGAAACCGAAGTGGATAAACCTCGACGGCGAGGTGCTGAAGACGCTGAAGCTGGAGCGGCCCGCTGAAATGCTGCGCGCCCAGCTCGTCGAGGATGAGAACGTCCTCGGCCGCGTCGATGCAGCCCGCGCGCTCGGCAAGCAGTCCGACAGGGAGTCAATCGCCGCGCTCGGCAAGGCGGCCCGCGAAGATGCGTTCTGGGGCGTCCAGGCCGAGGCGGGGAAGGCGCTCGGCGCCATCCGCTCCAACGCGGCCATGGAGGAGATCCTCGCGTCGATCGAGGTCCCGCATCCCAAGGCCCGGCGAAACATTGTCCGCGCCCTCGGCGAGTTCCGCGAGGAGCGCGCAGCTCAGGCCCTCGCCGGCATCCTCGAGCAGGGCGACGCGAGCTACTACGTCGAAGCCGCCGCCACCGCCGCCATAGGCAAGACGCGCTCGCAGCTGGCGTACGGCGCCCTCGAGCGCGCCCTGGCCAAAGACTCGCAGAACGATGTCATCCGCATCAACGCGTTCGAAGGCCTCGGTCAGCTCCGCGACGAGCGCGGCGTCCAGCTCGCGATCGACTGGTCGCGATACGGACGGCCCGCCAACGTCCGCGGTGCTGCCTGCGCGGCGCTGGGACAGCTCGGCCAGATCGTCTCCGACAACCGCAAGGTCGAAATTGTCGACCACCTGACCCCGCTGATTCAGGACTCCTGGCTACGCACCCAGATCTCCGCGATCAACGCCCTCGCCGAGCTAAAAGCTACGAAGGCGCTGCCCGACCTCGATCGCGCCGTGCAGAGCGCCCTCGATGGGCGCGTCGCTCGCTCAGCCCGCATCGCGGCCAAGCGTATCCGCGAAAGCGGCGACAAGGGCGAAGACGTCAAGAAGCTGCGCGAGGAAATGGACAAACTCACGGACGAAAACCGCACCCTGAAGGACCGGCTCGATGCCATCGAAGCGCGTCTGCCCAAAGGCGACGCGTAGACCGCAGGCGTACCCTCAACATGAAAACGTAGCCGGGACTTTCCAATCCCGGCGTCTTCTCGCACTGAGCTTTGACTAGTCGAAGAAGCCCCGGAGCAGCTCCACGAACGCGTCGAAGCGGTCGTGATGCACCCAGTGCCCCGCGTTCTCGAAGATCTCGACGCGTGAGTCCGGGATCGCGGCCTGTAGCTCTTCGCGGTTCGGCGTGTTCATCCACCAGCTGTCCGCGCCACCCACGACGACCGACGGCGCCGTGATGTTGGCCCAGATCTGCTTCGCGTCCTGGACGCTCCATTCGTACGCATTCGCGACGCGCACGTAGTTATCGAACTTCCAGACCAACCCTCCGTCCGGTCCCGGTTTCGCGGCATGCCGTGTCAGATGTTCCACCATCCGCGGCGAAAGGCGCGTGTTCGCCTCCGCCATGCGCTTCATCGCAGCGTCCAGGTCGGCGTAGATGATCGGCTCGTGTTGTGGCATTTCGCCGGTGTCCTTGACGTAGTTGCGCAGGCGATCAGGCGGCGTCAGCAGCACCCGCGACAGACGTCCGAAGCCCTCGATGCAGACCAGCTGCGAAACGCGGTCCGGCACGGTCGCCGCATAGTCCAGGACGATGCGCCCGCCCAGCGAGTGGCCGACGATCTGCACCGGCCCGCGGTCAATGGTTTCGATCAGTCGCGCCAGGTCGGCCACGTAGTTCGGCAGCGGATACGACCCGCCAATCGCCCAGTCGGAGTCGCCGTGGCCGCGCAGGTCGGGGCAGTAGACGCTGTAGCGGTCAAGCATCGCCTCGGCCACGAAGTCCCAACTGCGCGCGTGGTCGCGTCCGCCGTGCACCAGCAGCAGCGGCGGCTTCGATTCATCGCCCCAGGCCGTGTAATGCAGCCGCAGCCGCGCCGACTCGAAATAGCGGTCCTCGGGTTCGTATTCAGACATCTAGCGCAGCGTAGGGGAGGGGCGCGGGAGGGGCAAGCTACCACCATTCCATCCCAATATCGAGCTGCTCAGGTGATTCTTGCCAATGCCACCTGTGAGGAGTGGCAACCTCGTCGTCCGCGATGGCTATGTCTATCGACGTGAGCCGCCACCGCTGAGCACCCTTGATCCAGAGGGTTATCAACCCAAGCTGCCCGAACGCATCTCTAGCCTCGCCGGACATCGTCTCGACGCGTTCGGCATCGCCGATGGTTATATCAACGTCTGGTTTAAGGTCCAGTTCAAAACCACCACATCCTCCTCCACACGCCTGGCAGGTCCGCGCGAGGTACGTACTGGTATCTGTGATGAAATCGCCCCGCAAGCCAGGATTACTGCTGAAGATGCGCTCTATGACACCCGCCTGGATCGGGTTAAGGGGTCGCCACTCTTCGTCGATCTCGGAGGTTGTGTCTTTGTCCACGATTTCAGTTTACCCAGAACAGGCTCGCACTGAAGCTTAGGAACGTCTGTAACACACGCAACGTAGGGGCGCACGACCGTGCGCCCCTACGAGACACGCCGCGCCTTAGGCGTCTACGCCACGACGTCCGCCGAAGACACGCCGTCCAGCCGCGCCAGCGCCAGCGTCGAGAACAGCGCCAGCGAGACGTACCACTTGCAGCGCCAGCGCCGCGCGTCCTTCGTCTCCAGCGCCCCAACCTCCTCAACCTGGATCCCGCCGTTCGTCAGCCCGGACAGCCGCCCCTCGCCAACCTTCACCGCGAAGATGCTGCTCGACGCGCCGCCCGTCTTGGCGCTGAACGCCCCCGACGCGATCGTCTCCGTGTCGACCATGAAGTCTGACTCGAGCACCGGTATGCCGTCGTAGAACATCACGCGCTGCCCGAAGCCCGCCGACTCGAACTGCACCGGCGAGGGCAGCGCCCGCGCGTAGGCCGAGATGCCGCGGCGCGTGCGGCGCGTCATCATCAAAGCGTCCGGCTTGCCCGGCCTGATCTTGTCGATCATCTCGTCCAGCTTCTTCAGCGACAGCGCCGCCGGCGTGCTGCCCGAACCCTGGTGTACTTGCTGCCCCGCCGGCGACAGTACGTGGAGCCCATCGAAACCCTTGGGGTCGACACCCGTGTCGCCGTAAACGAACTCGTCTTCGAACTCGTGCGCCACTGCCTTTGCCTTCAGCTCCAGCACCGCGGCCTCGATGTCCTGGACGTTGCTGCGCGTCGTCGAGACGTACTGGTCGACATCCGCATCGCCGCCGAGGATCTTCAGCGTCGCGCTCACCTGCGTGAACGTCGGCGTCGACTCCGTCCACGTATCGCCCACGTCGAAGAACGCTGCCGTGGCCATCGCGTCCTCGCGGTTATACGTCAGCGCGTTGCCCGCCATCTCGATGAAGGGCAGCACGTCCAGTACCCGCGACTCCTTCACCACCGTCTCGATCACGCCCTGCAGCACGACGTCGTTGGAAAGCTTGGCAGCCTCTGCCAGCGTCAAAGCCATTGCCTGTTCCTCCCTTACTCCACCATTCCCCAGGACCGGGCTCCGATTCTCGAAGCCTCGGCCTCAGGCCGGCGTTTGAACCCCGTCCTACGTCTTGCTCAGCCCCAGCCGGATCTTCTCCGCCGAGGACAGCTCGGAAACGTCCGGGCTGCCGCGGGCGGGGGCGCCCGCCGGGATACGCAGCGCCTGTGCCTGCTGGTCCAGGTGCTGTCTCACCTGCGCCACCGTCTGCCGCGCCCGCTCCACCGCCGCATCAACCTCGCCGATCGAGTCGCCGTTCACGAGGTCCGCCGGCAGCTGCGGCTCGCGTTCGAGCACCACCTCGCGATAGCGCTGCACCGCGTCGCGCCCCTGGGCCTCCGCCGCGGCGATCGACTCGCTGAGGCGCTCCAGCTCTTCCGCCTGCGTCGACGCCTGTGACCGCACGGCTTCGGCCTCCGCCCGGCTCGCTTCCAGCTGACCTCGCAGCTGCTGCACCTCAGCCTCGCGTTCGGCCTGTCGCGCCGTCAGGTCGGCCAACTGCGACTGCAGCCGCTCGACGTCGGCGTGCGCGGTCGCCAGCTGTTCCTCGAGCAGGACTACCTCCTCGTCCACACATCACCTCTCTCTGCGTTTGCGCCAGTCTCCGGACATATGTTCGCATGTGAAAGAGGCGATTGTCACCGACTAGTCCTCGGTTCCAGTGAGAGTTCCCCGTCTCGCTCCAAATCTCTTCCTTTTCCGATTTTTCCCGGCATTTTCTGCATCTGCGTTTGGTAATTTCGATGGCAACGCCGAGCCTCTGGGTCCGTCTGACCTCGACGCAGGCAAGCGGGTGACATCGCCGCGCCGGGGTAGAGAAGGGGTTGGTCATCGGAGGATTGTGGGGGCAAGGGGTCTGAGGTCTAAGGGGCGGTGACATTCTGGCTACGTTTCCAGGCTGGCCGGCGATGGCTGCCGGTCCGCCAAAGAATACGGCGATGCCAAGCATGTCTTCCGCTAACCCAGACTACCCATAGAATTCGCTTTCGACCCGAAGAAATGGCGCACCTATAATTGCCGCGTATGGAAAACGCGGAGCACGATTTCGGAGAAGCCGTCGCCGTAGACGCCGAGGCGATCGGCGAGCCCGGCCAGCGGACGTTCCGTCTGCTGGTCCAGGCGCCGTCCAGCGCCGCATCGATCTGGATGGAGAAGCAGCAGCTAGCAGGCATCGCCGTCTGGCTCGACGAGGTCCTCGAGCGCCTCGACCGCGAGCAGCCCAGCGACGAACCCTACGTCGAGCCGCCGCCGATCGGCGCCATATTCGAGGTCGAGTTTCGCGCCACTCAGATCGGCCTCGGTTACTCGGAGGAGGACGGCCTCTTCGCCATCCACGCGTTCGATGGGCGAATAGCGGGCGGCGCGCCGGCGTTCCGCTGCCTGCTCACACGGGGCCAGTCCCGCGTGCTCAGCCGCAAGATCTCGGAGGTCGTCGCGGGCGGACGTCCCCTCTGCCCCCTCTGCGACATGCCCATCAGCCCCGAGGGCCACGTCTGCCCCAAGGCCAACGGCCACCACAAGGTCGGTGACTGAATCACGCCGCGTCCGCTGCGCCTGGGTCGGTGACCGCCCCGAGGACGACATCATGGTGCGCTACCACGATGAGGAATGGGGCGTCCCGCTGCACGACGACACCAAACTCTTCGAGCTGCTGACGCTGGAAGGCGCGCAGGCCGGCCTCAGCTGGGACACCATCCTCAAACGCCGCGAAGGCTACCGCCGCGCCTTCGAAGGCTTCGACATCGCGCGTATCGCCGCCTACGACGACTCCCAGGCCGCCCGGCTCCTGCAGGACACGGGGATAATCCGCAACCGTGCCAAGATCGCAGCGACAATTCGAAACGCGAAGGCGACGCTGGAAGTGCAGCGCGAGTTCGGCTCGCTGGACGCCTACGTCTGGGGCTTCGTCGGCGGCGAGACGAAGGTCAACCGCTTCCGCGGCCTCTCAGACATCCCGGCCCAGACCGCCGAGTCGCAGGCCCTGAGCAAGGACCTGCAGAAGCGCGGCTTCCGCTTCGTCGGCCCCACCATCGTCTACGCCTTCATGCAGTCCACGGGCCTCGTCAACGACCACACCACCGACTGCTTCCGCGCGGGTCGTTAGGCTCCCTCAGACTCAAGTGACAGCTATTCTTTTGACTTAACGCCACCTATTTCTAGCGTTCTGTCCACTAAACACATTTGTTCTATTTTTGGGTTTTGAAGGTGGTGGAAATGGCGGCGGATATCGACGCGCTGGTGGCGCTGCTGCGGATCGACCTGCACGACGAGGACTCGGAGAACTACCGCTGGGTGGACGCGACTCTGGAGCGGCACCTGGAGCGGGCGGTGGCGGAGTTGTCGGCGGTGCGGCCGCAGGAGGTTTTGACCGAGCTGGCGACGACGGAGGGCTCGCGGGTGATCGACGTTTCGGCGGAGTTCACGGACCTGGTGCGGATCGAGGCGGTCGAGTATCCGGTGGACCAGGAGCCGCGGGCGTTCGTGCAGTGGTCGCTGTGGGCCGACAATCTGGAGCTGCTCGTCGACGCGACGCCGGGCGATGCTGACCCGGTGAACGCGTACTGGACGGCGCTGCACGTCGTCGACGGCAACGGCTCGACGGTGCCGGCGCAATACGACGCGCTGCTGCTGACGGGCGCGGCCGGCTACGCGGCGCAGGAGTGGGCGTCTTACGCGACGAACCGGGCCAACGTGGCGGGGCCGGGCGCGGTGCGCGACTACGGCAGCTGGAGCGCGGCGCGGCTTGAGGAGTTCCGGGCCGGGCTGCGGCGTCTGCGGCGGCTGCGGACGGCGGCGTTCTACACGCCGGCCAGGCCGGAGCCGGACCAGTCGACGGTGATCTGGGACCCGTAGGTCTTGAAAACGCTGACGTCGACGCTGGAGGCCGCGCAGCGGTCTAGTTCGGGCAAGCCGTACATCGAGGCGCTGGTGGCGGATTACGAGGGCTACGCGCGCCGTGCGCGGCCTGAGCGGGTCTATTCGGGCTCGGACCCGTCCGACCCGGTCGCCGCGGCGATCGCGCCGGACGGCTCGCTGCTGCGGCTGCGGCGAGTGACGCAGGCGGCGACGCTGGAACTGCAGGTGCGCGAGTCGGCCGACGACTCGTACGAGAACAGCGGCATCAACGAGCCGGACGCCGATTTCGGCTGGCTCGCCGATGCGGACGACGAATACGCCGGCTACCGCTGGCAGGGGGTCGCGGTGCCGCGGGGCGCGACGATCCTGAAGGCGACGTTCCACGTGGTCTGGCCGTCGATTCAGTCGCCGGGCGACCCGCTGGGCACGCTGTACGGCGACGACGCCGACGACTCGGCGCAGTTCACGACGGGGACGAATGACATCTCCGGCCGGACGGCGACGACGGCGACGGTGGCGATCGACGAGAGCGCGCTGCTGGCCGACAGCGTGACGTTTATCGAGCTGGCGGACGTGACGGCGATCGTGCAGGAGATCGTCGACCGGGCGGGGTGGGCCAGCGGGCACGCGCTTTCGCTGCTCTACCAGGCCAGCGCGGACGGCGGGCGCGACTTCTCGACGATGGTCTACGACGACGACCCGGCGCTGGCGGCGAAGCTGCTGATCACGTATGCGACGGGGACGCCGCAGGCGACGGCCTACGTCTCGCGCGTGGCGGCGCCGGATGCCGAGTCGGACTTCTCGAGCTGGAGCTCGCTGGACGCGGAGATCTCGGCCCTGGGCGGCGTGGCGCTGGCGGTTGATTCGGACACGTGCTACGCCTTCATGGTCGACGACGACCTGACGACGATCGTGATGCGGACCTCGACGGACCACGGCGCGAGCTGGGGCTCCAGGAGCACGGTGACGTCGGCGGGCGGGGTGAAGGGCGCCCTGGCGGCGGCGGCGGCCGGCGACGACGATATCGTGCTGTTCTACGCGGAGGCGGACGGCACGGTCTACGCGGTGCGCTGGGGCGGCAGCAGCTGGGGCTCGCCGGCGGCGTGGACGAACAGCCTGTGGCGGGTGACGGGGCTGGCCTGCTGCTACCTGCTGGACTGGCAGGTCGTGGTGACGGGGATTTCGCCGGCGACGGCGTACGAGCGCGGCGTGTGGGCCTGCCGCTTCGGCGACGGCGTCAACCAGACGGTCAACACCTGGGGCGCGCTGCGCGACGTGACCACGGCGGCGGCGGGGTCGGAGGTCGCGTTTCAGGGGCCGTCGGTGGCGGTCTCCGACGTCTTCCGTCTCTACTTCGTCGAGCAGTACGGGGCGTCGAGCGTGCTGCAGCTGGAGATCGGCGCCAGCAGCGACGACGCGCACGAGATCTCGGGCGGCTCGATGTTCCTGACGTCGTCGCCCCTGGGCGCCAGCCTGGACAACACGAACGAGTGGGCCGGGCTGCGCTTCGGCAGCGTGCCGCTCCCGGCCGGCGCGGTGGTCGAGTCGGCGGTCCTCTCCGTCGTGCCGGGTGACTCCGGCAACGACGAACCGCTGGTGACGATCTACTGCGAGGCGGCCGACGACGCGGCGACCTTCACGACGGCGAACAGCAACATCTCGAGCCGGTCGCGGACGTCGGCCTCGGTGGCGTGGGACGACGCGAACCTGGGCGCCGACGGGTCGACCTACTTTGACGCGCCGGACCTGGCGGCGCTGGTGCAGGAAGTGGTCGACCGGCCGGGGTGGGCCGAGGGCAACGCGATGGCGGTGCTGATCCGCGGTAGCGGGACCTCGTCGCGCGACCTGACGCTGGTCGCTTACGACGGCGACCCGGCGCTGTCGGCGCGGCTGGAGTTGCGCTACAGGCTGCCGGAGGGTGGCTATCAGCGGCAGCAGTGGACAACGCTGGCGCTGACGCACGACTTCAACGAAGAGCAGTGGCGCGAGCCGGTGGCGTTCGATTTCGAGGACGGGCACGGCGTGGCGGCCGTGGCCGAGGGCGCGGCGCTGTGGCTGGCGTCGGCCGCGGGCGTGTGGCTGTCGGCGCTGCCGGCGTTTGCGGAGCTCGACGTCTCCGCCGGCGTCGTCGAAGCGCGGGTCAGGGCCGACGATGAGGGGGCGGTCGTCGAGCTGGAGCTGAACAACGCGGACGGCGCTTACACGGCGTACGGGGCGGGGGCGCTGGGCGCGCTTCAGCGCGGCGCCCGGCTGCAGCTGACGCCGGGTTACAGCGGCACGGCCGGCGCCGAGACGCCGCTGCCTTACGGCTACTGGGTCGAATCGCTGCAGCTGATCACGGGCGCGCGGCCGCGGTTGAAGCTGCGGGCGCGGGACGCCTGGTCGCTGCTGGGGCAGTGGCGGGCGCGGCGTCAGCTGGCCTGGGCCGCGGGTGAGAAGAGCGTCTCGCAGCTACTGCTGTTCCTGGTGGCGCGGGCCGGTGTCGAGTACTCGAGCTCGGGCGGCTCCGACGCACTGACGGCGCTGCGGCCGGCTTTCACGGTGCACGCGGGCGAGACGGGCCTGACGGCGGTGCGGCGGCTGCTGGCGCTGATTGAGGACGTGGGCTACTGGGACGGGGACGCGCTGCGGGTGACGCTGACGGCCGGCGACGACGCCAGCACGTACGACCTGGGCCCTTCCGGAGAAGGGGAGCCGGCCGGGCACGCGGTGGTCGAGGCGGTCTACGGCGATCCGGGGCCCAGCGCGAACCGGGTGCGCGTGGTCGGCCTGGGGGCGTATGGGGAGGCGTTTGATTTCGCCGACGCGGCGCGGTTCGAGAAGGTGCGGACGGTGGTCGACCTCAACCTGACCGAGGACGCGGAGGCGGCGGCTCGGGCGGCGGCGGCGCTGCGCCAGGCGCAGCTGGAGGCGGTCGACGACGAGCTGCGGCTGTTCGGGGTGCACTGCGGCGTCGAGCTTTACGACGTCGTCGACGTGACGGACGCGCAGGTTGGGTTGACGGCGGCGAAGCGGCGGGTGCTGGGCTACTCGTGGGCCTACGAGCCGCGGCGGGGGCGGTACGACATGACGCTGACGCTGGGGGCGGTCTAGGAGGAACCATGGAGATCAGACGCGGCATCCTGCGCGCCTTCGATTCTGCAAGCTACACGGCGACCGTCGAAGTCGCCGGCAGCATCGCCACCTTCCTCGGCGGCGTTCCCGTCTCTCGCGGCATCGCCGCCGCGCAGCTCATCGTCGGACGCCGCGTCGGCATCCTCCTCTTCGACCCCTCCAACCCGGACGACATGGTGGTCTGCGCCGTCTGGGCCTGACGCCCGGTCCCGGCGCGTGGCCTATAATTGGCGCACCCGCTATGACCGAAGATCGCATCCTCTCCGCCCGCACCCACACCGATGAAGAGGTCAGCCTCGAAGCGTCGCTGCGGCCGCGTCAGCTCGACGAGTACATCGGCCAGGAGCGCATCAAGGACAACCTGCGCATCGCCATTGCGGCGGCGCGGAAGCGCGGCGAGCCGCTCGACCACGTGCTGCTCTACGGCCCGCCCGGCCTCGGAAAGACCACGCTGGCCTCCGTCCTCGCCAACGAGATGGCCGCCCAGATCCGGATCACCTCCGGCCCGGCCATCGAGCGACACGTCCTCGCGGCCATGCTCACCAACCTGGAGCCCAACGACGTCCTGTTCATCGACGAGGTACACCGCCTGCCACGCGCCGTGGAAGAGATCCTCTACCCCGCGATGGAAGACTTCGAGATGGACCTGCCGATCGGCAA
Source organism: Dehalococcoidia bacterium (assembly GCA_035714925.1). Taxonomy (GTDB): domain Bacteria; phylum Chloroflexota; class Dehalococcoidia; order DSTF01; family WHTK01; genus WHTK01. Next base: position 5,593 of record DASTLN010000022.1, on the reverse strand, counting down.
AGGCGCCGGCGCCCGCAGCGTCCGGTTGGCCCTGCCCCGCTTCACCCTCGTCGGCGCCACTACCCGTTACGCCATGCTTGGCGCGCCGTTGCGCGACCGCTTCGGCGCCGTCTACCGCCTTGACTACTACGACGGCGATGCCTTGAGCCGCATCGTCCGCCGCTCGGCCGGCGTTCTCGGCGTCGGCATTGACGAGTCAGGCGTCGACGAGATCGCGCGGCGCTCTCGAGGCACGCCGCGCGTCGCCAACCGCCTGCTGCGCCGCCTGCGCGACTACGCTCAGGTCATGGCCGCGGGCGTCATCACCGGCGACGCCGCCCGCGAAGCACTCAGCCGCCTGGGGATTGACGAGCTCGGCCTCGACGAGGTCGACCACAAGATACTGCGCTCTATCATCGAGAAATTTCGCGGCGGCCCTGTCGGCATCGATACAATCGCTGCCTCCATCTCCGAGGAAGCCGACACGATCATGGACGTCTACGAGCCCTATCTCATCCAGCTCGGCTTCCTTGACCGCACGCCGCGCGGCCGCGAAGCCACCGCCCGCGCCTACGAGCACCTCGGCCTGGAGCCGCCGCGCGGCAGGGCCTCAGAAGCCCAACGCCCGCTCTTCGAACCATGAGCTGCCAGGGTCGCCAAAGAGACGATATTGTCGGTGAGCATCTCAGCCCCGCGGTGCCCGCCGGAGTCGCCTGATGCGCCGGAACGTCTCCTCCAACTCACCCTTCGAGCCGCTGGTCGGCTTCAGCCGCGCCGTCCGCGCCGGCGACCAGGTTTTCGTTTCCGGCACCGCGCCCTGGGGCCCCGACGGCAAGATCATCGAAGGCGATGCCTACGAGCAGGCGAGGCAGTGTATTCGCAACATCGAAGCGGCTCTGAAGCAGGCCGGCGCCTCGCTGAGCGACGTCGTCCGCACGCGAATGTACGTCGTGAACATGGATACCTGGGAGGACGTCTCGCGGGCCCACCGCGAGGCCTTCTCGGACGTGATGCCCGCCGCCACCCTGGTCGAGGTCAGCCGCCTCGCGACGCCCGAGATGCAGGTCGAAATCAAAGCCGACGCGGTCATCGGAACCTAGGCTTCGACGCTCTCGCTCTCTTCTTCCTCGAGCTTCTCGAACGTCATGCGGTAGAGGTTGGCGTAGATACCGCCCTTTGCCAGCAGCTCATCGTGGCTACCCATCTCTGCGATTCGCCCCTGGTCCATGACCAGTATCCGCGTCGCCTCGCGGATCGTCGACAAACGGTGCGCAATCACGAACGACGTGCGGTCCTTCAGTAGCTCGCGCAGCGCTGCCTGGATAACGACCTCCGTGCGCGTGTCCACGTTCGCCGTCGCCTCGTCCAGGATCAGGATGCGTGGTCGCGCTAGCACGGCGCGCGCGAAGCTGATCAGCTGCCGCTGGCCCACCGAGAGGTTCTGGCCGCGCTCGTGCAGCTCCGTGTCGTAGCCGTGGTCCAGCTTCACGATGAAGTCGTGTGCGCCCACGGCCCTCGCCGCCTCGATCACCTCGTCCTCAGAGGCGTCCAGCCGGCCGTAGAGGATATTCTCCTTGACGGTGCCGGAGAACAGGAACGGATCCTGCAGCACCACCCCGGTGCGGCGTGTCAGCGAAGCACGGTCGAGCTGCTTGAGCTCCTTCCCGTCGATCAGGATCCGGCCCTCGGTCACTTCGTAGAAACGCAGGATCAGCGCCGTCAGCGTCGTCTTCCCGGCGCCCGTCGACCCGACCAGCGCGATCGTCTCGCCTGCCTGCACGTCGAGGTTGATGTCGCGCAGCACCGGCACGCCCTCGACGTAGTCGAAGCTCACGTTTTCGAACGTCACGTGCCCCTCGATGTCGTCCAGCTCGATCGCGTCAGGCGCGTCGACGATCTCGGGCTCGGTGTCGAGCACCTCGAAGACGCGGACGCCGCCGGCCATCGCGCGCTGTAGCTGCGCGTACTGCATCACAAGCTCACGGATCGGCTGGAAGAAGCGCTCGATAGAGAAAACGAAGAGCAGCAAGACGCCCAGCGAAATCTCACCGTTCAGCACCAATCGCCCACCGTAGAGAATAACCAGCGCCGTGGCGGCAGCCGAAATCAGCTCCACCATCGGCATGACGGCAGCCTGCAGGCGGCCCGCGTTGATATTCGCGCGCATGTTGTCTTCGTTCAGCGCGTCGAACCGTTGCGCATTGACGTCTTCCCGCGAAAGCGACTGGATCACGCGCACGCCGGACACGTTCTCCTGCAGGTTCGAGTTCACGATGGCGATGGCCTGCCTGACGCGGAGGAAGGCTTTGCGAGCGTAGATCTGCCACACCGCCGTCACCAGGATCAGCACCGGCACGACGCTGAACGTCACGAGCGCCAGCTCCAGGTCGCGGCTTGCCACCAGGTAGACGACGACCGAAAGGCCGAGTATGTCGCCGAAGATCGTCAGGAACCCGTTCGTCAGCAGCTCCTGCATCGAAGTCACGTCGTTCTGGACGCGCGACATGACCCGGCCGACTTCGTTGTTGTCGTAGAAGCGAAGCGAGAGCTTCTGCAGATGGCGGAACATGTCGACGCGCATCTGCTGCATGACCCGGTGGCCGACATAGCCTGTGTTCAAGAGCTGCACGAGCACGAAGCCCCAACCAACCACCACGAAGCCCAGGAATATCAGCGCGGACTCCAGAATCTTGTCCGTGTCGCCCTCGGCCGCCGCGTCGACGCCGCGCTGGATCAGAGCCGGCTGGTAGTTGAGCAGGATCGCCGCGCCCACAACGCCGAACGTCGCGAAGAGCGCGTTCTTCCAGAACGGCTTGACGTACCGCATGACCCTGACAACAACCTCATGGTTGTAAGCCGAGCCCAGCTCTTCGTCATCCCAGCTGTCCACGGCTCGGCGTAAACCGCCGCCGCCGCGCATGCCGCCGCCCCAGCCTCCACCGCCGGGACCACCGCCGAAACCGCCACCGCCACCGCCACCCCAGAAGCCCATTACTGGTCACTCCCGCTGGAGGTCTCGCTGAATCGCTTCAACGCCTCTTCCTGATCGCGCAGCTCCAGGTCGTAGATCTCGCGGTACAGGCCGTCTTGTGCAATCAGTTCGTCATGCTGGCCACGCTCAGCGATCGTCCCGTCCTTCATGACCAGGATCGCGTCGGCGTTCTTAACGGTTCGCAGCCGCTGCGCGATCACCAGCGTCGTGCGACCCTTCATCACTTCGGCCAGCGCCTGCTGGATCAAGTACTCGGTTTGCGTGTCCACGCTGGACGTGGAGTCGTCCAGGATCAGGACTCGCGGGTCTAGCAGCAGCGTCCGGGCGATAGAGATACGTTGCTTCTGCCCGCCCGACATCGTCACACCGCGCTCACCAACCCACGTGTCGTACCCGTCAGGCAGCGACATGATGAAGTCGTGAATCCGCGCGATCTTGGCCGCTTCGATGATCTGCTCGTAAGTCGACTCGACGGCGCCGTACGCGATGTTGTCCCGGATCGTCGCCGAGAACATGAAGACGTCCTGCTGGATGATGCCGATGTTCGCGCGCAACGACTGTAAGGTCGTGTCGCGAATGTCGACGTCGTCGATCATGATTCGCCCCGCCGTGACGTCGTAGAAGCGCGGCAGCAGGTTGACAATCGTTGTCTTGCCGGAACCTGTCGGGCCTAGCAGCGCCACCACCTGCCCCGCCTGCGCCTCAAACGTCACGTCATCGAGCACCGGGCTCACCGCGTCGTAGCTGAAGGACACACCTTCAAAACGGACACGACCCTGGATGTTCTCCAGCGGCTTCGCGTCCGGCTTCTCCGTCACCGCGGACTCCGCGTCGAGAATCTCGAAGATGCGGTCCCCCGAGGCGCCCGCCCGCGCGAACATCTGCACGATGAAGCCCAGCATGCGCATGGGCATGATCAACAGCGATTGATAAAGCAGGAAAGCTGTGAGGTCGCCGTAGCTCAGGTCTCCCTGAGTGATGAAGTAAGCGCCCACCCCCAGCACGAACACCTGCGACAGCATCGACATCGCCTGGTAGAACGGGTTCGTTTGAGCCTGGATCCGGTTCTGCCGAATATTCCAGACGAAGAGCTCGTCGGTCTCTTTTTCGAACTTCTTGTTTTCGTACTCCTGCCTGGAGAACGCCTTCACCACCCGTACGCCGCTGAGGTTTTCCTGCAGCACGGTCGTGATGCGCCCCAGCTGATCCTGCACACCCATCCAGAGCTTGCGGCTCGTCAGCTGGATTCGGATCGACTGGAAGGCCACCAGCGGTATCAGGGACCACGCGACGAGCGCGAGCAACCAGTTCGTGCTGAACATCAGCACCGCCGCAACGATCACGCGCAAGGTTATGTCGAGGAGACGCAATGCTCCCAGCTGAATAAACATTCGCGTCGCTTCCACGTCCTGCGTGGCTCGCGACATCAACTGACCCGTCTGCTGCTTGTCGTGGTAGGCGTAGCTCTGGCGCTGCAGCTTCTCGTAGATGTGGTTGCGCAGATCGTAAGCGACGTGCTGGCTCAGCCACTCACCCAGGAACTGCATCCAGTACGTGAAGAAGCCCCTCGTCAACGCGACGCCCAACAAGAGAAGCGCCGCGATCGTGAGCGTCGACTTCTTGCCCTCGAACGTCGGCCGGTCGACCAGCTCAACCTTGTCGCCGGAATCGTGCGCGATGACGCGCGTGCCCTCCACGCCGCGCTCCAACGTCAGGATGTCGCCGTCGATCGCGGTCACGATGACCTGCTCTGAGTCGATTCGTATCTTGTCGCCCGTCGCAACGACGCTTGGATCGCTGATCGTGATCTGGGTTTCGTCGCGTGTCAGAGACTCTGTAATCTTGGCGCCGGAATCCTTGAATGTCGGTGGCTTCAGGCCGGAATCAACGGCGTAACCCACGAGCTGCGGCATCGTCATCGTCGTGATCGCCGTCAGAGCGACGACAATCCACGCGAAGATGACCTGCTTCTTGTAGGGACCCAGGAAGCTCAACAGCCGAAGGTGCGTTGACATCTAGTGAGAGGAACTCCTTGCTTCCGGGATCTTAAATTACCTTTAACGTATACGTCAAAGATCGATGCCCTCACGTTCTGGCCAGAACGTGAACTGTACGTTAACGTAAGGGCCACCGCCGGGAGGGCGAATGGTCACTCTCACTCGCTACCAGCTGCGGCCCATGACCGAGGCCGATATCCCGCAGGTCGCCGACATCGAGGGGCAGTCTTTCCCCACGACCTGGCCCCGTACGGCCTATCGTCGCGAGCTGGCGAACCGTCTCGCTCGTTACCTCGTCCTCGTTGACCGCTCCCGCACGCCGGTCTCTGCCGAGGAGCAGGAACCGCACCGCAAGTCTCTACTCGGCATCTTCCGCCGCAAGCCCGGCGAGGAGCTCACGACTGACTTCATCATCGGCTATGTCGGCATCTGGCTCATGGTCGACCAGGCCCACGTCGTCGCCATCGCCATTCGGGAGCAGTACCGTCGCCAGGGCCTCGGGGAGTTGCTGCTTGCCGAGGCTGTCGAGATGGCCCTCTCAAATGGCCAGGAGAGCGTCACGCTGGAGGTCCGTCGCAGCAACGAGTCCGCCCAGGCGCTGTACGAGAAGTTCCGCTTCCTCAAA
>DASTLN010000021.1:0-26224 GCA_035714925.1 Dehalococcoidia bacterium | reverse complement strand
CTTGGCGATGTTATGCCTAACAGGCGGCGTCGTTTGAAGAGTGTGAGCAACCTCATGGATGAGGGTCCGGCAGCAGGGACGCCAGTCCACCACCGCTCCACCTTCCTCCCTGAGCGAGAGGCATGAGGCGAAACCCACTCTGGGTGGACCGATGACCTCCTGTTGCTTGACAGCAGGCAAGCCGTCAGGGGGCCATTCCAAAAACCACCCCGCGGCAGAAGGAAGGAGCCAACAAATGAGCTACAAATGGGCGGTCGGCGCTGTAATGGCGGTGGTATCCGCGGTGCTGGTGCTACCGGGCGTTGCCTCTGCGCATCACCCGGAGCTAGACGGCAGCGTCAATTGTAACGACGGTTCGTTCAATGTCAGCGCTACGTACTTCGGTGGTACGCAGGGAAACAACGAGCGGACGATCGAGATGTTCCTGGACGATGGCGGCAGTTCGGACCAGTACGATGGCGCCAACAACACCACTGACTGGAATCCGCTGGTCATCACCCAGCACACCGACACCGGGCCCGGCCCCGATTTCGAGTGGCACAACAACGGTGGGACTAGTAACGATCACTTCCATGCGGATGACAACTACACCGGCCCGTTCGTCTTCTTCGAGGTGGACGGCACTTACTACGACCTCGAGAGCTTCGTGCAAAACGACATCGACATCCGCGCCGACATCAACTCCGGCCAGGATGCCTACATCGAGGTCAGGCAGACCAACTCAGAGGACCTGGACTTCGACGAGTGTGTGAAGGACTACTGCGTCAACGGCGACACGGGTGTCGACCAGCTTCAGTTCGAGTCCACTGCAACCGGGGACTGCGACCCGGTGCGCCTCTGTGTCGACGGCGAGAGCATGACCGTCACCGAGTTCGACGCCGAATCGCTGGAAGGCGAAAAGGGCAGTTGCACTCCGAGTGAAGAGGCTCCGCCGAACGTCCCTGGCCTTGAGGAAGAGCCGGCTCCCGAAGAAGTCGTCGAGCAGGCTGTGGCTGAGGTTTCCCCGGTCATCGAGGTGGTGGCGCTGCCTTCCGCCGGTCAGGGGAACGCCGGTGGCATCACCTACACCTGGGTCGCTATCCTCGGACTTGCCGTGGTCGCGTTTGGTGGCGCTACGGCGCTGATGGCCCGCCCGCGCAAGTAAGCACGAACCACCGCTTTCCATCCCGCGAGAGGGCCCCTCAGACCGAGGGGCCTTCTCCTTATGAAGCGGGATTCGTTTCCCGGCAGGGGTGCGAGGCAATTCAGGCCTCCGCTGTTAGTAGGAACCAACAGCCTCATCGCCGTAACGTTTCACAGAACCGGGACGTTTTGTGGGTAGTCAGGTAGCCCTGACGCCCCGGGAAACAGCATCGGTTCTCCTACGAGCAGAAAGGCCGCGGCAATCCAGACGCGGCCTTTCGACGTCTGCGGCCTAGCGTCTTCGTTCGAAGCGGAGGCGGGGCCTGACGGGTGAGTATCGAACCGCGAAGAAGACCACGAGGCCCGCGACGAGCAGTCCTTCGACGACGTACGACCACGGTTCCAGGTCTCGCAGGAAGCGGCTGATGCGGAGGCGCTGGGTCGCGAACCAGCCCCACATCTGATCGTGGATTTCAGATGTTTTCGATGACTCGTATTCGTATAATGTGCCTATGAAACGGACGTTTGGCCTACCAATTTTGGCCGGGCTGTTGTCGTCTGCGGCGTTGGTAGTTGCTGGTGCGACGTATGCGCTGACAAGCAACGGACCGGGACCTACACAAAATGACCCACAGGATCAGCAAGGGAAGGCTGTCGCCGCATTGACCGTGGCGGCGCCCACGGTGGAGTCCGAATCCACCCCTACTCCTTATCAAAATTGGCTTCTATCGAACTCGAACACAGCCATACCAGGCCCAGAGCGCTTGGCAGACCGCCAAGACTGCGAACAAATACGTGATACGCCGTACCGCTCACCTGAAGAACGTGACTATTTCCATTCCCACTGTGAAAGTCTCAGCACTTCCCAGGGACCAGCAACGGGATCGGCCCAATCTGGGAATTCCGCAAGCGAGGCCCCATTAACCCAGTCCCAGCTCAATGCCCTATGTCTACCCTTCAATTTCGTCTTCCTTGGCGTGGTGGACCTCTCCGGCAACCTCGTCGCTTATGACTGCGGCCCACCGACTTTGAACGGTAGCACCGTGGACTACGTTCAATGCAAACTGTCAGGCTCAGACGACTCATATCTCCGCGAATGCGTCATGTTTCACAAAGATGGCCTCGTGGTTACCTGTGTCGATGGAACGGGCCTCTGGCAGAATTTTGGTGGTTGCGGAGTGGGATCCGGCTTCCTGGAGATTGTCGAAAACGGCAGGGTCTCCGAACTCTTTCGAACAGCATCTCAATTCATTGCGCCACCAAGTGGTCAACCTGGCCCCGGAGAATCTGCGAATGAAACCGCACCCGGCGGTGCAAGCATTCCGGGTGACTTCTGTTCGACCCATGAATGCATCGATAACTTTGAGAACGGCAAGGGCTACATCGTCCAGTGCAACGACGGGAAGTGGAGTCAGTCCGGCGGACGGCAAGGAGCATGCTCCCAGCACGGAGGAGTCGCCAACTGATGATATCCCGGGTCTTTCTCGCACTGATTCCCCTGGTTTTCCTCGTTGGTGCCTGCAACAGTGGCGACGGAAGTGGACCCACGAATACGCCAAACACCAATCAAGATTCAGAGCAGATAGACGCCACCGGGGAGCCCGATGGCCCGATCATTTCCCAAACGGCGGATTTGAGCCCCTCGTCCACAAATCCGCCATCGCCGACTACGTCGCCAACAGCAACCGCAACTCTAAGCCCAAGCCCAACGTCTCCACCTTCACCCACACCCACCCCCCAATGCCACCAGTCCTACACCGGCGCGTGTCTCGATCCAAACGCATCCGATTACGATTGCGTGGGCGGGAGCGGAAACGGACCGCTCTATACCGGGCGAGTCAATGTTGTAGGCCCTGATGTGTTCGATCTAGACAGGGACAACGACGGTGTTGGCTGCGAGTAACTCCGCCGAAGGCGAAGGAGGAGCCTAATAGGTGGTGTGTGAACCGCAGGTTATCTATCAGGAGACTATCAGCACCCCGGCGTGCCAAGAGTCGATCAACCAGCTTCTTCTTGAAATGAATCACCAAGGTTTACGGTTAGCGCATGTAGTGCCTCAGATTGGAAAAGAAACCGACAACAGCCCAGGAGCCACCGTAGGCCTGTGGATGTTCTTTGACTTCATGGCCTAGGACGCCACTTCCCACCCGTCAAGACTCGCGCCACCGCCCATAGCCCGGCGACGCCCCTTCCCTTGTCCCTACCTGGAGGCCGCGCTAACATCGCAGGCGTGCCCCGTCCCTTCGGGGCAGCCCCTCCCGACAGTGCAGGCGGGGCCGGAATACAGGGAGGTCCGGGCTGATGGCCGTGTACCAACATGACGTCCTGATCATCGGCGCGGGACTGGCCGGGATGCGCGCCGGGCTTTCGGCGCAGGCAGCCGGTGCGGACGTAGCGATCGTCTCCAAGGTGCATCCCGTACGCAGCCACTCGAACGCGGCGCAAGGCGGCATCAACGCCGCCGTCGACGTGAACGATTCGTGGGAAGACCACGCTTTCGACACGGTGAAGGGCAGCGACTACCTGGGCGACCAGGACGCTATCGAGGTCCTGTGCTCGGAGGCGGGCGAGGAAGTCATCGCGCTGGAGCACATGGGCGTGATTTTCCACCGAGACGAGACCGGCCACTTGGGTTCGCGGCGCTTCGGCGGGCAGCAGCAGGCTCGCACCTATTTCGTCGGCGACATCACGGGCCAGGCGATGCTGCACGTGCTGTATGAGCAGCTGATCAAGCACGGCCTGCGCATCTACGAGGAGTGGTTCGTCCTGGACCTCGTGATCGAAGACGGGATGTGCAAGGGCTGCGTGGCGATGGACATCCGCACGGGCGAGGTGCACGTCATCGGCGCGAAGGCCGTGATCCTGGCGACGGGGGGAGCCGGCCGCGTCTACGAGCCGAGCACGAACGCGCTGATCTGCACAGGCGACGGCATTGACCTAGCCTACCGGGCGGGCGCGCCGTGCATGGACATGGAGATGGTGCAGTTCCACCCGACGACGCTGAAGGGCTCCGGCGTGCTGATCACCGAAGGCGCGCGCGGTGAGGGCGCCTACCTGCTGAACGCGGCGGGCGAGCGCTTCATGGAGAAGTACGCGCCGAACATGATGGAGCTGGCCAGCCGAGACGTCGTTTCGCGAGCGGAGCAGACAGAGATCAACGAGGGTCGCGGCGTGGACGGCTGCGTCTTGCTGGACATGCGCCACCTGGGCGAGGATCTGATCCGGGAGCGTCTGTGGTACATCCGAGACGTCGGCATCGACTTCGTAGGCATCGACATCGCGAAGGAGCCGATCCCGATTCTGCCGGGCATGCATTACATGATGGGCGGCATCAAGACGGACGTCTGGGGCCGCACACAGGTACCGGGCCTTTACGCGGCGGGTGAGACGGCCTGCGTCAGCGTCCACGGCGCGAACCGGCTGGGCGCGAACTCGCTTTTGGACACCATCGTCTTCGGCAAACGCTCGGGGATGGACGCGTCGGAGCGGGCGCGGACGGAGGACGTCAGGATGCCCGACCAGCGCTTCGCCGAGGCTGCTGAGAAGCATCTAGCTGAGCTGCTGGCGCGCCCGACCACAGGCGACCGCATCGCTAATGTTCGCATGGACATGGGCCGCGTGATGACCGAAAAGGTGCAGGTATTTCGGACGGAGGAGCAGCTCAAGGAAGGCCTCGCCGAGGTCAAGGCACTGAAGAAGCGCTTTGAGACCGTCGGCGTGGAGGCTAAAGGGAAGGTGTTCAACACGGACCTGCTGTTCCACATCGAGCTGGGGTTCATGCTCGACTGCGCGGAGATGATCGCTGCATCGGCGATCGAGCGCAAGGAGAGCCGCGGGGCTCACTATCGGCTCGACTTCCCGGAACGCAACGATGGCGAGTGGCTGCATCACGTAACCTGTACCTACGCCGACTCCGGCCCGCAACTGGGTACGCAGCCGGTGACGATCACTCAGTGGGAACCACAGGAAAGGAAGTACTAGGGTGAGCAACGAGCTTCAAGCTTCAAGCTTCAAGGCCCACCACTCCGGCCACAGACGATTCCTGCGTTCCCTTTTGCTGGAGGAGGCCTGCTGATGGAAGTGAAGCTGAAGGTCAAACGCTTCGACCCTGAGGGCAGCGGCGAGGCCTACTATCAGCAGTACACCGTTGACGTGCCGGAGAACGCGACCGTCCTCGATTCGTTGATCGAGGCGCGGGAGTACCACGACGGCACCCTGTCGCTGCGTTGCTCCTGTCGCAGCGCGATCTGCGGCTCCTGCATGATGCGGGTCAACGGCAAGGCGCAGCTGGCGTGCAAGACACAGATAGGCACAATCGCCAAGCCCGGCGAAGAGATCGAAGTCGAGCCCGGCGGTAACCTGCCCGTGATCAAGGACCTTGTGGTGGACATGGCACCGTTCTGGAGCAAGGTGCGCGCCGTGAAGCCGTGGCTGCAACCGCACGGCGAGGAGCCCGAGCGCGAGTACCTGGTGCCAAACGAATCGATGGCGGCGCTGGGCGAGGTGATGAACTGCATCATGTGCGGCGCCTGTGTCTCCGACTGCACCGTGCTCGAGATCGACAAGTCGTTCCTGGGGCCGGCGGCGCTGGCGAAGGCCTATCGATTCGTGGGTGACCCGCGCGACGACGAGACGACATCGCGGCTGCGCGAGTACAGCGAGCCGAGCGGGATGTGGGACTGCACGCGGTGCAACTACTGCGTCGAGGTGTGTCCCAAGGACGTGAAGCCGATGGAGCAGATCCTGAAGCTGCGCGCCGAGGCGGGCCACCACGGCGTGACTAACACGAACGGCCATCGCCACACGGCGGCGTTCGTCGAACTGGTGGAGGAGAACGGACGGCTGGACGAGCTGCTCCTACCGGTCTTCACCGAAGGCAAGGCGAACATCATCGGCCAGCTGGCTTATCTGCCGGGGGCGCCTCGCATGGTGCGCTCAGGCAAGATGCAGTCGATGCTATCGGTGCACAAAATTGGCGGCGTGCGCCACGTCAAGCGAATTCTGCACTGGTTCGACAGGGATTCTTCGGCCAAGCGCAGTGGTATGTCGAAGCTGATGACATACCTCACGATCACCGGGCCGCGCGGCACCATAGGGAAGATATTCGGGAGGAAATAGCATGCGTTACGCCTTCTGGCCGGGTTGTGTGTCCAAGGGCGCGGCTCCCGAGCTATACCAGTCGATGGTGCAGGTGGCGCCGTTGCTCGGGATCGAACTCGAGGAGCTTTTCGACGCGAACTGCACAGGCGCCGGCGTGATCTCCGAGCACAGCCTGGAGACCGCGGACGCACTGAATGCGCGCAACTTCGCGATGGCACAACGCATGGACCTGCCGCTGCTGAACATCTGCAGCACCTGCCAGGGCGTGCAATCGATGGCGCAGGACCGGATGAAGAAGCGCCCCGAGCTGGCGGTCTCAGTCAACGAGGCGCTGGCGGACGAGGGGCTGTTCTACGACGCCGAGCGCGGCCTGGAGGTGAAGAACTTCCTCTGGGTGCTGGTCGAGGACCTGGGCCTGGACAAGCTGAAGAGCATGGTGAAGAAGCCGCTGACCGGCCTCAAGGTGGGCCCGTTCTACGGTTGCTACATTCTGCGGCCGGAATCCGTGCTGGGCTTCGACGAGCACCCGGGGCGCGATCACTACTTGGAGGACGTGATCGAGGCGCTGGGCTGCACGTTGATCACGTATGAAGGCCAGGACAAGTGCTGCGGCTTCCCGATCCTTACTATTAATAAGAGGAACTCGCTGACGATGGCGGCGAACCACCTGAGCGAGGCGCAGAACGAAGGCGCCGACTGCCTGGTGACGCCCTGCCCGTTGTGCCACCTCAACCTGGACGCGCAGCAACCGGACGCCGCGAAGTACGCGACGGTCGACGGGCTGGAGGTGCCAATCCTGCACCTGCCGCAGCTGATCGGCCTGGCGCTGGGTATGGACCCGAAGGTATTGCGAGTTGACCGTCACGTGGTCTCAACTCGAAAGGTGCTGTCGGCGCTGTAGCAATAAGGCCGGGCACTGTCCCGAGTTCAATTCAGAGTTGAAGGCGAGCCATACGAGGCTCGCCTTCTCCTCTTTGTAATCGGCCAGATCGGGACGTTTGGCACTTTGCGAGCGCTTTGGTGGGAGCCTTAATGTGATCTAGAGACGCAGCGGTCACCGCGACCGCGATGACTCGATAAGACGGGAGGCAGTCATGAAGGCGCTGGTTATCTACGACTCCGCTTACGGCAACACGGAGGAGGTCGCGAAGGTGGTTGGGCGGGCGCTGGGCGAGGGCACGCGTATCGAACGCGTCGGCGACGCGGACTGGGACGATTTGAAGCAGTACGAGCTGGTCGTCGTGGGCTCGCCGACGCAAGCGGGCCGTCCGACGCCAGCGGTGAAGGCATTCCTCAAGAACATACCCGCGGGTAGCTTGAAGGGAGTCGAGGTCAGCGGATTCGACACCCGTATCGACAGCCAGGCCCAGGGTTTCATGCTTCGGACGTTCATGGGCTTCCTGGGTTATGCGGCCGGCCGTATCGCGCGGCAGCTGGAGGCGAAGGGCGGCCGGCTGGTCAAGCAACCGCACGGCTTCTTCGTCCAGGACAAAGAGGGGCCGCTGAGCGAGGGCGAACTTGAGCGGGCGGCCGACTGGGCGTCGTCAATCGCGCGGGCAAAGGTGTCCTCTGAGTAGCCACCGCTGAGGAGAAGGACCGAAGGCCGGGCGAGCGCCTCGCCTTCTGTTCGTTTGGCGCCGTTCGATGCAAACGAAATGGAAATGACGCTCTCGAAGTCACTTTCTTGGCGCCGGGAGTGTTTCAATACTCCCAGCCGCCGGGAATGCTGACGCATCCTGAGCCGGGCGGTTTGCTAACATAATGGCCAGCCGAGAGGCCCAGAGGGTTCGCCCGTTTGAAGCTTCCAGCCTTTGCCAGCGGCGCTCTATCGCGGACAGAGGTCAGCGTTACCTGGCTTCTGCTTTGGCTGGGCGTGGCCGCGCTTTCGGTCTTCCTGATCAGCGAGATCTTCGAGTCGGCCGACCCGGCGATCGACGCGATCAAGTCGGATCACGCCAAGACCGAAGCGCCGTTGCTTCCGTATACGGACTTCGAGATGTTCTACGCGGGATCGACGCTGGCGCGGTCGCGCAACCGCGACATGTTGTACGACAAGCCGACCATCGTGCGCCAGATCTGGATCGCGCGCGGCTACCGCTTCGCCGATATCCCAGAGCCGATCGACCCGGACTCGCCGGATAACATCTGGTTGCGCTACTACAACCCGCCGTCCTACCTGTTCGCCTGGACACCCGTGACGTTCCTCGACGTGCGAGACGCATATCTCGTGGCGGTATGGTCGAACGTCGTGTTGCTGGGCGGACTGGCGGTAGTGCTCGGCTATGTCATGCGCTGGCGAATGCCTCACACGCTGCTTTTGCTCCTGGGCCTCTTCGCGTTTGCGCCGGTCTACTTCACGATTCATCACGGGCAACCCACGATCCTGATCGCCGGGCTGATGGCGGCGGGTTACCTGGCGCTGCGCAACGGCCGCGCGGTGTGGGCGGGCCTGCTGCTGTCGCTGACGGGCATAAAGCCGCACTGGCTGCTGCCGGCGTTGTCGTTGATGCGGCAGCGAGGGCTGATCGTCCCGTTCCTCGCCGGATGCTTCGTCTTCCTTGCGTTGCCGTTCGTCATCCTGGGGCCGGGCGCGTTGATCGACTACATACGTCTGGTGCTTGACCGCGGCGACGGCGACCTGACGAACTCGACCTATGGCGAGGCGCTGCTGAGCTGGTCGGGGTTTTGGCGGGCGCTGACGGGCGAGCCGCAACCGCTGCTGTGGCTGCTGACGTCGATCGCGACGCTGGCGGTGTACGCGCGAATCTGGCTGACAGCGGGGGCGGCTGTGTCGCTGGCAGCGGCTGTGCCGACGTTCCTGCTGATCATCCCGCATTCGCATCCCCAGGACTGGACGCTGATGGTGACCTCGGCGGCGCTGCTTTTGAGCCTGCGCTGGAGCCCGCTGGGTTTGGCCGGGACCGCGGCGCTGCTGCTAGGCGTGCTGATCGGCGCCAACGAGTGGATCCACGCGACGCGGGCGGTGGAGGGCGGTGCGACGCGGGTGTACTGGGTATCGCTGGCGGCGGCGGGGCTGCTCGTGTGGCTGGCTGCGCTGACGTTGGTGGGGGCGGATCGGGACGAGATCGGGAATGCACCGGAGCTTGCCGGCGCCTAGCGGCGTGTCTCCCAGAGATAAAAGGCTGTTCCGAGCGTACCAATCAGAACAAGGACACCTATCAGTTCTTCCTCGGATAGACGGTCGCCACGCCAGTCAACAAAAACGTCCAGAAATCGTACGCCGACGAGGACGAGCACGAGCACGATGAAAAAACTCGACCCCTTCGAAACCGTCAGCACTTCCTGGGGAGAATAGTGATCGTGGGATCGGAGCACCGGCTGATCGCCTGGTAGAAGGTTTTCTGCGTTGCGAAGAATATAGCGTTCCTAGGGACCGAAACTACGTCCCTCGGCTGCGAGGTCCATTCGGATTCTCGACGTCTCTACGATCAACTGGGACCCACCGAACCGGAAGCGGGCATCAACCTTGCGAATCTCTCCGAGGCTGAGGATGACAGGCTCTGTATACGGCATACCGGGACGCGCGTTGCGCATGTGCCAGTTGCCCATGTCCGGTGTCCACACGAGTCTAGAGTCTGTGAGGTAGGCATACCCATACCCGCTGGCCGGTGATTCGTCGACGGTAAGCCAGGTTGCCGTGCTCCATAAAAGCTTCTCACCAGGAACAAGCCCGTCAGGGGCCGAAGCATGCGATTGCCAGTGGTCAAGGAAGTAGCGAAGCCCGTAAACAACGATGGAACCGACAACAAAGGGCGCGATGTCTGCGAGTATAGCTAGAGTCCGCGGCGGGCGAGGGACTGGGCGCGCTGGAGAAGCGCGGGCTGCTCGACGCGGGCGGTGAAGTCGACAAAGCCGGGCGTGGGGCCGAGCCAGCGCAGCTCTTCCATAGAGGTAAGGGCGGGCTCGTGCGTGCGCAGCGTGGCGAGGTCGCGGAAGAGGAGTGCGAGGTCGCGGTTTTCGCGCAGGGTGGCCGCGAGCTTCTCGGCGCCGCGGACCGTGACGTCCCAGGCGGCAGCGTCTCCAGGGATGGCGTCGAGGCGGCCGTAGCGGGCGAGCAACGCGGCGGCGGACTTGGCGCCCCAGCCGGGCAGGCCGGGGTAGCCGTCCGAGCTGTCGCCGACGAGCGCCAGGTAGTCGGCAATCGACGCCGGGGGGACGCCGAAGCGCTCAATGACGCCGGCCTCATCGCGTATGGCGCCGGTGCGGCTGTCGACGCGCTGGACGATGCGGCCGTCCGCGACCATCTGCGCCAGGTCCTTATCGGGAGAGCAGATCAGGACGCGGTCGACCTCCGGCTGCGCTGCGGCAAAAACGGCGGCAGCGGCGAGGCCATCGTCGGCTTCGAGGTCAGTCATCTGCCACAGCACGACGCCCATGGCGCGCAGGCCGTCCTCGAGGATCGGGAACTGAGCCCAGAGCGCGGGCCCGATGCCGGCGCCGGTCTTGTAATCGGCCCAGAGGTCGTTGCGAAACGACTCGATGACGTGGTCGGTTGCGACGCCGATATGGGTCACGCCGGATTCGAGCAGCGAGAGCAGGTAGGCGAGTACGCCGCGGACGGCGGCGACCTCCTCGTCACGGGCCGTGCGATGGGCGGGCAGGGCGAAGTAGTGGCGAAAGAGCTCGTAGGTGCCGTCGATGAGGTAGACGTCCATGCCGGGACACTATACGAGGCCGATGAGAAGGATGCGGTAACTCGGGGCGCATGCAGGACGTAGCGGTTCCCCATGACGGTCCCTGGCCCCACCCCAGATTGCCGCGCCTCGCTGCCGCGATGGCTCGCAATGACGGGTCTGGGATGACGGGCCCTGGCCATAGGTAACTGAACGGGGAAGAGTCAGGAATTCATCGTACAGGTTCTGCCTTACCTGCCGACTATAGAGACAGGAGCAGGGGGACTGCGCCTACCTCTCGTATCGCCAAGTCTGGCGACCGAGACGTAGACCCGAATCACTGCTTCATCGTCCCCGTAATGTTTGAAACGCTGCGGCGTTTAGAAGGTCAAGCAGCCTTATGGTGAGTGACACCTCCACTGCTGAGTCCAGGATGGCAAAGAAGCACCTCCGCAAGGAACGCGGCCAGAGCATGATTGAGTTTGCACTCACGGCTCCGATGCTGATCGTGCTGCTGCTCGGCCTGGTGGAGATGGGCCACGCGTTCAACTCTTACATGACGATCGTGGCGGCCTCGCGAGACTCGGCCAGACTTGGGGCGCAGCTTGGCGTGTCTTCGGTCAGCGCGAAATCGACGCTGCTCAACCTCGTAGTGAATGAGACGGAGCGGCTGGAAAACGCGCCGATCCCGATTGGCTCTCCAATTCCCACGGGGAACTCGACCAGTGGAACATACGGTACCAACTGCGGCACCAATGACCCGGGCGCTTGCGTCTCCTGGGGGTTCGGCACACCAACCAGCGGCGGACCGCTGGATAAGTGGGTTGACGTGCGCGTTTGCTATAACCATTCGCTCATCGTGGGTATACCAGGCATCGTCAAAGACGACCTCAAGTTGTGCTCTCACACAAAGATCAGGATTGCCAACCCGCAGTCGTAGTAACGACACGGGTGTGCGGACAGGTAGGGGGCTAGCGCCTTGACAAAGAAACTGAACCGAAGACTCCGTGAGCGAGGCCAGATCATCATCATGGTGGGTCTGGCCACGATCGTGATGTTCGGCATCGTGGGGCTGGGGGTGGACGTCGGCCGTCTCTATGTGACGCGCGTCGAGCTGGGGCGCTCCCTGGACGTCGCGGCGCTGTCGGGCATCCTGGAGCTCAACGGTCAGCCAAGCGGTTTGACGAACGCCACGACCAAGGCGGAGCAATACTTCCAAGAGAACGAAGGCATCACTAGCTGCGACGGCAGCGAAGGCGTTACCTGCACGGTCACCACGGACGCCGATGTTAACGAGCTGACGATGGACGGCACGAAGACGATCAACATGTTCTTCCTGTCCGTACTGGGCATCAAGACGGCAAGCGTCTCGGCTCACGCCAAGGCCGGCTTCGGCACCCAGTTCCTGGACGTAGTCATGCTGTTGGACGCCACGGGAAGCATGCAGGGCGACCCGATCAGCAACGCGAAGGGCGCCTCCGAGACCTTCAAGGACATCCTCCTGGGAACCTCGCCGTCCGGCAATGTGTCGGTGGGCGTCACTCCCTTCCGTGGTTGCTTCCGTGACAACCCACAGTCGGCGCTCGCTCCGAAACCGAACACCTCGGGTCTCTGCGTCAACTATGACAACGAGACCACGTACCTCAGTTCAGATTCATCTCTGCTGTCGAGCCGCATCAGCAACATCACCGCGACGGGCGGATCGGGCACCAACGTCTGCGGCGGCATGTTCATGGGCATGGATATCCTCGATGGACCCAACAACCACCTCACGGAGGAAGGCAACAAGCGCTATATGGTGTTGCTGTCTGACGGTGACAACACCTACAACAATTACAGCTACCAAAACAGCCCGACCTCGCCTTACGCGGAGTGCCGGCCTAACTCGACACCTCAGAACGATGATCAGTACGTCGATTCAAATTGTCGCAGTGCACAGTTGAGGGAGAAGGAAATAGACATCAAGTCCTGGGCCCTGGTTCAGGACATTGAAGACGAAGATGTAGAGATATTCGTCGTTGGATTCGGTGTCTGCGATCACGACGCCAATCCGCTTTACACGGACGCGCAGTGCAACAGCCAGATCGGCAACAACGACCACGACAACACGGCTGATGAGCGTTTGCTCAAGTGCATCGCCTCGTCTTCCGCCGGGAGCAACGATCACTACTACTGGGCTTCGAGCGACGAAGACCTGGAATCGATCTTTGTCTCGATCGCCAACCAGATTGCGCACCGGCTGATCGAGTAAAGAACGGCGAGAGAAAGAAAGGCAACTGCAATGGGCAGAGGGTTGTTTGGCAACAGACGGGGGACAGGTACGTGGCGAGAGCGCGGCCAGGCATTGGTCGAGTTCGGCATCGTCGCTGTCGCCTTCCTCTTCCTCTCGTTCGGTGTGTTTGACCTGGCGCGGCTGTTTCAGAGCTGGGTGACCGTGCAGCACGCTTCTCGCGAGGCCGCGCGCTACGCGATAACGGGACGGGCAACTTGCGACGGCAGCTCCGGCCGAGATAACTGTATCGTCTGGGTCGCCAAGGACGCGACGGATAGCCTGTCTCGCGGCGGCGCGGACGGCGGGGCGCCGGACCTCGAGGTGGAGACCAAAGCCTGGGACTACGATTGCGATTCCAGCGGAGACTGCGACTGGCCGGACCCGGCTGTGGACCCCGCTACTGGCAAGGAGTGCGACCAGATTGAGGTGACAGTGCGCTACAAGCACAAGTTCACCTTGCCCGTGCTATCGGCGATGGCACCAAACGGCGTCGAGGTTGTGGGCCGGCAACGCATGACGATGGAGCCGTATGATTCGTGTGACGGTGACCCTGATAATCCCGGCGGAGACGGCGTAAGCTAGCACCTTGACCGCTGCGTGAGAATGAGACGCCCCGAGGACATCCTCGGGGCGTTTTCTTGTGTGGCGCAGGCGAGAAGGCCCGTACGGGCGACATCGGTTGATACCAGTCCGCCGCCCACACCATACGCCTTTGCCTGGTGATCACTCGGCGCCTCGCTGCCGATAGATGAACCTACCCTCCTTATCTTTTGAGTGCTTTGTGCCGACCTCCCCTGATGACGGAGTGTGTGCGTTCTTTTCTTGATTGTGAGGGCGCAAGTAAATAGATGAATTTTGTGAAGAATGATCCCTTGTGCCACGGACAACGGGGACAGGCCCTAGTGGAGTTCGCGCTGGTCAGCGTCCTTTTCTTCATACTGACCTTCGGCGTCTTCGACATGGCTCGGCTGTTCCAGAGCTGGGTAACGGTGCAGCATGCGTCCCGCGAAGCAACGCGATATGCGATCACCGGCGGGACCACCTGCGACGGCTCGTCCGGCCGCGACAACTGCATCGTATGGACCGCGAAGAACGCCACCGGCAGCCTGGCGCGTGGCGGGCAAAGCGGACCCGACGTCGAGGTCATTGCCCAGGCCTGGGACTACACTTGCGATTCCTCCGGAAACTGCGACTGGCCAGACCCCAGCGTAGACAGCGCCACAGGCCAGCAGTGCGACCAGATAGAAGTCAGAGTGGTCTACAAGCACCGCTTCACATTGCCCGTGCTCAGCGCTCTCGCGCCGAACGGCGTCACCGTCGTTGGACGTCAGCGCATGACGAACGAGCCCTATGGGCCGTGCGACGGCGGCGACGGTGTCGGTGCGGCGATGGCCTCGGTGACGCCTTCGTCGAGCCCGGCGCCGACCTCGATCCCTGCCGCAACCGTGCCGCCTGCACCGCCGACCGCGACACCGGTGCCGCCCACAGCGACGCCTGTGCCACCAACGGCGACTCCGGTGCCGCCGACCGCGACGAAGACGCCGACGCCGACGCCGACGAAGACGCCGACTCCGACGCCGACGAGGACACCGACGCCGACGCCGACGAGGACACCGACGCCAGTGCCGCCAACGCCAACGGCGACACCACAGCCCTGGTACTGCCCCATCTGGCCCTGGCTCTGCACCTAGGCCAGGGTTCGAGGCTCAAGCGGGGTGGCCGTTGTGACCACCCCGCTTTGCTTTGGCCGAGCTACCTGAGAGACGCTAGACCTTCTCGACCGCCAGCGTGACCTTACGGCCGTCAATATCATGTTGCTCGCTGTAGGCGCCGTCCGTGCCCGCGACGATGGCGTCGGCGAGCGTCTCCTGGGCCACGTAGTCGCGCCATTGCGGCGACTCGAGGACGCGGGCGACCTCAGCGTCGCCATCGTGGGCGATGCGGATGCGATCTGAGATGTCGAAGCCAGCGCTCTTGCGCATCTCCTGGATGCGGCGCACGAGCTCGCGGGCGAGGCCTTCATCAGCAAGATCGGGCGTGATCTCGGTGGCGATGGCGACGGCGTAGCCCGCCTCTTCGGCGACGGCGTAGCCCGGCTTACCGGACATCGTGACCAGCAGCTCGTCAGGCTGCAGCTCGAAACCGTCCAACTTGACATTGCGACCAGCCGAGACCTCGCGAACGAGCGCCGCCTTGTCCGCTTCGCGCAAGGCGTTTTGGATACGGCCGACCTCGCGGCCGTACTTGGGGCCAAGAAGAGGGAGGTTGGGCAAGACCTGATACTCGAAGAAGCCGGAGTCCTCTTCGATGACGTGGAGCTGCTTGACGTTGAGCTCATCGAGGACCTGATCGGCCAGCGCGCGGACCGCGGCGGCCTCGGCAGAGCCCTGCAGCCGGACGTGCACGGCGCCCAGCGGTTGACGCACGCGAATGTTGGCCTTCGAGCGGGCGGCGCGGCCGAGCGAGACGATGCGCTGGACGGAGCGGACCGCGTTCGAGAGGCCGGTGTCGATCAGCGATTCGTCGGCGGCGGGCCAGTCGCAGAGGTGGACGCTCTGGGGCGCCTTCCCCCACCCCTCCCCTGGCGACCTGAAGGTCGCCGCTACATTGCTTGTGCCGTCGACTACGAGGTTCTGGTACATGTCCTCGGCGAGGAACGGCATCATGGGCGCCATGAGGCGATTGACGGTCTCGAGGCAGGTGTAGAGGGTCTGGTAGGCGGCCTGCTTGTCGGCGTCAGACTCCGCCTTCCAGAAGCGGCGGCGGCTGCGGCGGACGTACCAGTTCGAGAGGCCCTCGACGAACTCCTCGATCTGGCGGCAGACGGTCATCGAGTCGTAGCTTTCGAGGGCGTTGGTGCAGGTGAGGACGAGCTGGTTGAGCTCTGAGAGGGCCCAGCGGTCGAGGTCGGTCAAGGACGCGACGTCCCTGGTGGGGGACGGACTCTGAGGGTTGAAACCCTCAGCTTCGCCGCCGGGGCGTTGGACCTCCCCTCCCCCGGTGGCGACCTGAAGGTCGCCGCTACGCTGACCGGGTTGCCAGCCGTCGATGTTGGCGTAGGTTACGAAGAAGGAGTAGGTGTTCCAGAGGGTGGAGAGGAAGCCGCGCTTGAGCTCTTCGCCGACGCCATAGCCGAAGTTGAGGTTTGAGGCGGGGTTTGCGCGCAGGTAGAGCCAGCGCATGACGTCGGCGCCCATCTTTTCGGCGGCGTCCTCGAACCAGATGGCGTTGCCCCTGGACTTGTGCATCTCCTCGCCGTCTTCGTCACGCAGGAGGGCGTAGGAGAAGAGGCTGAGGAAGGGCGGCGTGCCCTCCTGGTCGGTATCGAGGGTCATGACGGTGCCCATGGCGAGCAGGGCGTAGAACCAGTTGCGAAACTGGCCGGGGAAGCTCTCGGAGACCCAGTCGGCGGGGAACCACTGTTGCCAGTGATCCGGGTTCGAGCGGTAATCGAGGGTGGAAAACGGGACGATTCCGGCATCGAGCCAGGGGTTGCCTACGTCGAGGATGCGGTCGACGCGCTCGCCACAATTCGAACAGGCGATCTTGACGGCGTCGACGTAGGGACGGTGGGGGCTGTGGCCTTCGAACTCGTCCCAGCCCTCGACCGCGCGGTCCTTGAGCTCGGTCTCGGAACCGATGACCTCGAAGTTGCCGCAGGCCTTGCACTCGTAGATCGGCAGGGCGAGGCCGTAGTAGCGCTTCTTGGAGATCATCCAGTCGTGCATGTTGCGCAGCCAGTCGCGCTCGCGGGCCTTGCCGAACTCGGGGATCCAGTCGACCTGGTCGCTGTTGGCGGCGATGGCGTCGCGAAGGGTTCGGCCATTGGTATTGCCGGGGACACCCCGGACCCCGCCTAAAGGGCCACCCTGGGCGTTAGTCCCCTCCAGCGGGCCGTCCATAGAGATGAACCATTCATCGACGAGGCGGAAGACGAGCTCGGTGCCGTCACGCCAGCAGTGGGGGTAGGAATGCGTGTAGTCCTGGACGCGGTAGAGGACGCCCTTTTCGGCGAGGCTGGCGAAGACGTCTTCGGGGACGTCGCCGGCGAAGCGTCCCTCCAGGGCGCCGAAGCCGCCACCGACGGTGTAGGTGCCGTCTTCTTCCAGCGGCGCGATGACCGCGAGGCCAAGCTCCTTTGACAGCGCGTAGTCCTCGGCGCCGCAGCCGGGGGCGATGTGGACGATGCCGGTGCCCTCGTCGTCCTGCACCTCGTCCCACTCGATGACGCGATGCTCGATGCCGTCCTGGGCCGGGAGCTCATCGAAAGGCCCGCGGTAGGTGAGGCCGACGAGTTCAGAGCCCGGCAGCTCGCCGAGGACCTCGTGCTCACCTTTGATCGCGGTGGCGACGGCGCCCTTCGAGAGGTAGTAGACCTCGCCGTCCTGCCTGACGCGGACGTAGGTCAGCTCGGGGTGGACGGCGGCCGCGACGTTGGCGGGCAGCGTCCAGGGCGTCGTGGTCCAGACGAGGAGCGACTCGGGGGAGGACGCCTGGGGGTTAGACGTGCCGCCGCCCTTGGCGACCTGAAGGTCGCCGCTACGGTTGCCGCTAGTTATGGGGAACTTGAGGTAGACCGACTTGTGGGTGACGTTGAGGTAGCCCTCGGTGACGATTTCCTGCTGCGACATAGCGGTGCCGCAGCTGGGACACCACGGCATCGTGTCGTGACCTTTATAGAGCCAGCCTTTCTGCCAGCACTTCTTGAGGAAGCCCCAGATCGTGTAGTTGTTCTCGTCCGAGTTGGTGAAGTAGCTGTCGTCCCAATCCATCCAGTAGCCGAGGCGGATCGACTGCTGCGTGATCTGGGCGGCGAAACGCTGGACGCGCGCCTTGCACGCTTCGACGAAGTTGGCGACGCCGTAGCGCTCGATGTCGCGCTTGGAGCGGAAGCCGAGCTCCTTCTCCTCCTCGACCTCGATCCAGAGGCCCTGGCAGTCGTAGCCGTTCTGGTAGCGCTGCCTGAAGCCGCGCATGGTCTTGTAGCGCTGGTAGAGGTCCTTGTAGGAGCGACCCCAGGCGTGATGGACGCCCATCGGGTTGTTGGCCGTGATCGGGCCGTCGATGAAGGACCAACGCTCAGGGGCGTCCTTGTTGCGTTCGAGGTACCTACGCATGAGGTCGTTGGCATCCCAGAAGGCCTGGACATCGTGCTCCAGCGCCACGTAGTCGACGCGGTTGGGGACGGGCTTAAAGGGCACCGGACACCTCCACCCGGCCCCGGCAGGAACAGGGGGAAGAGGGGGAACCGGGGGAACCGGGGGAAGAGGGGGAACCGGGGGAACCGGGGGAACAAGGGGAACAGAGGGAACAGAGGGAACCGGGGGAACAGAGGGAACAAGGAACAGGGGACGAGGAACGGGAGTTCAAGGGGGCCTCCGGTGAAAGCTCGTACTGCAGGCGCACGAGCAAGACGACCGCTAGCGCGAGGCGGCGCTAATCGCCCGCCCCGGTGATGAGCCGGGGCTTCGCCTTTTCTCCGAAGGTGTGCAATTCACGATTATCAGCATAGCAGCGGCTGCGCACAGGTCAAAGCGGAACCGATTAATTAGTTATGTACGACAATCCGAAGCTCGAGGGGCCGGGGCCGGCGGTCATCGGACTGCTGGCAGGCATCGTCCTCATCGGCAGCGCGATCGGGCTGTTTCTGCTGCTGGGCGGGAGCTCCGAGCCGAACAACGACGGCGGCCAGGCGGCCAACGACCAGCGGCGGGACGACGAGGCCTCGGAGCAGTCGGGAGGGCGTAGCCGAGAGCGCCAGCCGGTCATTGACCTCGGCGACAATCCACCCGCGGGCTCGAATGAAGCCATGAGGTGCGCCGAGCCCGACGCCTGCATCCAACCCTCCCCGGAGCTCTTGAGGCGCTACCCGGATGCGACCTCTTGCGACTGGTACGAGCGCCGCGTCTGCATCGTCCCGCTCGGCGACGTGCCGGTGGACCTGATCCAGCACCTCGTGGACTACTACGCGGCCGAGTACGAGTTGGAGGTCCGCGTGCTGCGGCCGATAACGCTCGACGAGGGCCTGGATACCGAGCGTCCTGGGCAGGTTGAGGCAGACGTGCTGCGCCAGTACTTTTCCACGCAGTACTTTGTCTATGACCGGGACCTCGACGCGATCCTGATAGGCCTGACGCCCCTGGATATCTATACGGCTGAGAGGCCGGAGTGGCGCTGGTTCTTCGGACAGACCTACGGCTACCTGAACGAACCCTTGCCGAACCAGGCGATCATCTCCTTCTTCCGGATGGACCCCGTGAACTGGTGCGAGCCAGAGGACGTGGAGCTGAGAAACCGGCGTGTTCGGACGCTGATGAACAAGTACGTAGCGCTGACCTACTACGGGCTGCAGTTGAATGACGACCCGGAGAGCGTGCTGTACCGGTTGATTGGAAGCGTCGGCGCCCTTGACCGCATCGACGAGCGGATCCCGCTGGAGCGTTAGGCTTCGCTTAGCGCGACTCCAACAGGCACTTAACAATCGGCGCGCAGGTGGCACCGCATACTGGATCAATGAACATCACACGCAGACGTTTTCTTGGTTTCATCCCTATGGCGCTGGGCGCCGTGTGGCTCGCGGCCTGCGGCGGCGACGACGACGCACCGCAGGCGCAAAGCGCAGGAGACGCGCCTGAGTCCACCACAGCGCCGGAGTCAACGGCAGCATCAGGGAACACCGCGACCGGCGGGAGCGCCACGCCGCAGCTGGCGCCGACGATGGCCTGCGGCGACGATGACGAGCCGACGATGGCGCAGACGGAGGGGCCGTACTTCACGCCGGATTCGCCGGAGCGGACGTCGCTTCTCGAAGACGGGGTGACGGGGACGACGCTGCTGGTGAGCGGCCTCATGGTAAACACGAGCTGTGAGCCGGTGCAGAACGCGCTGGTCGACTTCTGGCACTGCGACGACGCGGGCGAGTACGACAACGTGGGGTACAGACTGCGCGGACACCAGTTCACGGACGCGTCGGGCGCATACTGGCTAGAGACGATCGTGCCGGGCGTGTACACGGGACGGACGCGGCACATCCACGTCAAGGTGCAGGCGCCGAACCAGCCGGTGCTGACAACGCAGCTCTACTTCCCGGACGAACCGGAAAACGCCAGCGACGGGATCTTCAACGCGTCGCTGGTGATGGAGATGGGCGAGGACGGCGAGGCGCAAACCGGCAGCTTCCAGTTCGTGCTGGACGTGTAGACACGACGGCTGGACAACAAACGGGGCGAAGCGGTTGCTTCGCCCCGTTAAGGTTTGCGGAGGCTTCCCTAGCCGGCCGACGCGTAGCGCAGGTGAACGACGCCGTTGCTGAAGCGGCGCTCATCGAGCAGTTCGAGTTGGAGCGGGAGGCCCGGCGGCAGGGCCGACTTGCCGCTTCCCACAACGACAGGCACGACGAGGAAGTGGTATTCGTCCACGAGACCGGCCTTGATAGCGTTCGACGCAAGCTCGGGCCCGGCGATGAGTATGTCGGACGCTGCGGAACCCTTCAGCTCAACGACCGAGTTCAGGTCAAACTCCCTTTCGAGCCGGGTCCGAGCCGTCCACGCCTCGGCAAGCGTGCGGGAGTAGACGACCTTGTCGCCGGCTTGCCAGAGTTCCGCGAAGTCCGCATAGACCGGCGACGATGCCGCGAGTGCCGGGTCTGTTTCCCAGACGGCCATGGTCTCGTACATGCGCCGGCCGTAGAGGTGGGTACCGACCGGCCTCAGGAGGTCGTTGACGAAGCGGTGCTGTTCTTCGTTGGGCTCTGTCCAGTCGAAGTTGCCGTCCGCGTCTTCGAAATAGCCATCAAGCGACATGTGCACGGCATAGATCAGCTTTGCCAATGACCCTCCTAGACCTGGGCCGCCAGGTAGGCGTCAAGCTTGTCGAGCGCCTGACTCCAGCCACCAAGCGCCTGCTCGCGGCCGGGCACACGAGACGCGACCTGGGGCCGCAGGACCATCGTAGTCTTGCCGTCGTTCTCGAGGAAATCGACGGTGACTAGCATCTCGGCGGGCCAGTCGGCGCCCATTCCCATTTCCGCAGGGGTGACCTGGTTGCCATCCGCGTCCGTCATGAATTCCGTGAAGACGATGCGGGACGGCGGGGTGACCTCCTGGTGCAGGCGGCCGTACCACATGTCCATGCCGTGCTGAGAGGAGCGCATATCGAAGTGCGCTACGCCACCCGGGGTTGCATCGATGTTGCAGGCCGGGATCTCGAATCCGGTGGGGCCCCACCATTGCATGAAGTGCTCGGGGTCCGTCCAGCAGGCGAAGACCAGTTCGCGGGGCGCATCGAACGTGCGGACGATAATGAGCTCCTCGTCGGCGGCGATGACGATGTTCTCCTGCCTTGCCAGGTAAGCGTCCAGCTTGTCGAAGGACTCGCCCCAGCCGACTGTGGCGCCTTCGCGCTCCGGCGCGATCGCCGGGATCGTCTGACGCATGACCATCGTCGTGTTGCCTTCGTGCTCCACGAAGTCGACGGTGACGAGGGCTTCCTCAGGGAAGGCGTCGCTCATGCCCATGCTGGCCGGCGAGACCTTGTTGCCGTCGGCGTCGGCGAAATAGTCGGTGAGGACGATGCGGGACGGTGGGTCAACGACCTGGAAGACGCCGCCGGCCCAGATGTCCATACCGTGCTCGGCTGAGTGCATGTTGAAGTGGATGGCGCCGCCGACGCGAAGGTCGATGGTGCAGGACGGCGCGTCGAAGCCGTGCGGACCCCACCAGCGCTTGAAGTGCTCCGGCTCCGTCCAGCACTTGAAGACAAGCTCGCGAGGCGCCTTGAAAGTCCGCGCGATGATCAGCTCGTCTTCGGTCGCGATGGCGGTGTTCTCGAGGTGGCCGGCGAGGCGTTCGAGCGTCTGCTTGCCGCCTTCGAGAGCGCCGTACTCACGGATTACTTGATCGCGGAGCGCGGCCGTCTCGAACAACGAGCGCATGGTGAGCTCCGTCTTTCCATCGCGGTCCTCGAAGGTGACGGTGGTCTCGAAGCGCAGGGCGTCCTCCGGCGAATCGCCGCTGTGGTCGTAGGCCAGACGTTCAGGCTCGACGACCTCGCGGAAGTCGATACGGTTGGGGTAGTCCGTGCCGTCGGGGCCGTGCATGACGTAGCGCCAGACGCCGCCGGGGCGCACGTCGATCTCGCGGGTCGTGGTGGAGAAACCGCTGGGGCCCCACCACTGGACGACGTGGTCGGGGTGAGTCCAGGCCTTGAATACGAGGTCGCGCGGGGCGTCGATCAGGCGGCTGATCACGATCTCGCGGCCTGCGGTGCTGGTCGTTTCGCTGGTCATCATCTGATTCCTCCGGTGTTGAATTGATCTAGGTGGCGGTTTTGCGGCGGGCGCGGGCCTTCACCCTCCGTTCCGCGTCGGCTGCCTGGTTTTCGGCGATGCGGGCCGCGACGAGCTTCGTAATCAGCTGGTCGGGCAAGGGCTTAGCGGGGGTGAAGCGGATCGTCCCCTTCGAAACATCGTGGCCTGGGAGGTCGGCGCTGATCGCTTCGATGAGCCGCGGGCTGACGCCGTAGAGCGCGCAATGCGCCTTCCAGGCGCCGTAGTAGACCAGCGGCCTGCCGAGGTACTTGAAGCCGGGGATGCCGTAGCCAAAGGCCTCGACGGCCTCAGGCGCAGCCGCCTTGATCAGTCTCCGAGTCCGCTCCAGGGAGGCCCGGAAGGGCGCCGGCGCCGCGGCGATGTAGGCGTCGATCCGGGCCGCCACGTCCGTGGCGGCGGATGTCACGACGACAGCTCCACGAGCAGCTCAGCGAGACGGTCGTAGGACTCGGATGCGCCACCCTCCATGCCGGTTTGAAGCATGCCGTCGCGATCTTCCCTAGTCGGGAAGAGGCTGGTGGTGGTGAGGATGGTCTTTCCTTCCTGCTCGGCCAGCTCCATTGTTTCGGTGACGACGTGGCCGGGCATGCCTTCCCATTCGAAGGTCCACTTGATGAGGCTCGGCGGTTCGATTTCGAGGTAGGTGCCGTGGAAGGCGTACTCCTCGCCGTCCGCCCAGTGGACGTAGCGCCAGGCGCCGCCGGGACGAAAGTCCATCTCGCAGACCGGCATGTCGAAGGCGCGGGGGCCCCACCAGCGCTTGATGTGCTCCGGCTTCGTGTGAGCCTCGAAGACCAGTTCACGGGGCGCGGGGAAGCTGCGCGACATGACGATTTCGAGGTCTGAGGGCAGGGTGACGGTTAGCTTTGTACTCTGCTGGTTCATGGTTCTCCTCAAAGCGGATCAGTCCCTGATCACGCGGTACTTGATATGCGTTGCCTCCGGCGACGGGACGACTCGGATTACCTCAAGCTCGGGCGGCGGAGACCCTATGTTGTCGAAGAGCCGGGCGCCGCCACCGAGGATGAAGGGGACGACGTGGAGCTCGATCTCGTCGATGAGCCCCGCGGCGAGGTACTGGTTGACGACGTTCGCGCCGCCGCCGATACGAATGTCGCGTTCACCGGCGGCCACGCGGGCCTGATCGAGCGCCGACTCGATGCCGGCGGTGACGAAGTGGAACGTGGTGCCACCCTGCATGACCAGGGGCGCGCGCGGGTGATGGGTGATGACGAAGACCGAGGTGTGATAGGGCGGGTTCTCGCCCCACCAGCCGTCCCACGCGGGCTCGGGCCAAGGGCCGGTGCCGCCGCCGAACATGTTGCGGCCGATGATCGTCGCACCGAGGTTGGCGGAGGTCTCACCGAGGACGTCGCTGCTGGGGCCGTCCTTGCCGCCCTCCATGCCGTGGTCCTGGCGGAACGACCTCAGCTCGAAGACCCACCTCAAGAAGCCTTCCGGGATATCGCCGAAGGGCTTGTCGGGCGCCTGGTTAGGACCGGCGACGTAACCGTCTGCAGAGATCATCATGTGGACTCTGACCTTGCTCATTGGGTCTGCCTCTCCTGAAATAGCACGGTCTCCTGGCCGACCTCGACCTCGCCGTAGCGCAAGCCGCCCGCGCGTTCGTAGACGTGGAGCACGGCGCCGGTGGTGTTTGTCTGCGTCTCGACGAGATCGAAGGCGGCGGGGATGGCGCCCTCGCCGAAGAGGCGCTTGCCAGTGCCGATGACGACCGGAAACTGCCAGATGCGCAGCGTGTCCACCAGGTCGTGCTTGAGCAGGGTCTGCAGCAGGTTGGCGCTGCCGTGCACCTGGATCTCGCCGCCGTCTTCGGCCTTGAGCTGGCGCACCGCATCGGCGATGTCGCCCTGGAGGAGCGTCGAGTTGTTCCATGCGAGGCGGTCGAGGGTGCGGGAGGCAACGTACTTCGGGCGTTGGTTGAGCACGGCGGCGATCGCGTCGTCCTGGCCGGCCTGAGGCCAAGAGGCGGCGAATATCTCATAGGTCTTGCGGCCCAGAAGGAAGCCTCCGGCCGTTTGGGTCCAGCGGCTCATAGTCTCAGCGAACTTCTCGTCGAAATACGGGACGAGCCAGCCGCCGTGCTCGAAGCCACCGTCGCGGTCCTCATCGGGGCCGCCAGGCGCCTGCATGACACCGTCGAGGGAGACGAAGATCCCGGCCACCAGTTTGCGCATTGTCGTGTCTCCTTGCGGTTGGTTAGAAGCGCCAGCGCGTGGCGCCGTATGGCTCGGCGGTGGCGAAGCCGTAGACGGTCCGCGGCGTGAACTCGTAGACGTACCAGGGCGGGGGGCCGGCGCTGGGCGCGCTGAAGTCGTGGTAGAAGGCGCCGTCCTTGACGGTCGGGGCCCAGCCGCCGCCGGCGAAGACCTCGGCGATGCGCTGGAGCTTCGTTTCGTCCGTCACCTTTGCGGCTTCGCCTTCGACAGTGATATCGAGGCCGGCCGCGGCGAGCACGACGCTGCAGCGAGGGTCCCGGGCCAGGTTCCGCGACTTTCGTGTGTCATCGCCGGAGCTGAAGTAGAACGCGCCTGCGTACCAGACGGCGCCGATGGGCACGGTGTGTGGCCTGCCATCGGGGCCGGTGGTGGCAAGCCAGTGCGTGTGCGGCTCCGGCGTACCGCCGAACTCCGGCGGCGCCTGTAGCTTCCACTCTTGCTCGAGGCGTTCGAGGGCACGCTCCCACTTCAGCGGTGGTGCGCCGTACCCGGCAATATTCTTCTCAGAAGCGGGTGTCAGGTCCTTCGTCATGTCTGCCTCCTGGCTGCGTGATGTCTCTCTCCATTGCCCGCCGCTCGCCGAGGAATGTCGATATGCCGGCGGACCGTTGGGCTTGCGATTCCCTTTCAGGCGAGCAGCGTCATTGCGCGAGGGCGGCGAGCAGTGCATCCAGGCGCTGGAAGCTCTCCTCGGCGCCTTCTTCCATGGGGAACTGGAGGACGCCGTCGCGGGCCTCTTTCGACTTGTAGGCCGACGTGACGGTCATGGTGGTGACGCCGTCGCGCTCCTCGAGGACCATCGTCTGGACGGTGCCGCCGCCCATCGGCTCGAACCACTCGCCATCGAAGTTCTCGGTGGAGACGAGGCGGCCCGGCGCGGCGATTTCCCGGTACTCGCCGTACATTCCCATCTCTTCCATGCCCATCTCTTCACCCTGCTCCCCCTTCTTCATGAGGAAGCGCCATTTGCCGCCGACGCGGAAGTCGATCTCGCAAACGGGCAGGCTCCAGGTTGACGGGCCCCACCAGCGCTTGAGGTGCTCGCAGTTGGTCCAGGCGTCGAAGACGAGTTGGCGTGGCGCCTGAAAATCACGCGTCATGACGATTTCGAGGTCGGTTGGCGTGGTGATTTTCAGGCCTGTCGTGGGATTAGTCATCGTGGTTCTCCTCCTCAGTTGTTGGTTCCGTTTTCTTGCTTTGCAGTTCACGCAGGTAATCATCAAGGCGGTCGAACCGCTCTTCCCAGTGGCGGCGGTAAGTCTCGACCCACTCATCGACCTGCTTGAGGGGCGCAGCCTGGAGACGGCAGGGCCGCCACTGCGCCGAACGGCCGCGTTCGATGAGGCCGGCGCGCTCGAGCACCTTGAGATGCTTCGAGACGGCGGGGAGGCTGATCTCGAAGGGCGCGGCAAGCTCGTTGACCGACGATTCGCCGTCGGAGAGACGGGCGAGGATGGCGCGGCGGGTGGGGTCGGCCAGCGCGGCGAAGGTGGTGCTCAGGGGGTCGGCGGTCATCGTGGTCATCTGT
>DASTLN010000020.1:0-16888 GCA_035714925.1 Dehalococcoidia bacterium | reverse complement strand
GAGGTCGGCGTGGTAGACGTGGAGGCGCCCCGAGTATTCGTTCACCAGGACAAAAGAGGAGCTCTTGACCGGCTCCCTGACGCGAAGCCCGGCGCCGATACCCTGCGAGAAGCAGGTCTTGCCCGCGCCCAGCTCACCCTTCAGCAGCAGGACGTCGCCGGGGCGCAGGTGCGCGGCGAGCGTCCGCCCCAGGCGCCGCGTTTCGGCCGCGGAATGCGATTCGAAGCTCAGCGTCATGAGGGCTTGAAGTGGTCCCAGCCGCCATGCGCCAGCGGTATCTCGCGCCCGGCCTCATCGACAACGGCGACATGCGGCGTATCGGTCCTGTAGACGTCACCGATCTCTGTCATTGGCGTCTCGGAGGCGTCCATCAGGGCTTCGACCGTGGCGCGCGGGCCGATGAGAAGCAGCTCGTAGTCCTGACCACCGCTGATCGCGAGGCCAAACGCCTCGGCGGGGAAGACCTCGCGAAGCGCCGCGCTGGACGGGACGCGGACGGCGTCGACGCGAATGCCGACGCCGCTGGCGGTGGCGACGTGCCCGAGGTCCTGGACCAACCCGTCGCTGATGTCGATGCCACAGCGGAGGCCGGCGCGCACGGCCTCGAGGCCGAGGGCGACACGGGGCTGAGGGCGGTCCATGGCGGCGCGAAGATGCTGCTCAGACTTCGTCTTGAAGTCGCGTCCCTCGCGCGCCAGGAGGAGGCCCGCCACGGCGTCGCCGATCGTACCGCTCACAGCGACAACGTCACCGGGCTGAGCGGCGCCGCGGGTCAGGACGGCGGCGCTGCCGTCTGGCTCTGCTTCGGCCCAGCCGGAGAGTGCGATCGTGATCGAGAAGACGGGGGCGCCGACGATGTCGCCGCCTCCCAGGGTGACGCCGAAAGCCTCGGCGCACTCGTGCAGGCCGCCGTAGAGCGCCACGGCGTCCTCGACCTGGAAGCCAGGCGGCAGGCAGAGCGTGACGAGGGCAAGGTGCGGCGTGCCGCCCATCGCGGCGATGTCGCTGAGGTTGGTGGCGAGCGCCTTCCAGCCGATGTCGTGCCATGACGGCGCGGGGTCGATCAGGAAGTGGACGTTCTCCACCATCGTGTCGGTGGTCCAGATCAGGGAGCCGTCGCGCCGGTCCGTGACGACGGCGTCGTCACCGAGCCCCACCTGCAGGCCGGGCTGCGAGACGCCGCGCGCCGGCGGGTATTCCAGGCCGAACTCGCGCGCCAGGAGCTGGATGAGGCCGAATTCGCCGATCTCAGATACGAGCACGGCTCGATTATACGGGCGGAGGGTGGCGCGCTCGTTACGCGAATGCAACGCGCGGAACCCTATCATGTGCGCATGAGAATCGCCGTCGTAGCGGACGTGCACGCCAACCTGGAGGCGTTTCAGGCGGTGCTGGCGCACGCGGCGGAGGACGACGCGGTCGATGAGGTGTGGTCGCTGGGCGATATCGTCGGCTACGGACCGGACCCGAAAGCCTGCATCGCGCTGCTGCACACTTACACGCATATCGCCATCGCCGGGAACCATGACTACGCCGCAACCGGCGCCATCGGCACCGAGCAGTTCAACCCGTTCGCGGCGGAGGCGGCGCGCTGGACCGCGACGCAACTCTCGCTGGAAGACCAGCTGTGGTTATCGAACCTGTCGGCGGTGCGCATCGAGGGGGAGTTCACGCTGGCGCACGGCAGCCTCAACGACCCAGTGTGGGACTACCTGGTGTCGGCGAGCGGCGCCCGGAGCCACCTGGAGCACCAGAGGACGCCGTACGGGCTGGTGGGACACTCCCACCTGCCTCACCTGTTCACGGAGGGCCAGACACGGCTACAGGAAGCCGACATCGAGGACGGACGGGACGTCGCGATGGCGTCG
This sequence comes from Dehalococcoidia bacterium, assembly GCA_035714925.1. GTDB lineage: Bacteria > Chloroflexota > Dehalococcoidia > DSTF01 > WHTK01 > WHTK01. Next base: position 15,020 of record DASTLN010000020.1, on the reverse strand, counting down.
CGGCGATTCGTGGCGAATCCCGGCAGCGTGGGCCAGCCGCGCGACGGCGACCCGCGGGCGGCCTACTGTCTGCTCGACACGGAGAAGCGGCTGCTCAGCTTCCACCGCGTCGAGTACGACATCGAGCTGACGCAGGCGAAGATGCGGTCGGTTGGGTTGCCGGAGTACCTGGCGCAGCGGCTGAGCGAGGGGCGTTAGCTCAACGAAACGTTGAAAAAGCGCGGCGCCGAGCCTGGAAAGGCCCGGCTACGTTGACTACTTGCGTAGCGGCCGGAGGCCCAGCCCGGCACGGATACGGTTGGCTTCGAGCATGAGGTCGTCGTCCCCGGTGAGGAAGTCGGAGAGGTTGCCGGTGGTGATGCCGAGGCGCTTCGCCGCGTCGGCGGCGCTGCCGTTTGACGCGACGAGGACGTCGAGGACGGTGGCGGCGGCGGGGAGGTAACGCGCGTCGCGGCGGCCGACATCGAGACGCCCTCGCTTGTCAATGCAGGCCCGCACTGGTTCCGGGACGCCTTCATCGGGGACGGGCCGGCGCAGACGCAGCGCCAGCATCTGACGCAGGCGACGCAGGGCGCGGGCGCGGTTCTCGTGCTGGGAACGGCTCTCTTCGGCGATGACGCTGAAGCCGCTGGGGCGGTGGCGAAGACGGACGGCGGACTCGGTCTTGTTGCGCTTCTGGCCGCCGGGGCCGGAGGCGCGATACGTGTCGACGTCGCACTCGGCGAGGAGGGTTGCTTCGTCTGGAAGGCGGGTCATGCGAAGAGTTTACGAGAAGGAACAAGGGGAACAAACGGACCAGAGGGAACACTTAGCGGGGCACCGAAATCCGCTCGCAATGTTCCACTTGTTCCCTCTGTACCCCTTGTTTCCTCTGTCCCTCTAGATCGGCGTGAGCGGACCGCCCATCCAGAAGCGTCCTGCGACGGTGGCTCCGGCAAGGCCGCCGACGGCGTGCTGCGTCAACGTGTTGACGTCGCGGAAGCAGCGGTCGAGGCGGCTGGTGGCGTAGAACGACGTGGAGCCGGCGATGCGGAACATCTGAATCGTCACGTCGGCAGCAGCCAGGGAGGCGTTGGCGGCGGCGCAACGCTGCAGGGCGCCCACGTCGTTGGGGACGTCCTCGCCGCGGGCGATGTAGTCGTCGACCTGACGCGAGGTTTCGAGCAGGAAGCTACGCGCCGAGCGCAGGCGGCCCTCGCACTCGCCCACCGCCTTGTGCACTGTCTCGCGTTCGGCGAGGCTGACGCGACTCAGCATGTTGGCCGACTTGGTGCGCGCGATCTCGAGGAACGTGTCTATAGCGTCGCGACCGATGCCGAGGGCGACGCCGGCGATACTGGCGCACCACGGGATCGAGATCATGGCGCGGTAAAGGGGGCTGGACTGGTAAGCCCTGGCGCCGAGCGTGGGGAAGACGCGCTCCGCCGGGACGAAGACGTCCGTGGCCTCGATGTCGTGGCTGCCTGTGCCCTTCATGCCGGTGGTGTACCAGTTGTCCAGGATCTCGACCTCGGAGGGCTGCATGATGAAGGAGAACAGCGCGACGTTGCCCTGCGGCCCGCGGCGGTAGTCGCCGTTTTCCAGGATGCGGCCGTTGCCGATCATCCAGTCGGCGTGATGGCTGCCGCTGGCGAAGGCCCAGCGTCCGCTGATGCGATAGCCGCCGGGGACGGGAATCGCTTCGCCGCCACCGGGCGCATCCACGGTGCCGCCACCGGCGATCGTGCCGGCTATGACGTTACGGCCGCCTTCGAGGCACGCCGCGGCGACTTCCGGGGCGAGGTAGCTCCAGAGGATGCTGTGGTTGGTCGAGATCATCGAGTTCCAGCTCACGGAGCCATCGAGGCGGCCGAGCTCCTCCATGATCAGGACGACGGCCTCGATCGATAGCTCAGGGCCTCCAAGGGAGGAGGGCGTCCAGAGCGCGAAAAGGCCACGCTCGCGCATCGCGTCGGCGAGCGAGGGCGGCATGTGGCGCGCGGCCTCGGCCTCGTCGCGCTGCTGGTCCACGAGGGGCGCCAGCGAGCGAGCCCGTTCGAGCCATTCACCGACGTCGATTGCTGATCGTGTACTCAAGTCGAGCCTCCATCCGGCGGGCGCCTGCAATAGTCCGCCCAAGGTTGCTCTATCGTCAATGACTAGATTGCAATTACGAAAGGATTCGTTCTTAATCCGATGCCGGTGATATTCCGCGTTGACCGGGATGGGAGCGAAATCTAGACTCAGGCTCCAATGCCACGAGCACCCATAGCGCTGACCATCTCGAGCTCCGACTCGAGCGGCGGCAGCGGCGTACAGGCCGACGTGAAGACGTTCTCGGCGCTCGGCGTCTACGCGGCGACGGCGATCACGGCGGTCGTGGCGCAAGACACGCGACAGACGTATCGCTTCGTGGCGATGGAGCCGGCTTTCGTGGCGCAGCAGGTCGAATCGATGCTGAACGACATCGGCGCGGACGTGGTCAAGACAGGCTGGCTGGTAAACGCCGGCATCGTCGATTCGGTGGTGGACTGCCTGAAGGGAGACCCGGACGCGAGGGTGATAGTCGACCCCTCGATCGTCGCGAAGGACGGTTCGCGGCTGCTGGACGAGGCCGCGGTCGCAGCGCTACGCGAGCGCCTGCTGCCGCTGGCTACGGTCGTGACGCCGAACGTGACGGAGGCGGAGGTGCTGACCGGGCGGATGCTGACGGACTGGAACGACGTGCGTGAGGCGGCCGCAGAGATCGCGGGCTTTGGAGCGCAGAACGTCGTGATCATGGGCGGGCGGCGCGATGGGGACGTGGTGGCCGACCTGCTCTTCGATGGCAAGGAATATCGCGACCTGGCAACGGACCGCGTACCGACATCGAGCACGATGGGCACGGGCGCCGCGTTTTCAGCGGCGATTGCAGCGACGCTGGCGAAGGGTGAGTCGCTGCCGCACTCCGTCGCGGCCGCGAAAGCCTACGTGACGAAGGCGCTCCAGAACGCCTATCCGTTGGGCCAAGGCAACGGTCCGCCGCACCACTTCTACCGCTACTGGCGTCCGTTAATCGGCTGAGTAGCGGGAGTTACTGGACGGGTCGATCCTCAACTCGAGCCGCTGTATCGTAAGGACGTACAAGTAATCGTCCGGGGTCCGGCGGCAGTTCGGGCCAATGAGCCGATAATTAGTCGAGGCACACTCGACCAGGGGGTTGAAAAGATGGCGCTGCCTAATCGCATCGGTCGGCTTCGGTTGCCGGTACTTTGCTTCGTCGTGAGCAAGGCCACGGCGAAGGACGGCGACGTTGAGAAGGCCGTCGCGGAAGCAATCGCCGGCGGCGCGTCGATGGTGCGCATCAGCGGGGAAGACCTGACGGCGGGCGAGCTGCTGGCGCTGGCGGAGAAAGTCCACGGCGTGACCAAGGGCAAGGCGCTGTTCGTCGTCGAGGACCGCGTCGACGTCGCGGTGGCGGTGGACGCCGATGGCGTGGAGCTGCCGGAGACCGGCCTACCGACGCGGGCGGCGCGGGGACAGATCGGCAAGTACGCCGTCGTGGGCCGCAGCGTCTATGACGCCGAGGCCGGCATCCAGGCGCGACTGGACGGCGCGGACTACGTGACGGTAGGCCCGATCTTCAAGGGCGCTTCAAAGTCCGAGAAGGCCACCGGCGTGACCCTGCTGCAGGAAATCAGCAAGGACAGTGACCTGCCGATGCTGGCCGCCGGCGGTATCACGGCCGACAAGGTCGCCGACGTGATCAAGGCCGGCGCGGCCGGGATAGCGGTGAGCGAAGCGATCGCGGGGGCAGACGACCCCAAGGCGGCGGCCGAGGCGCTGGCGCAGGCGATGAAAGAAGCCTGGGCGGCGCGCCCCGAGGAAGTCGCGGCGACGGCCTAGACAACATGCCTTCAGTCATCGTCGTTGGCGGCGGTGTTATCGGCTGCGCCACGGCTTACTACCTGGCGCGAGATGGCGCCGACGTCACCATCATGGAACGCGGCGACGTCTCCGGCGAAGCGTCCGGCGCAGCAGCCGGCGTCCTGGCAACGCTTTCCGACCACGGAGCGCATCCACCCTTCTTCAACCGCTTGTGCGAGGACAGCTTGCGGCTGTTCGACGAGCTGCTGCCCGTCCTGGCCGAAACCGGCGTCGACGTGCGGCACAGGAGCGTCGGGCTGCTCGAACCGGCGGTGGCCGAGAGCGAAATCGCGGACCTCGAGGCGCAGTTCGAACGGCACAAAGCCCACGCCGGCGTGCGGTGGCTTGACGGCGCGGAGGCACGGAGCCTCGAACCCGGCCTCAGCTCCAGGACGCGGGCGGCGATCCTGACACCGGCGACGCGTTACCTCGACCCGCAGCGTCTGACGCAGGCGTTCGCGGCAGCGGCGCGACGCGAGGGCGTAACAATACGGGAACACGAAGCCGTGACGCGGTTCATGAGACGCGGAGACCGCCTGCGCGGCGTGCTAACAGCGAACGGGACGTACGAGGCAGACGAAATCATCATCGCCGGCGGTCCGTGGACGACGGCGCTGGCGAACCGGCTGGGCGCCAACATCCCAGTACGCCCGGTACGAGGCCAGATGATGTCGTTGGAGAGTCCAGAGACGGGGCTGCGACACATCATTTCCGGGGCGCGGGCGCTGCTGGTGCCGCGTGAAGACGGTCAGACCTACGTCGGCGCAACCGTGGAGGAAGCCGGCTACCGCAAACACACGACGGCGGCGGGGCTGCGAGGGCTGCGGGCGGGCGGAGCGGCAATAGTGCCCGCGCTGGAGAACGCGAAGCTACGGCGCGCCTGGGCCGGGCTGCGGCCGGCAACGCCCGACGGCCTGCCCGTCATGGGGCGGTTGCCGGGATGGCGCAACGCCTGGGTGAGCAGCGGACACTTCCGCACCGGGATTCTGCTGTCGCCGGTCAGCGGCAGGCTGCTGGCACAGGCGATCGCGGCCGGACGAGAGGACGCGCTGCCGCGAGAGCTGGCGCCGGCGCGATTCAGCCAGACGGCTTAGCCCGGCGCCGGCGTCAGACAGTTCTCGAGGAAGAACTCCCGCTCCGCAGAAGACTCGTAGTCCGTGCCGCGGATGGCGTCGCAGTCTGTACGAAACGGCGCTTGTGTCGGCGGCTCGGGCGTCGGCGTAGCGCAGTTGGCGTCGAAGAATCGCTGCTCCTCGGCGCTCAGCGAGGCGCTGCCGGCGAGCTGACCGCAGCTGGGTGCCGGCGTCGCGGTGACGACAATCGGGGTTGCGACAGGGGAGTCGTCGCCACCGGTGATATCGCTCCAGATGTCTTCCGCGACGTTGGAGACTCGCAGGACGAGGATGGCCCAGAGCAGCAGGCCGAGCATGAAGGCCACGCCCGCCACCGCCCAGAGGTTCGTATTGCGCCGCTGGCGGATCACCGGCAGGACGCTGGGGTGAGTCTCGCCAAGCGTCAGGCCTGCTGTCAGCGCGTTCTCATCGAGGCCCAGGAAGCGAGCGTAATTGCGCAGGAAGCCGCGAGCGTAGACCGGAGCCGGCAGGAGGCTGAACTGATCGGCTTCCAGGGCCTCCAGGTAACGTCGCGGGATGCGAGTCCCGCGCTCGGCGTCAAAGAGCGTGAGGCCTTTGGCCTGGCGGGCCTCGGCCAAGCGTGGGCCTACTAGTGGCGCTTCAGGCGGCTCATGCGGGGTAGCCATTCGAAGTCCTGGGTCAACATTCTGACACGAATGCGTTATGTCTGCTTGATAGCGTCAGGTTTCGTGGCGGAAGACAAAACGGCGGGCATCGGGATATCGAGGCCGTCGGGCGTGGCGAAGGCCTGAGCGGCTTCGTGGACGGCGGCGCGGACCGCCTGCATCGCCTCCGGCGTTTGGCCCTTGAGCAGGGCGCGGGTGCGCACGGTGCCCTCCTCGAAGACTTCGAGGAGGGCGTCGGCGTCAGGCAGCAGCCAGCGTTGTGGCAGGTTGATGACGCGCGGGTCGCCGAATCCGGCGGCTTGAAGGGCGACGCGCGATTCGTCGGGGTTAGCGAAGCGGAAGAAGGGCGGGCCGGGCGGCAGCGGCACGTCCGGGTTGCCCTTCGCCTGCACCGATTCGAGGATCAGGCCGAAGCCCCGCGCTACGTTGGGCGGCGTCCAGACCGTGAAGGCGAAACGACCGCCGGGCCGCAGGACGCGAAACGCCTCGGCGATCGCCAATTCGGGGCGGCTGAGGTGAAGCAGGCCGTAGTTCATGACGACGGCGTCGAAGCCGGCGTCCGGGAACGGCAGCGCCTCGGCATCCCCGACTCGAAACTCGACGCCAGGGTAGAGGGCTTGCGCGATCTCGACCATCGATGGGGAGATGTCGACGCCGGTGACAGCCGCGCCGCGTTCGGCGGCCAGCTGAGCGAGGTGCCCCGGCCCGGTGGCAACGTCGAGCAGGCGTACGCCGGGACCCGCGCCCACCGCATCGAGCAGGGGATCGATCGACTGCGACGTGAGGCTGGTGAACCAGGTCTCGTAGGTCTGGCTGACGCCGGACTCGGACCAGCCGGCGTGCTCCAGCAGCTTGAAGGGCTGGTAGTCCTGCGTCACTTGCTGCTCCTAGCGCCTGCTTCTGCTAGTATCGTGCCCGAAAACACCTCGACGGGGGAGACGCCGCGATGCCGCTACTCGACATACTCGCCGACCTGGACTCAGTCCTCGAAGATCCGGCCTGGATCATGTTCGGGCTGGCTGGCGCCGTTGGGCTTCTCGGCCTCGTCGCGCTGATTCTGCTCTACCCCATGGGCCGCGACTAGACCTACTTCCTCCCCTCGGCCCCCCACGCCGGAACATACAGAAGCTATGGAACAGGGGGAACATCACCGGGGTGTTCCTTTCTTCGTTCCCTGTGTTCCTCTTGTTCCCTCCCAGCCCCCGACGCCGGAACATACGGAACCTACGGAACAAGGGGGAACATCACCGGGATGTTCCTTCTTCTTTCCCTGTGTTCCTCTTGTTCCCTTCTACACGGTGTAGACTCGCTCGTCCGGCCCCTTCAGCGTTAGCGCCCAGGAGCCGTCCGGCTTCCAGAACGGGCCGACGAGGTTGTCCTTCGTGCCGGAGTCCAGCTCCTCGATCGCCCCATCCGGCGTGAGGCGGAGCGCGAGGCCCGATTCGCCGACGAGCAGCGCCTCGGGCTGACCGGGGCGCCAGGCGCCGCCGAGCACGACACCCTTCGACTCCCAGACCTGCGTCCGCCAGGACGAACCGTCGTAGATCAGCGCCTTGTTGGCCAACGCGCCGTTGCGACGCCAGGCGTAGCCACTGACAAGGGCCACGGAGTCAGCAGACCAGTCGATCGAAACGAAGTCGTCTTCATCATCGCTGGCGAGGATGGACTGCAGATAGCGGCCGTCGCAGCGGTAGAGCGGCTGGGGGCGCGGGTAGCCGGCGTGGCGGCTGGCATAGGCGCCGACGAGGGCGTAGGCGCCGTCGGGGCGGAACGCGACGGAGCGCAGCGTATGGGCGCGGTCACCGGGCAGGGGTGCGAGCGCTCCGGAATCGGCCTCATAACGCAGGACGACGCCGCTATTGCCGACGACGAGGGCGTAGGCGCCGGTGGGGTGCCAGGCGACACGTCGCAGGTTCTCGGACGTGACCGCGAGCAGCTCGTCGAACGCTTCGCCTCGCAGTCGGAAGACGGCGCCGCGGTTCCCGACCAGCAGCGCGGTCGAGCCATCAGGCGACCAGGCGGCGCCGCGGAAGTTCTGCTTCGTGCCGGTGTTCAGCGCCTCGAGGGACGAGCCGTCTGAGAGGACTGCCGAACCGCCGTTGCCGACGCCGAGGAGTACGGCGCCATCGGGACGCCAGGCGGCCCAGCGCAGCGTCCGCGCCGGTTGCCAGTCGAGCGGGCGGAACGACGTGCCGTCGAAGGCGTAGGCGCTGGTCATCGCGCGCGCTCCGAGACGAGTGCGCGGATTTGCGCGACGTGCTCCGATTCGTCGCGCGACACGGCGCGCATCATGCCGCGCAGGGTGATGCGGCGCTTGCCCCACAAAGCGACGTTGTCGAGGTCTACGTCGCTCAAGTCACGCAGGGCGCCGGTGAAGGCGGTTTGCGATTCGCGCAGCGAAGCGACCAGGGCATCCCAGTCCTTGAGGCGATAGCGGGCAATCAGATCGGCGTTGATCGCGGCCCAGTCGGTGTCATAGCGGGCGAAGAAGACGGGCAAGCGACCGGCGCGGAAGTCGGGCAGGGCTTCGATGTTGGTGTAGTCCCAACCCACCGTGTGCGCGATTACATCTCTCAGATCCCAGATACCGACGAAGGCCACGTCCCGCAGCTCACGGGGCACCGACAAGACCGCCTCAATCAACTCGGCGCGGACGCGGTCGAACTCGGTGATGAGGGCCTGGAGTTCAACCTGCGTTCGGGTGTTCGAAGAAGTCATCACGTCAGTCCTGCGACAGCCACACGCCCCGATGCAATCAGTCGGCCCAGTTCGACTCGTGCCAGAAGAGCAGTCGGCGCTCTACCTCGGCGGTAAGGAGAAAGAGGCCGACGCCAAGCAGCGCCAGCATGAAGACGCCGGCGAATGCCGTTTGCATGTCGAGGTTGTTGTTGGCGATGTAGATCACGCTACCAAGGCCACGGTCGCCGCTGAACCATTCGGCGACGACGGCGCCGATGACGCTGAGCGGGATCGAGAAGCGAAACGCGGCGAAGAGATACGGCAACGCCGAGGGCAGCCGCAGACGCCAGAAGACCTCGGCGCGGCTGGCCGACAGCGATTCGAGCAGCGCCAGCGACGTGGGGTTGACGGAGCGAAAGCCGATCAGCGCGTTGACCATGATCGGGAAAAAGACGATCAACGCGGCGATGAACACCTTCGGCATCAGCCCGAAGCCAAACCAGATCGTCAGCAGCGGCGCGATGGCGACGATCGGCGTGACCTTGATCAGGATGGCGAGGGGGAAGATCGAGCGTTCGAGGAAGCGCGCCTGCGACATCAGCGATGCGAGCACGATGGCGACGCCCGCGCCGAGCAAGAAGCCTAGCAGCGCCCCCTCCAGCGTCTTGAAGCCCTCACTCGCGAAGAACCACGGGTCAGCGTACAGCCGCTCAACGACGCTGGACGGCGCCGGGACGAGGTAAGGCTTGACGTCCTTGATCTCGATCCAGGCTTCCCAGGCGGCGAACGCGATTGCGAGACTGGTGACGGCGGGAACCGCCTGCACAACAGCCTTGCGCAGCAAGTCGCCCAGACGTGACGGACGCGGCGACGGGCCGGACCGCCGCGTCTCCTCGTGGCCACGCGCGTTGACGCCTGTGCGGCTCGTTTCCAGGCTCATACCAGCGCGTGCTCCCGCAGCAGGGCGCGCAGACGACGGGTGTAGTCAACGAACTGCTGCGTCTCCTCGATTTCCTCGCCGCGGGGGCGCGACAGGTCGATCTCGAGGCTCGCGTCGATGCGTCCGGGCTGGGGCGACATGACGATGACGCGGTCCGAGAGCAGGACCGCCTCGGCAATGCTGTGCGTGACGAAGACGACGGTGCAGTCCGGCGCGGCTTCTGAGCGCCAGACGCGCATCAGCTCGAAGCGCATCGCCGAGCGCGTGATCTCGTCGAGCGCGCCGAAGGGTTCGTCCATGAGCAACACGGACGGCGAGGTGACGAAGGAACGGGCCAGCGCCACGCGTTGCTGCATGCCGCCGGAGAGCTCATGCGGGTAGTAGCGACCGAACTCGCGCAAGCCGACGAGGTCGATCAACGCCGAGGGGTCCTTGCCGGCGGAGAAGTCGCGGCGGCGGTTGACCTGCAGGGGCAGACGCACGTTTTCGATGACGCTGCGCCACGGCAGCAATGAGGGGTCCTGGAAGACAAAGCCTATCTGCTTCTCGCGCTGCGCCTGCCTCGGCGGGCGTCCGTCGATGAGGACGCGTCCGCTGGTGGGTTCTTGAAGCCCACCCACGATGCGCAGCAGCGTGGTCTTGCCGCAGCCGCTGGGCCCGATAATCGAAACGAATTCGCCGCGTCCCACCGTGAGGTCGATGCCGGCCAGGGCGCGTAATGGCCGCTGACCTGCCCCGTAGACCATGTCGACGTTTTGAATAGAGATATGCGCGTCGTTGCTCACGCCTGCCCCGCTCGATAATGTGTAAGCCGGTCTATTCTAGAGCACGCTATCTTGTACAGCGGGCGCCCGCCGAAGCGAAGGAGCAGCACGTGGCCAGCAGCATCGGCATGATCGGCGGCACCGGGCCGGAAGGTAAGGGGCTGGCGGCGCGGTTTGCGCGTGCCGGCCTCGAAGTTATCATCGGCTCGCGGTCGGCGGAACGCGGCGAAGAGGCCGCGACAGACGTGCGCGGGATTGCCGGTGGCAAGGTGCGCGGCGGGACCAACGCCGATGCGGCGGGCGCCGACGTGATCGTGATTACGCTGCCGTACTCGGGGCAGGCCGAGACGCTGGAAGGGTTGCGCGACCAGATCGGCGACAAGCTGGTGGTATCGACGGTGGTGCCCATGCAGTTCGCCGCGGGCAAAGTGACGATGCTGCAGATCGAGGACGGATCGGCGGCGGAAGAGACGCAGCGCATCCTGCCGGAGGCACACGTGGTCGGCGCATTTCAGAACCTGGCGGCGCGCAAGCTGTTCGACGTCGAGCACGAGCTGGACGGCGACGTCATCGTCTGCAGCGACGACAAAGAGGCGCTGCGACAGGTGATCTGGCTGACGGAGCAGATACCGGGCCTGCGCGGCGTCAACGGCGGCCCGCTGGCCTCCAGCCGATACGTGGAGGGAATCACCACGCTGCTGGTCCACATCAACCGCAACTACAAGACGGAATCGCACGTCAAGATCGTGGGCATCTGATGGCGGTGACGATTCAGGGCATCGACGGCCTGCCGGAGATCAAGCCGGGAGACGACCTCGGCCGGATGATCGCCGAGGGCTGCGCGCGGCAGGGCGTGACGCTGCAGGACGGCGACGTGTTCGTCGTGACACAGAAGGCGGTCTCGAAGTCCGAGGACCGCTACGTCAACCTGGAGGACGTGGAGCCTTCGCCGCTGGCGACGCAGCTCGCGACACAGTGGGACAAGGACGCGCGCCACGTCGAGGTGGTGCTGCGCGAAAGCAAGCGCATCGTCAAGATGGACCGCGGCGTGATCATCTGCGAGACGCGCCACGGGCTGGTCTGCGCCAACGCCGGAGTCGACGCATCTAACGTGCCGGACGGGTTGCTGATGCTACTGCCGGCCGACCCTGACGCCTCGGCTCAGCGCATCCGCGCGACGCTGCGCGACGTCACCGGCGCCGACGTGGCAGTGATCATCTCGGACACGTTCGGGCGGCCGTGGCGCGCCGGCTACACCGAAGTCGCCATCGGCGTGGCGGGGATGCTGCCGCTTGTCGACTACGTGGGCCAGGTCGACACGCACGGACGCGAGCTCAAGGTGACGGTGATCTGCATCGCCGATGAGCTGGCCTCCGCGGCAGAGATGGTGACGGGAAAGATCAACCGGGTGCCGGTGGCGCATATCCGCGGCTACGCGGTGCCGCGAGGCGAGGGTTCGGCGAAGGAGATCGTCCGGGCGGCAGAGCTGGACCTGTTCCGTTGAGAGACTTTCGCAAGGTTCGAGACGCCCGGCGCGAGTATAATTGAACATCGCTCCCAGCTTTAGTCGCCGTTAGACGCGCCGATAAAACGAGAAGTGACAACAAGCACCGACACAGACCGCGGCGGACGCACCAGGATCCTGTACGAGGTCCTGTTCGTCGCTTTGGGCTATCTGGTTTACTCCCAGGTACGAGGGCTGGCAGGCGACCGCGTCTACGAGGCCTTCATCAACGCCTACAACCTGGTCCACATCGAGCGGGAGCTCGGCATCTTCCGCGAGGTCACGCTGCAGCGCTGGGTCCTGCCGAACGCCACGCTGGTCGACTTCTTCAACATGGTCTACTTCTGGCTGTTCTTCCCGTTCGTGATCCCAAGCGCGATCTGGCTCTACATCAAACGTCCCCGGACCTACGAACTGGCGCGCAACGCCTTCTTGATCTCGGGCGCGATCGCCGTGATTTTCTTCCTGCTGCTGCCAACGGCGCCGCCGCGTTTCCTGGGCCACATGGGCTTCATCGACACGCTGAACCAGAGCTTCACGCCGTCCTACAGCAGCATCCCGGGCGTGAACCACTACGCCGCGGTACCCAGCATGCACGTCGGATGGACGTTCCTGCTGGCCGTCGCGCTGTACCAGGCGTTCAAGGGCTGGCCGGTGCGCGGCGTTGTCTTCGCGATACCGGCATTGATGTGGACAGCGACCATCGTGACCGGCAACCACTACTTCCTGGACGGCGTGCTCGGCCTGTTGGTGGCGTTAGTGGCGCTGCGTATCGCCCTGGTTATCCAGCGTCGAGGCATGACGCTGCCGGCCGCGCCTGCCCTGGAGTACGCTCAGCTCGAAGCGCCCAGCTCACAGTAGTAAGCCAGCAACGACTTGGCGATCTCCTGCCAATCGTACTGACGGGCGCGCTCTTGTGCGGCGTCGGCCAGCCGCAGGCCGAGCGCCTTGTTGTCCAGCACCCGGAGGATCGCGTGCGCCATGAGCTGCGGGTCTTTGGGCGGCACGATTAGCCCCGTAACGCCATCCTCACCCAGCGTGTTTGAGCCGTTGATCGAGGTGGCGACCGCCGGCGCGTGCGAGGCCATTGCCTCCAGCAACGTGATGCCAAAGCTCTCGTTGACCGTGGATGGGGAGCAGAAGACGTCGGCGCGCTGGTAATAGCCGGGCAGCGTATCGGGCGCTACATAGCCTTCGAACAGCACGTCCTCGAGACCGAGCTTGGATGCCTGCTGTTCGTATTCGTGCCTGAGGCCACCTTCGCCGACGATGACGAGCCGCGCCGTCTTCACGTGCTGCTTGACGATCCGGTACGCCTGCAGCAGGTATGGAATGCCCTTGCGCGCCTCGATACGGCCGACGAAGAGCAACGTGGGACGCTCATCGTCAAGGTGTGGCGGCGGCGGGGCTTCGCAGGCGAAGCGGCTAAATTCGACGCCGTTGGGGATCAGCCGGTACTCGCCTTTGACGTAGCGGTTTATCGTCCTTCGCGCCGCTTCCGAGACGACGATGCGGCCGTCGAGGCCCTTGTTCCAGTGGCGCACCAGCGGCAGGAAGGCGAGATAGGGCACGTGCGGCCCCTCGCGCCAGGTGTGGAACGTGCCGACCTTGACGGCCTGGCCGTACTTGATGAAGGACGCGCCGATGAAGCCGAGGAAGGGCTCGTGCATGTGAATGACGTCGAACTGACGTTCCTTGAGGAGCCTGCGCACGGAGCGATGAATCCGGGGGTTGAGGTTAACGCGGGCGGAGTCGCCGGGCGAGAGGAACTTGATGCTGGAGCCAACAGGTTGCGTGTAGCCGTTCTGAGGCAACGGTCCATCGCCGGCGGGCCCGGTCACGAGGATGTCGTGGCCCAGCCGCTCGAACTGATGAGCCAGGTCGAAGACGTGACTGGTTACCCCGCCGGGGTAAGTCAGGTCATATGGGCTAACCAGGAGAATTCGCAAGGAGGCGGGTCGCTTTCGACTGCCATGCGCTGGCCTCGGATGTCTTCCGAACGCCATTGTGACCACGAACCTGCCTTAGAACAAGGGCCAGACTGCCACAAGGGCGCGTGTTAAACTCGATGCGTTCATGGACAACGACTACGTACTGAATCTGGACGACATCCTGCACACGGTCGAAACGGCGGACGTCGTGCGCATCCGATTCCAGCTGCTCGACAAGCGCCTGGTTATCGACAACCGCACGAGTGAGGTCGAGGGACCGCTGATCAGGCTGGTCAACCGCGCCGGCTCGTCGGAGGAATCGTTCCGTAACCTGAAGCGGATGCGTCCGCGTTTCCCGCTGCCGGAGAAGATGACGGCGATCTTCTGGCCAAAGTACGCCAACACCCTGCGCAGCACCGGCGTCTGGTCCGCCATCGTGCAGCGCGTGGAGGCGACGGGCTTCGAGGATAGCCGTCGCCAGTGCGACGAGGTCATGCAGGAGATGCTGCAGCTGGAGCGCCGCGAGATCCGAAACGCGATCTCGGGAGAAGGCTTCAAGACCGTCTGGCAGCGCACGGCCACCTAGGCTTTCGACTTGACTGATGGAACGGCCGCGCGCGTCGGCAGGCTGATGCGGAGCGCCCTGGATGACTTGCCACCGCAGTACGCCGGCAAACTGGACAACGTGGAGTTCGTCCTGCGACGGGCGCCCTCGCCGCGTGACCGCAAGCGCCTGGGGTTGGGCAACTCGATGCTGTACGGCCTCTACGAAGGCGTGCCGCTGACGCAGCGTGGCTCAGGCTACGACCGCGTCCTGCCGGACCGCATTACGCTCTACTGGGGCACCCTGGTACGCAGCTTTCCCGAGGACGGCGAGCTCGAAAACGAGGTACGCAAGACGCTGTACCACGAAATCGCACACTACTTCGGCATGGACGAGGACGAGCTTCATCACACATCGGTGCGCTAGAATGCCGCGAGACGTGCGATGAGCGCCTTCGAATCCCCACGGAACGCAGCGCAGGCTGCCTCCCCACGTGCGTCACGCGGCAGTGAGGCCGCGCCGGAGCCTATAGAGACCTCGATTTCCACCACCGTCCTGACGCGGATACTGATCCTGCTAATCGCGGTCTGGAGTCTCCTCGCCGGGCTCGTTCTCGTGTTCTTCCAGGGCACGGGGTCCGGGTCGCTGGGCGCCGGTGTTGAGGACATTGCCGGACAGCGGCTGCTGGGCGCGCACCTGATCGTGCTGGCGCCGGTTTACGGGCTCATCGCCTGGCACAGCACACAGTACAAAGGCCTGTTCTGGCTGCCCTTCGCGTCGCAGCTCGCCGTGTTCTTCGCCGTCGGCTACAGCATCTTGATCGGCGACACGGAGTTCGGCGACGGCATGGTGGCGGTGACGGTGAGCGCGATCTTCGTCTGCCTGCTCGGCTTCGTCTGGATCAGCGAGCAGCGCACGCTGGCGCGCATGCGGCTGGAGGGAGACGACGAGGACATGCCCTGGCTAAGCCAGGACGCCGCGGCCGAGGAGACGCCCGACGGCACGTTCTGAAGC
>DASTLN010000019.1:0-1788 GCA_035714925.1 Dehalococcoidia bacterium | reverse complement strand
TGCCGAGTACGAGCTCGTGCGCGCGCCGGTCCAGCACCTCTGGGACATCAACGCCTAGCTCCGCCGCGACAAGTCCAGCCAGCCAGCCGTCTACGGATTCGGGGCCGAAGTCGTTCACGTTCAGGTTGTAGACATCGCCGCCCACTGCCACGGCGCCGCATGATTCGAATCCCAGCTTGTCGATGACGGGCTTGAAGGCGCTTTGGGCTGGCTCTCGCAGGGCCATGTAGATGCGGCGCAGTTGGGGACGCATCGCCATGTAGGTGCGCTTGATGTCCAGCCAGCACGCTGCCTGCTCCGGCGATGGCATCTCGCCACCCTGCTCGGACAGCAGGTAGCGCACAAAGACCGGTCGCTGGTCGTACGGCATCGGGTTCGCATCGATGTGTCGCTGCCAACTGCACGCGAGCGGGTCCTGCTCGATCATGGCAGCGCCGTCATTATTCGGGGCGGCTACTCATCGCCGACGCCGAGCCCATTTGTCCCCAGCGAGAAGCGCTCTACCTACGCGGTCCCGAGTAGCTGGGTCACACGTTCCCTCGCGGTCTCATCGGTGACGGCGAATGGCTGCTCCGTGAGTTCTTCAGCGAGGGAGATGTAGCGCATGGCGGTCGCAACGCGCACGTCGTCTGTAAGCGCTGGCGGCGTGCCGTCGCCACGAAACCCCCGTTCGACCAGCCACTCGCGGAGGGGCTCTTTGTCAAGTGCGCGCTGCTCTTTGCCCTTGCGGAAGAGCTCCTCGTAGGTATCTGCGTACCAGTAGCGAGAGCTGTCGGGTGTATGGATCTCGTCCATCAGCACAAGCTCGTCGTCGATCACGCCGAACTCGTACTTGGTGTCGACGAGTATGAGGCCACGTTCAGCGGCGACTTGGCTGCCTCGGTCGAACAACTCGAAGCTGGCGGCTGCGGCTCGGTCAAACAGGTCGGCGCCGACCAACCCTTCTTCGATGGCCTCGCCTCGGCTGATGTTCCTGTCGTGTTCCTCGAACTTGGTCGTCGGCGTCAAGATCGGCGACGCCAGGCGTTCGTTCTTACGGAGTCCGTCCGGCAGTGCGTTGCCGGCGACCTCACGCCTTCCCGCCTCATAGTTGAACCACAGCGATGTGCGGGTCACGCCGGTGATATAGCTGCGCACGACGAACTCCAGGGCCACCGGCGCGCACTCCCGCACGCGGACGACATTTGGATCAGGCACGTCCAGGAGATGGTTAGGAATGATGTCGCTCGTCGCCTCGAACCAGTAGTTGGCGACCGCGTTCAACGCCTGGCCCTTGAAGGGAATCGTCCCGTGCAGCCTGTCGAAGGCGGAGACTCGGTCAGTGATAATGATGGTGCGTACGCCGTCTTGGACGTAGCTGTCGCGCACCTTCCCCAAGTGCGGATCGCCGAGACCGGCGAACGATGTCGATTCCAGCGTTCCCGCCATCTCGCGGGCAATGCGCTTGTCAGAGATCACCCCAGGGCTCCAGTCCAAAGCTAATCATCAACCACAGTGTACGCCGGAGGGTAGTGCTCGTCGAGCGACCCGGGCGGCGTCCGGACGTTCAGGAAGGAAGCCCGGCACAAGGCGCCGCACAGGCCGCCAAGCCGGTCGGCCAGTACAACGCCTAGCGCAACGGGAACTTGTGAAAGCAGGGCAGGTTCAGGACCTGCCCTGCTTGCTGAGGACATTCGAAGTCCTGATCAGAACGATCGCTTGCAGCGTGCCTTGCGGTCACGTAAAATCTTCTGGTCATCCAGCGTCGGGACGTGATGAGGAGACTCGACGCGCGGAGCGCTCAAAAGG
>DASTLN010000018.1:0-1789 GCA_035714925.1 Dehalococcoidia bacterium | reverse complement strand
CCGACCGTCGCCGCCGCCAAGGTCCTCGCCACCAACACCGCCATCGAGGTCGTCGAAGCCGCCATGCGCCTCGTCGGCGGCGTCGCCCTCCAGCGCTCCGAACCCCTCGAGCGCTACTTCCGCGACGTCCGAGGTGGCATCATCAACCCCCCGATCGAAGCCCGCGCCCTCGAGCAGATCGCCCGCGCCGCCCTCGACGGCGACGAGCCCGGCAGCATCACGCCGCGGCTGGACTGACCGGGTTTTTCGTACGTGCGATACCGGCTAACTGCGCGGGCGTACGGCGACGTAAAGCTCGGTGCCACAACGCAGGTGGTCAACGACGGCCTGACCTATCGCTATGAGGCAGTCGACGGCCGCCTAGCGTCGGTCTCCGTCGAAACGCCAGTCGTTGCACGGGATTTCCGTTCCGAGATTCAACCAAAGACCGCCGGCGAGCCTGTGATCGTCGAGTTCTTCTCGGACGCAGACACACACGATTGGCTGCTCAGAGAGCTTCAGGAGATCGAAGCCCATTTGTCTTTCTCAACACACGGTGCGCTTGAAGGCCTCGACTGGCAACGAGCATCCAGCGAGCGCGTTCCGGACATCATTGCTGAGGAAGCATTGATCCCCGCCCGGAGCTTGATGGTCACACAGGAGCATCCGAGACCTTCCGCAACCATAACCACAGACGACCTCGCCCAGATCTCGATCTTGAAAGGGGAGCATGGCGAACTGGTCGGATTGAAGACCTTCTGGCGCGAAGCAGTGAACGAGTATCACGACCTTCGCTACATCCAAGCTTTCTACAACTTCTTCTTCATCCTCGAGGGGCTCTACGCCCCTGGAACGTCCAGGCAGCGGGAGGTCGTCAAGGGCCTGCAGTCCAGCACGGAGTTGCGTGGCTACATGGAACGAATTCTGGTTGCGGCGCTGGACAGCGAGCGTCACCGTGCCGCGATCCAGGCGTATTGCGATGCATATGAGTGCTCGTTCGACGCGGCGGGGGTGCTGGAACTGTTGGTGCGAATTCGTGGCACTCTCCATCACTTCGACCCCAAGTCTCAGCGCTCGCGAATCCACTCGTTCGCACAGGCGGAGTTCCAGACTGCGGCATGGTTAACGCTGGGGCTGGCGACGAACTCGTTGCTCATGCGTGATCGCCGCATGCCCCATCCGCCGCTTTGAGACCCCACGGTCACGCTGACTCATCAGATGCCCCTCCCGCTCCCGATCACGACCGACCGCCTCCTCCTTCGCCGCTTCGAGGACCGCGACGTCCCCGCCGTCCTTCGCCTCTCTTCCGACCCTTCCGTCCACGACGCCGCCGACGAGCTCGGCTCAACCGAACCGGAAGCCCTCGCCTACATCCGCGCCCAGCGCGCCCTCGACCCCTTCGAGTTCGGCGCCCTCTTCGACCTCGCCATCGTCCGCCGCCACGACGACGAACTCATCGGCATCGCCACCGTCGTCCGCGCCGCCACCACCGCCGAGATCGGCTACGCCCTCCACACCACCTTCCGACGCCGCGGCTACGCCACCGAGGCAGCCGCCGCCCTCGTCGAAACCGCATTCCGCGCCCTCGCCGTCGACGAGGTCCAGGCCCAGGTCGGGCCCGACAACGCGGCCTCGCGCGCCGTCCTCAAGCGCCTCGGCATGCACCTCGTCACCGACGGCCACATCCACGTCCGCCAGCCCGGCGACCTCGCCTACGCCATCGGACGGGACGACTGGGAGCACGACGGCGTCGCATGACAGCAGTCACCGGTACTGGCGCCCCGCGCGGAGCGCGATCTTCGAGGTACCG
>DASTLN010000017.1:0-1715 GCA_035714925.1 Dehalococcoidia bacterium | reverse complement strand
CTCATGATGGGATAAGAGGATGAGGCGGCTCAATCTTTCGGGCGCCCTTGCCGCCGGTCAGCAGCAGGATCTGCGGACGTTACGAACTCACCCCACCCATCGTCCCCGTGAGGACATCTTTCTGCCTGAGCAGAACTCGTTGATCTCCTTGTCAATTCAGTCGAAGGTTCAGGCTGCCTTGGCGACGGCAGGGTCGTTGCTCCAGCGGAACTCGGTGCCGTCGACCCACATGCGGTGCAGAATGACGGCCAGGCGCCTCGCGACTGCGACGATGGCACGGCGCATGCCGCGCCGCTGGGCCACTCGCATGCCCCACGCCTTCAGCCAGGACCATTTCCGGCTGTGGGTGAGGAGCGACTGCGCGGCCTCGTACAACATCGTGCGGAGCATGGGGTCGCCGCACTTGGACACACGGCCATCATAGTCGATCTCGCCGGACTGGTATCGCTTCGGCGTCAGACCGACATGCGCGCCGACCGCCCTCGAGTGAACGAAGCGCTGCGGCTGATCAATGGTAGCCCGGTAAGTCAGCGCGACGACCACGCCGACGCCAGGTGCTGTCATGAGCCGTCGGCAAATCGGGTCATGGCGGACCGTGTCGAGCAGCATCTTGTGGAGGACCGCGAACTGCTGGCGCATCACTCGCCGGACGGTGAGCAGCGGTTCCACGATAGCGGCTAGCTTCGGAAAGTCTTCGACCAGCTCGCGGATCCGCGCCTCGTACCCACGGGTGCTGACCATGCCCACCTTGAGACCGAAGTTGCGCAGCGTCCCGCGTAAATCGCACTCGACGTCGAGCAGTTTTCTCTGGAGAAGCTTGCGGCTGGTCAGCAGCATCCGCTGCTCCTGGGCAACCAGGGTCTTCACATGCACCGGCTTGAACAGCCCGGCCCGCATCATCTGCGCCATGCCGCGCGCATCGTTGCGGTCGCTCTTGTTGATCTGCTGTCCCTTGAGCAGCGCTTGCATGTGCCGCGTCTCGACGCAGACAACCGGCAGCCCGGCGGCAGCCAGACCGTTGACCAACCACTGCGAGAGCGGGCCGGCTTCGATCCCGATCCGGCCATAGGCCTCGCCGATTGAGGTCAGCAGCGTGACGATGTCGTCCGGCTCGGTCGGTACTTTCTGCTCCAACACCACCTCGCCGACCTCGTCGACGACGCATACCGCCGTCTCCTTCACCGAAACATCTAGACCCACAAAATGTGCCATCGCCATCGCTCCTTCCTCGATCCCCGAGGTCAGGTCGACCCCGATTTTACGATCATAGGTGAAGGGGCTGCGCTCTTCCTGATATCGTCAGGCACAGCCGCCGCGATATACCATCTTCCGAGCTGATTGTGTCGCCTTAGCCCCCAGCAGCAGCCGTTCCGCGGAAGTGTGCGGAACGTCCGAGTGTGACCCGAATGCGATATTCAGCTCGGCGTGTTAAACTATCGGGACTGCCCAAGAACATTGCGGGAGTTTGGATCGATGATCCGAGACTATGCAAGATGGCAGCTGGTTGTGTTCATGTGCCTCGGCTTCATGGCTGCAGCTTGTTCATCGAACGGCGCGGTGGTCTCGCCGGAGGCGGCTCCAGCCAACCAAGACGACGAGTATCGGCTGGGCACCGGCGACCAGTTGCGCATCACCGTGTTTGGTCACGAAGATCTGTCGATGGAAGCCGTCGAAGTTGACAGTGCGGGCCGACTGACGCTGCCACTTGTCGGCGA
>DASTLN010000016.1:0-5343 GCA_035714925.1 Dehalococcoidia bacterium | reverse complement strand
CACTCCGGGGACTCGATGGCGGTGTACCCGCCACGCAGCCTATCGCGGGAGGAGATCGACACGATCGTCGACTACACCACGCGCATCGGGCAGGCGATGGACATCCGCGGGTTGATGAACATCCAGTACGTGATCATGAACCACGATGGCGGGTCGGACGTGTACGTGCTAGAGGTGAATCCGAGATCGAGCCGCACGGTGCCGTTCCTCTCCAAGGTCACGGGCGTGCCGATGGTTCGCCTGGCGGTGAACTGCGCGTTGGGTAAGACGCTACGGGAGCAGGGCTACACACCGGGGCTGTGGCCGGACCAACCGCTGGTCGCGGTGAAGGCGCCGGTTTTCTCGATGTCGAAGCTGATCGGGGTGGATACATACCTGGGGCCTGAGATGAAGTCGACGGGCGAGGTGATGGGGGTCGACAGGACGTTCTCGGCGGCGCTGGCGAAGGCGGTGATCGCGGCCGACATGGCGTTGCCGCCGAACGGCGGGGCGTTGCTGTCGATTTCGGACCGGACGAAGCCGGACGCGATCCCGGTGATCAGGCGTCTGCACGAGGCGGGCTACCGCCTGTATGCGACGGAGGGTACGGCGACCGTGATCCGGGCGCTGGACATCCCGGTGGAGCAGGTGCCGAAGCGGCTGGACGAGGGTCACCCCAACGTTGTCGACATAATCAACTCGGGCGAGGTCGACTGCGTGATCAATACGCCGGAAGGCGGGCGCGAGACGCTGCAGGACGGCTTCCAGATCAGACGCGCCGCCACTGAGCGGCGCATCCCCTGTTTCACGTCGATCGACACGGCTCGGGCAGCCGCGGACGCGCTGCTGGCGGGGTCGCAGGCGTTCGAGGTGCTGCCGATTGGGGAGTACAGACGCGCTTCAGCTGAAGAGCCGGTTGTCGGGGGCTGAGCCATGGTTCCGCTGACGTTAGGTCTGGATGCAATCGGGCAATCGGGCAATTGGGCAGGGGGCACGGTCCCTTCGTGTGTAGACGGACTCTGCAGGTTGAAACCTGCAGCTTCGTGGGACGTTTGCGGTGCCTGCAGGATGAATCCTTCAGGTTTTCATTTTGCGACGGACGGCTGGTCATGAAGGTTGGGTTCATCCGCGTCGTTGAGAACACGCGGCTGTACGGCAATACGTACATCGCGTGGTTCAGCTCGCCGGAGCTGATGCGCGGCGCGGCGCCGGGGCAGTTCCTGATGCTGCGTTGCGCTGACCTGATGGCCGGTGCCTCGGAGTCGCCGAGCGCCGGGATGCTGGCGGACGACCCGTTGCTGCCGCGCGCCATGAGCTACCACCGCATTCGTGAGGGCGAGGACGGCCCGGAGTTCGCCATCCTGTACGACGTCGTCGGGCGCGGGACGGCGTGGCTGGCGCGCCGGAACGCAGGCGACCTCGTCTACGCGTGGGGGCCGCTGGGGCATGGCTACTTGCTGCCGCGCGGCGGGCGAGGGCAGAACCTGCTGCTCGTCGGCGGCGGTATCGGCATCGCGCCGCTACTGTGGCTGGCCGACGAGGCGGTATCGAAGGGGCACAGCGTGGTACTGCTGGACGGCGCGCGCGACGCGGACGGTGTGTTCCCGGCTGACTTGATCCCGAGTGAGGCTGAAGTCGTCGTGACGACGCAGGACGGATCGCAGGGGCGGCAGGGGCTGGTGACGGACGCGTTCATGGACTACTTCGGGTGGGCGGACCAGACGTATCTCTGCGGCCCGAACCCGATGTTCGCCGCGATCGCAGACCTGCTGCGGGAGAGCGAAACGCCGGGGCGGAATCGTCGCCGCAAGCCGGTGCAGGCGCTGCTCGAGTCGCCGATGGGCTGCGGTACGGGGATCTGCTACGGCTGCGCGGTGTTCGACCGCCGGGGTGAGCCACGGCTCGTGTGCAAGGACGGGCCGCGGTTCGAGTTGCGGGACGTGTTTTAGCGGGCCTCGCGCAGCATGGGCCAGACGCTGGGTGATGAACCGGACTGAATCGCTTGCGTGACGCGGAAGTCGAAGCGTTCGTACAGGGGTTGGTTGCGGGCGTTGGACGACACGAGGAAGGCCGGCAGGTGCGCTTCGTCGACGGCGAGCAGCGAGCGTTCCAGTAGTGCGGTGCCGTAGCCCATTCCCTGGCAGGCCGGGTCGGCACCGAGGAGCTGCAGATAGTAGTGGTCCTGATCGGGATGGCTCCCTCCCATCAGCGAGAGCATGCCGAAGACCTCCTGCTTGCGCTCGGCGGCGATTCCGGCTTGCATCAGCGCGTCTATGGCGCCACGGTCTGTCTGAGCGCCGGGCGGCAGCCAGATCGCCGCGGCGCGGGAGTCTTCTGCCACGTAGGCGGAGCCGGATTCAATCGCCGTCCCGGCGAACAGCCTGAGCATGGCTCCGAAGCAGGTCAGGTAACTCTCCGGCTCGGGGAACATCCAGCGGACAAAGGGGTCGTTGCTGAACGCCAGCAGCAGCGCGGCTGCACAACGCTCTATGTCATCCTGGGTCGCTTTGACGACCTGTATTCCTGCCATCAGTCGCAGTATAGGCGCGGCGTCTTGAAGGCAAGAGGCGCAGGAGCCAGAATCAACGCATGCCAGCGGCGCTGGACCGATCGAGGATCACGAGCCAGGAGGCGAAGCGCTTCCTCGGCGCCTTCATGATGAACCGCGAGTTCTACCGTCGCGTGCCGGCCGAGAAGCTGGACTACCGTATGGTGGACACGAAGACGCGGCGGTCGGATTCGCCGCGCGAGAGCCTGCTGCACCAGCTGTTCGTGGTGCGCAATTACGTCTATTCGGTGAAAACGGGCGTGCTGCAGTGGGGCGAGGAGCGGCAGGTGCTGTTGATGGCGCCGGCGCTATCGCGATGGGGCAAGCAGCGGCTGCTGGACGAGATGCACAAGACGGAGCAGGAGCTGGTCGACCTGCTGGCGCTGGCGGATATCGACGAGCGGACCGTGAAGGTGGGGTGGCAGGACGAGCCGATACCGGCGATCCGGCTGCTGCATAGTCTGAACGACCACGAGATCCTGCACACGGGGTGGAACCTGGCGCTGATGGACCACCTGCAGATGGAGCGCTACCCGGCGCTGAGTCGGTTGTGGGGGTAGGGAGGCTACAGCCGCTCGACAGCCTCCGTTAGTTCACGCGCCTTCCTGCGCACATCCTCGACCGCGGTGTCGGACCTTTGGCGGCGAGCCTCTCGCAGCGCGGCTTCGCGGATGAAGGCGCTGACGTCCTTGCCCGCGACCTCGGCGGCGTCGACGATTTCGTCCAGCTCTTCGGCCCCGACGCGGAAGGAGTAGACGTGCTTGACGTCCCTGGCCACGCGAACCTTGACGGGCTCCCACTTCGAGAGATCATCATCGATCAGGTTCTCTGCCTCTTCGGCAGCTTCCCTCAGGAACCTTTCTTCCTCGTCTTCGTCCTCAAGCGGTTGAATCTTGTTCTTCCTCATAAAGTCGAACCTCGCGTGGCGTGCTAGGCCAGCAGTTGATAGGTCTGGCTACGTCCTGCCCTCGGACGACCAGTGCGACGGTCCAGAATCGTCCGCGGAAGTCTGGCCCGATCATCCTCACATTCGCCCTTCGGCCCTCCAGGTTCTGGAAGAATCGTGGGCTCGTGGCCAAGACCTCCTCGCAGGCTCTGATGGATCCACCATGCCGCCGGACGTATCGAGCCGTCGTGCGCGTCCAAGTCAGTCCCCGAGGAGGCAAACTTTCGATATGAGAACGGTACTACACTGGTAATACGCCGTCAATTTGCCATAATCGCTAAGGCGCACTACCCTTTGACTAATTCGATGGCGATTCAGGTAGCCCCCGCTGCGTCTGACGCCGAGCTGGAGCTCGCAGAGTCGAGTCTTCGACCGCTGCGTCCGCCGCTGAAGTGGGCCGGCGGCAAGCGCTGGCTCGTCCCTTTGCTGCTCAAGAAGTACGCGCCGTATCGCGATTCCCGGCTGGTGGAGCCGCTGGCGGGCGGGCTGGCTGTGGCGCTGGGGTTGCGGCCGCAACGGGCGCTGCTCAACGACCTCAACCCGCACAACATCAACTTCTACCGCTGGCTCTCGAGCGGGCTGCGGCTCGGTATCGAAATGCGGAATGACAGTGAGCTGTATTATCGGCACCGCGAGCGCTTCAACAAGCTGATCGGTAACGGCGGCGTGGAGAGCGAAGAGGCGGCGCAGCTTTTTTACTACCTCAATCACACCGGCTACAACGGGCTCTGCCGTTTCAACCGCAAGGGCGAGTTCAACGTGCCGTTTGGCCGGCACGAGACGATCAACTACGCGCCTGACCTGTCGGCCTATGCCGAGGCGATGTCGACGTGGCGTTTCACGACGGGCGATTTTGAATCGCTGGCGCTGGAGCCGGACGACTTCATCTACGCCGACCCGCCGTACGACGTGGAGTTCACGCAGTACAGCAAGGAGACGTTCGGCTGGGAGGAGCAGGTGCGGCTGGCCGAATGGCTGTCGCGGCATGAGGGGCCGGTTGTGCTGTCGAACCAGGCGACGGCACGGATCAAGAAGCTGTACCGGAGCCTAGGGTTCAAGCTCAGGGAAATGGCGGCTCCGCGCATGATCAGCTGCAACGGCGACCGCACGAAGGCGATTGAAGTCATTGCGACGAGGGGGCTGTAGCGTGGTCGCGCGCAAGGACCTGCCGTATGCGAAGAAAGGCACGACCACGGGCGCCGTGATGGAGGCGATGGTGCTGCCGGCGCTGGAGCAGGGCGGCTACGAGTACTTCCGGCAGGTCGTCATCGGCGAGCGGTTGGGCGGCGGCAAGCATATCGTCGACCTTGTGGCGTACAACGCGGAGGGGCGCGGCTACCTGGTGTCGATGAAGTGGCAGCAGACGTCGGGGACGGCGGAGCAGAAGGTGCCCTACGAGGCGATGTGTCTGATCGAGGCGGCGTTGAGCGACCCAGGACGCTACGCGAAGGCGTACCTGGTTCTGGGCGGGCCGGCCTGGACGTTGCGCGACTTTTACACCGACGGCGGCCTGTGGGAGTACATGCGCCACGACGAGCTGCTGAGCATCATCACGCTGGAGGCGTTTGTGGCGCGGGCTAACCGCGGCGAGTTGTAAAGACGCGACAGATAAAAGAGAACGGGACGGTCCGCGACCGTCCCGTTCTTGCTTTGCTAGGTGCGGAACTAGCCGCCGACGACGTTCAGGATCGTGTTGAGGTCCGTGTACTGGTCGGCGACGTTGCGTAGCTCCATGGCGGTGCTCTGGGCGAACGAGACGACCTCGACGCGGACGCCCTTGCTTTCGACCAGCTCGCAGACGCGGCGGAAGTCGCCGTCGCCGGAGAGCAGGACGACGATGTCGAGGCGGTCCGACATGGTGAGGATGTCG
>DASTLN010000015.1:0-4421 GCA_035714925.1 Dehalococcoidia bacterium | reverse complement strand
CTGCGCGTCCTGCGCCTTCGCTGTCGCTCTGGCTTGTGCGCTTCTCCTTCCATAAATGGATTACTTTCCGAGGGGACACGTCTCCAGGCGACTCTGCGACCCTCGGGCACTCCGTCCTTCCGGGGAAGGAGGCTGCGGCCCCTACCTCTGCCGGAGCGGCTGACCGAGAGGTGTTGGTGAAGTTACGGACCCTGCAGGTTGAAACCTGCAGCTTCGCAGGGCGAGGCGTTTGTTATTGGGTGGCGGGGCGTTGAGAACCTCACCCCCGCTCCGCGCGCCCCTCTCCGTCGACGGAGAGGGGCGCGCGGAGGACGTGAGTGTTCGGGGACTGCGTTGGGGCCTTTGGTGGCGGATGTGAGATTGCCGCGTCGGCTGGCGCCTCCTCGCAATGACGGAGGACGTGTGGGGACTATGTTGAGGGCGTGGTTGGCTTTGAGGCGCTTGCGGACCGAGCTGCAGCTTCGTCCCTACGGGGGGCACTCGCGCCTCGCGTGCGTTGGGTTCATACGCGGGCGCGGGTAGTGACATTTGGTTTGGCGGCGTGATAATGGGAGCATGTCGTGGGCGAGGGTTCTTGGGTGCGTGGTGCTTGCGATCCTGATGGTGGCGTGCTCCGGGGAGTCCGAGCCGGAGGTGGCCGCCACGGCTACGCTGGTGGCAGGTGTGGGCCTGGTTGAGCGGACTTCAACGCCGCAGCCGGCGCCGACGTGGACGCCGCTGCCGGCGTCGATCCTGAATGACGGGTGTCCGGTGACGGAGGCGAACGGCGCGACGCCGCCGGGTGAGGATTACGGGGCCTCGCATCACGGTAACGGGTCGATCTGGACGGGTCTGTATCCGGACGGGACGGTGGTGTTCGAACCGGGCGGGCCGGGGTCGGTCGAGGCGGACGGGGCTCTGTCGATGAAGTTCTTCTGGTGGCGCGGTGTGGACGGCGCGCTCCTTATTTCGGGACACCGGCTGGATGGTGACGCGCCTCCGTTGAGGGCGAGCATTCCGGATGGCTACGGCAACAGGGGGTTCCAGGCTTCGGCGTTGATCTTCCCGACGCCGGGGTGCTGGGAGGTTACGGCGCGGGTGGGCGAGGCGTCCCTGACGTTTGTGACTCGGGGGGTCAGCTTCTACTAGCGGTCCGGTGTTTCGAGGGCAGGCGGTTCTTCCCAATAGGTGGCGAGCTCCATGAGCTGGCCGGGTTCGTCGTTGCCGGCGAGGTAGCGGTTGATGCGGAGCAGGGCGATCGCGAGGGCGAGGAGGAGGAAGGGGGAGGCGACGAGGACGCTGGCGACGCCAAACTCGGCGGCGGCGAGGCCGAGGGCGACCAGTGGGATGATGGCGACGCCGTTCTTGAGGCTGCTCTGCAGGGCAAAGGCTCGGCCCTGGCTGGCGAGCGGGACACGGCGGTTGATGTAGGTCTGGACCGAAATCGAGGTTAGTGCGAGGCCGAAGCCGAGGGGCAGGGCGAAGAGCGCGGCCGTGCGCAGACGCAGCTCGAGGTCGAGACCGAGGGGCGTGAGGACTCGCAGCGGATTTGCGGGGTCGATCCAGGTGAGGTCGGCGACCAGACCGAAGCAACACAGCGATGCGGTGACGAGGACGAAGCCGACGAGCGCGATCATGCGCTCGCCGCGGCGTCGGACGAGGAGCGGCGTGACGATGACCGCGAGGGCGAGGCCGAGCGCAGACGGCGCAAAGACGTAGACGGCGTCGGCGGCGTCGACCTCGAGGACGGCCTGGACGTAGCGCGGGGCGAGCGTCTGAACGACGATCTGGGCGGTGCCGGCGAGGACGGCCACGAAGACCATGGTCGCGACCGCGGGCTGACGGGCGAACCAGGTGATGGTCGAGCGGTAGCTGACCTTGCGGAGGACGCGCTCGAGCTCCAGCCGGTCCTCCGGGTCGGAGGCGTGGGCTGGAAGGTCGAAGACGCGACTGGCGGCGATGAGCAGCATGGCGCCGGCGAAGTAGATGACGACGTCGACGCTGAAGACGCGGACGAGGATTGGGGCGAGGAGGGCCATGCCGAAAGCGGTGCCGAGCGACGAGGCGAGGCTCAGCATCGAGGCGGCGCTGGCGAGCTGGGTTTCGCTGGCGACGAGGGGGACGACGGCGGATTCGCTGGGGCCGCTGACCTGACCGAGCAGGTTGACGGCGAAGAGCAGGAGCATCAGCCCGCCGAGCTCGGTGCCTATGAGGCCGGGGGCGGCGAAGCAGAGGAGGGCCTGCGCGTTGTAGATGACGGCGAGCGCGATGCGCCTGGGCAGCGCGTCGGCGACCGCCCCACCGTAGAGGCCGAACAGGGCGGGCGGCAGCAGCGCGGCGACACCAAGCAAGGCGGCGTCGAGGGCGCTGCCGCCGGCGCGGACAACGGCGACGAGTGCGCCGTAGGCGAGGGCCTGCTGACCGGCGTCGGAGAAGAAGCGGGAGGCAAAGACGGCCTGGAAGCGGACCTGGTGGAT
This sequence comes from Dehalococcoidia bacterium, assembly GCA_035714925.1. Taxonomy (GTDB): domain Bacteria; phylum Chloroflexota; class Dehalococcoidia; order DSTF01; family WHTK01; genus WHTK01. The sequence goes on along the minus strand of DASTLN010000015.1, from coordinate 1,965 downwards.
GACCGAGGTTTCGGGGAGGAAGAACCACAGGACGCGGAAGGCGTGGCCCTGGCCAACGTCGAGGAAGGACTCGGCGCGGCGGTAGGCGTCGTCGAAGGCGCGGCGGCCCCGGGCGACGCGGGATTCTTCCTCGCCGTTGGGGTGGTTTTGGTGGGTCACGGTGGGAGTATAGGGGGAGGGGGACAGGCTTCGGAGGGCGTAATGGTGAACACCGCGGGCAGAAATGGCGTCCTCGTGAATCGATTGGCTTTGATGACGACGGGGTCATAGTGGAGCCGAGGTACGGACAGCCGGACGACTGTTCGCGTGTGGACTGCGTTGGGATGTTTGGTGAGCGTGTGAGATTGCCGCGTCGGCTGTGCGCCTCCTCGCGATGACGGAGTGGAAGGGTGAGGTGCGGAGCGCTGACCCCACCCCCTCCCCTTCCGCTTCGCGAAGGGCAGGCGCGCGCCCCTCCTGCCGGTTGGGCTTGTGCGCTTCGCCTTCTGTCTGACTAATCTCTGAGGGAGACCCCTCAGACTCCCCCCGTAGGGGCTGCGTCCCTACGGCCCTGCGGGTGAAGGCTGTATCTCGAAACCTGAGAGGACATCCACCTCACCCTAATCCTCTCCCTTCCGTTGGGCGAAGGGCAGGCCTGGAAGGAGAGGGAATCTTGTGGTCTCCTCTCCTTGCGGGTGGCGAGATATAGGGGTCCTGTAGGTTGAAACCTGCAGCTTCGCGGGATGGGGAGTCTGTTTTGGATGACGCCGAGGCTGGAAAGCCCCGGCTACGTTTTCTTGGAACGGGTGTTGGGTTGGACGTCGAGGGGTGTTCGGTGGCGGTTGTGAGATTGCCGCGTCGGCTGTGCGCCTCCTCGCAATGACGGAGTGGAGGGGTGAGGTGCGGGGTGCGAGCCTCTCCCTCGCTGCCCCTTCCGCTTCGCGAAGGGCAGGCGCGCGCCGCTCTCCCCTTCCGCTCCGCGAAGGCAGGCTTGCGGGGAGAGGGGCTGTGGACGACGGTTCGAGAGTGGACTGCGTTGGGATGTTTGGTGAGCGTGTGAGATTGCCGTATCGACGTGGCGCTTCCTCGCGATGACGGATCGGAAGGGCTGAGGTGCGGAGCGCGAGCCTCTCCCTCGCTGCCGAGCGCCCCTCTCCGTCGACGGAGAGGGGCTGTGGACGACGGTTCGCTGTGGACTGCGTTGGGATGTTTGGTGACGTGTGAGATTGCGGCGTCGACGTGGCGGGGCCTCGCGATGACGAGATGGGATGGTGAACAGGTTCCAGGATGCGGGGTTAGACTTAGGTATGAGCTGCGAGAAGGACACGGCGGAGTTGCTGCGGGCTTTGGGGCAGAAGGTGACGCCGCAGCGGTTGTTGATCTTGAGCTGTCTGCGGCATGCGGGCGGGCACGTGACGGCGAGTCAGCTTTTGGAGGAGGCGCGGCGTAGCTATCCGTATGTCGACGCGTCGACGGTGTACCGGACGCTGGCGGCAGCGAAGGAGCTGCGGCTGGTGTCGGAGACGAACCTGGGGGCGGGGGACAACCTTTTCGAGTGGTTGGGCGGGGACCGTCATCACCACCTGATCTGTCGGGCGTGCGGGCAGGTGACGCAGCTGGACGAGTCGCACCTGACGGCCCTGACGCGGTCGCTGCAGCGGGAGACGGGGTTTCAGGCGGACCTGGACCACATTGCGATTTTCGGGTTGTGCGGGGAGTGCGCGGGAAAGGCGGCGGGGTAAACAGTTGCGCCGGCGCCCCGAGACGAAGGTTGGTGGGGTAAGAGAAAGGACGGCGCGCGGGCCGTCCTGCGATGTCTTTCGGGAGCAGGCTTATTCTTCCGACGTCGTCTCCTTGGCTTCAACGCTGCTTGTCTTCGACTGGCTTTCGCCGAAAACGTACAGACCCCAGGCGAAGGCAGCCGCTCCGGCGACGCCCAACCACGTCAGAATCTCCTCAACCAATCCTCGCTCCTATGAAGTTTGC
>DASTLN010000014.1:0-6962 GCA_035714925.1 Dehalococcoidia bacterium | reverse complement strand
GAAGTTCATTCCAGTTATCACCTTTCATCTTGAACTGAGCTGTCACTGGAAGGCCCTACAGGGAGACTTCTTTCCATAGGCAGAACGTCCTGGTTCAAACGATACACCTTTGAGGGGGCGATCGTTGGCCCGGCTCGGCCTGCGACGCGCGTTTACGCATGGCTCATCGTGAGTCGAGAAGGCGTGACATGTCGGTGGGAAAATTGAGGACGGATCCTCCTGGCCACCCGGCGCCATCTAGAATGGCCGCGTCCTGAGAGCCTCTGATTGCTCAGGAGTAGAGAGGAGGACGCCTTGGCAGGACAGCTTGCCGGGAAGGTCGCGCTGATTACCGGGGGCGGCTCCGGTATCGGGCGCGCGTTGTGCGTGGGATTGGCTGAGGAAGGCGCGAACGTCGTCGTGTGTGATGTCGACGAGACGGCGGCGAGTGAGACCGCGGCGCGCGTCACGCAGACCGGTCAGGCGACCGCGATAGCAGCGGACGTGTCGAGGGCCGACCAGGTGGCTGCGCTCGTCCAGGGCGCGCGGGCCTACGGCGGTCAGATCGACATCCTCGTGAACGCGGCGGGGATCTGGCCGCGGCATCCGTTCATGGAGGTCAGCGAAACCGAGTGGCGGCGAGTGCTTGACGTCAATCTGACCGGGACGTTCCTCTGCTGCCAAGCGGTGGCACCGCACATGATCGAACGTGGCAGCGGCAAGATCGTCAACCTCGCGTCAGGCCGAGGCGTGGCCGGCGCGATGAACGGCGTGCATTACGCCGCTTCCAAAGGCGGCATCATCGCTCTGACCGTGTCGCTGGGCATGGAGCTCGGGGACTCCGGCATCAACGTGAATGCGGTCGCGCCCGGCGGCACCGAGACGCCTTTGTTTCGCGGTGGACGGCCGGAAGGATGGCAGCCACCGTCCGCGGTGCCGCCGAACCGCCGAATCGAAGAGCCGGAATCGGTTGTGGGCCCGGTGGTCTTTCTCGTGACGGACGCCAGCAAGACGATGTTCGGCGAGGTCATCTTTATGAAGGCACCTTGATTCTCCCGGACGTGTACTTTTGCGGCGTGCAAAGGACGACGGCCACAGCGTCGCAGCCGGGGCCACCGCCTTAAGGCCGTCTGAGGGAGAATCGGGCAAATGGAGCCGATTCATTCCGGCACGACCCTCTTGCCTCCCCCCAGCCTGTCGCTGCGAGGGCGCCTCTCCGCCGACAGCAATGGGGTCTGGAGCCCCCGACCAAGTATAGGCCCTCGTCCACGTGGTCGGAGTGTCTTTCTAACCAGCGCTCGACCTCGTCCGCTCTTCCTGAGGGTCGCTTTGCGAGACTGCCGAGACGCTAAGCGCAGGCGACGGCGTAGACGTCGCTCACGCCGTCCGGCAGGCGGTGCTCCTGCCAGGTGGCGCCGCCGTCCAGGGTGCTGAAGACCTGTCCGTTGCGGCTGGCACAGTGCACCTGCCCGGGATCGCTGGGGTGCAGCGCGACGGCCATCATCGTGGCCTCAGCTTTGACGCCGTGGTCGAAGCGCCTCCACGACGCGCCGAGGTCGTCGCTGCGGTAGAGCGAACCATCCTGGCTACGGGCGGCGGGGCTGAGGCAGGCGTACAGGACGCGCGGGTCTTGCGGTGAAACGCGCACGTCGCGGCTGTAGGTCAGCGGCGAGAAGCGGCCGACCTCCATGTCCTGCCAACTCGACCCCCGGTCCGCGCTGCGGAAGAGTCCCATGCGGACCGCCAGGTAAACCGTCCCGGGTGTTGCGCTGCTGGTACAGAGCGCGTGTCCGTCCATCATGCCTTCGATCTCGGTGTCGCTGCCGATCTTGCTCTTGAGGTGCGGTTGCTGGGCCAACTCTATAAGGTCAGCGCTGCAATCCTCCCAGCTTGCTCCGGCATCGAGGCTGCGCATGACGCCGCCAACCTCGAGCGTCGCATAAAGGTCGCTGGGGTTGGAGGGGTCCACGGCGAGGCGCATGACGCGGCAGGGGAAGTCCATCGTCACCCGCTCGGGCGTGTTGGGCGTGGCGAGTTGCGTCCAGCTGTCACCGCCGTCGTCGCTGCGGTAGACGCCGACGGGCGACGTGCCGGCATAGAGAGTGCGTGAGTCCTGCGGGTGAACGAGGATCGACCAGACCTGGCGGCCTTCGGGGAAGGGGAGGCGTTCCCAGCTCTCACCGCCGTCGAGACTGCGGTAGGGGCCGCCGTGCGTGCCGGCGTAGATCACGTCGGGGTTAGTGGGATGGATGGTGAGAGCCTGGACCCTGGCGTCCTCAGGCAGGCCAGAGGTGACCTGCTGCCAGTCGCCGCCGTCTGTCTGCCTGCGGAAAAGCCCACCCCTTGCACGCGGACCGGCCTGGGCAGCGCCGACGTATACGTAGCTCATCAGATTCTCCGTTCTTAACGACGAGGCTGTAGATCGCCCGCCTCTTCAGTGCCGGTCGGGGAAGTGTATCGACTGCGTGAAGGTTCTGGTAGGCGCTGTGCTTGCCTTGTCGGACGGGACAAAGCGCCCCGTCCTGGCGTCACGGTTGACCTTCCGCGCAGGGAGCTTGACGGGCACCGTTTCCGTCACTGTCAGCGTCGGTGCGCTCCTGGCCCTCGCCCTGGGCACGAATCTGCCGGTCTTCACGTCACGGGTGACTTTCCGAATCGTCGCCATCAGGCTGGCCTCCTCCTTCCGAGGTAAACCATGACCGAAGCCAGGGCCGGGAAACGGCCCATCTATAGACGACACTTCGTCGCCGATTAGACGACGCCTATTCTAGATCGCGTGGCAAGGGGGCTTGGAGTGCCCGGTTAGCCGTCGACGTAGGTTACGGTGACGGGGCGTTCGTAGACGGGATCATCGCGATTTTCTAGCGCCTGCACCGTGATCTCGACGATCTGCTCGCGCGTGAACAACGCCGGGTCGAAGCGCACCGTCAAAGACGGGTTGGTCGCGGCGTCATTGCGGCTGACGACGCTAACGTTGGCGAAAGCCTCGAGGTCCTGGATGACGGACTCGACGCCACAGTAGCCGGTGTCGCAGCGCAGGCTGCGGGACGTCAGCTTGAGCTCGCCGTCACCGATCGTTTCCACGGACAGGATGCGGTCACGTGGGATCGTGTTGACCAGGCGCAGCACAACAGGCAGCTCACCGGGCGGCTGCGCGCTGATCGCAGCGTCGAGGAAGACGTTGAGACGCTCCTGTCCCGTGTAGCCGGCGTACACCGTCTGGATGACGCCTTCCGCGTCGATGAACACGCTGGCCGGGAGGCCGAAAACGCGATACGCATCGCTGACCACGAGGTTGCTGTCGAGACCAAAAGTGAACGGCGCGTCGAGGAAATCGACGAACTCAAGGGCTCGCTCGCGCGTCTCACCGGCGTTGACGGCCAGGACGGCGAAGGCGTCGATGCCGCGCTCTTCCTGCGCGGCTTTGATCTCCGGCATCTCGGTCAGGCAGCTGGTGCACCAAAGGGCGAAGAAGTTGACTACGACGGGGCGACCGCGGAAGTCGCTAAGACGGACCCGGCGGCCATCGGTGGTCGATATCTCGAAGTCCGGCGCGAGCTGACCGACTTCGAGGCCGACTTCGGTTGCGTTGCCGCTCGGAGGTGTGTCGACGAGGATCGGGTCCCGAACGATGGGGTCGGTCTCCTGGCCCGGCTGCAGGAGCAGAAAGTAGAGCGGGATGAATAGCGCCGCGAGCACCATAGCGCCAGCGACGAAGCGGCGGGGATCAACGTAACTACTCATCGATCGATGATAGCGAACCAGCGCAGCGCCTGGTGTTAGCCCTAAGCCTTTTCTGAGGCGAGGAAGGCGGCGTAGGCGTCGGCGTCGAGCAGCGCGTCGAGCTGAGAGGCGTCATCGAAGCGGATGGCGAGGACCCAGCCGAGGCCGTAAGGGTCCTGGTTGATCGTCTCCGGCGACGAGTCCAGCGCCTGGTTGACCTCGACGATCTCGCCGGTCAGCGGCATGAATAGCTCCCAGATGACCTTTGTCGACTCGATGTCGAGCAGCTTGTCGCCGGCGTTGAGCTTGTCGCCGGCTTTCGGGAGGTAAACGAATACAATGTCTCCCAGCGATTCCTGGCCGAAATGGGTGATGCCGCTGCGGGCGACATCGCCTTCAGCGCGCACCCACTGGTGCTCCTTGTTGTAGCGCAGATCTCGTGGCCAGGTGGCTTCGCTCATTGACTAGAGGGTTACCGGTACCTCGCTTGAAGTTGCCTGGATCGGCTGAAGCCGTAGGGACGGCGCCCAGAGGTCTTGTTGCAGCAGCCACTCGCGGAGCCGGCCGGCGGCGGCGATTGCCAGGCCGGGTGTCGGCGCGAGGACGATGGCCGACATCGACTCGCCGTCGTGCTCGATGAACGAACGGCGCACGAACTCCGCCTCATCATCGGCGCAAGAGCAGCCCGCGAACGGAGTGGTGCCGAGGTGTTCGCCATTACGGCTGAGATAGACCTGCCAAGGCGTGTCGGTCTCTTTGCCCTGATCGAGGGCATGACCTTCGATTCGGTAGTCCTCGAACCGGCCATCTGCGAGTTGCGAGACGACTTCGCGGGCGCGGCTCAGGGTTGTGTAGACGCCAACGATGGTCTCGCCCACCGGGGAACTTTCAACGACGGACCAGACCATCTCGCTTTCCGACTGCATGATTGCTCTCCCAACCTCGCGCTCGCGTATTCTTCGATCCATCTTAGACCGGCTTGGCGCAAGGCCCCATCGCGTGCGCGGGCAGATGAAGGGCGGTGGGGCTCGGGGAGGCCTTTCGGCCCCCATCATTGTTCCGTTTGGCACTGTCTGGGCTCACGTGTTTCAGTGATAGTCCTTAGGTATGGCTGAGCGTGCCCTGGACGAACCCCCGAGTCGCTTCTCCGAGCGCGATATCGAATTCCTCGACCACCTACTGCAGGATATGTTCGGGCTCGGGCTCAAGCTGGAGTACTGCCTTTTGGTGTTGGACGAAGCGCCGGCACAAGCACGCGTGGGTATGGAAGACGTGGTCTCCGGACTTGAAGGGATGGTGGACCCGATCCGCGCTCAAATACTGAAACTCGGCAGATCGCGTAATCTGTCTCAAGAATCAACTGATAAGGATCGACATGTCTGAGTCCCCCATCCGAGTCTTGCTCGTTGACGACCATGAAGTTGTACGTGAAGGGCTCAAGGCCCTGCTGAACCGCCGCGAAGGGATGACTGTCGTCGGTGAAGCGGGCACCGTTGCGCAGTCAGTCGAGGTTGCCGTCAAGGTCCGGCCGGACGTGGTTGTGATGGACCTGAGGCTGCCGGACGGTAGCGGTATCGAGGCGTGCCGTGAGATTCGTTCTGAGCTTCCGGGCACGAAGGTCATCATGCTGACATCCTACGCGGATCAAGAGGCAGTCATGTCCTCGATCCTGGGTGGCGCCTCAGCTTACCTGCTGAAGCAAACGCGGGGCTCGCAGCTGGCCGAAGCGATTGAGGGTGTGGCGCGCGGCGAGTCGCTGCTTGACCCGGCGGTAACTCTGCGTGTCCTGGAGGAAGTGCGTAAGTCGGCGGCGGGCAAATCGAAGGCAGCGTCTCCCGAGGCGCAACTGACAGAAAACGAGCAGAAGATATTGCACCTAATCGCCGAGGGCAAAACGAACCGTGAGATCGCGGCGGAGATTTACCTCAGCGACAAGACGGTGAAGAACTACGTTTCTAACATCCTCAGCAAGCTGAATATGAAGCGGCGCTCAGAGGCGGCGGCCTACATCACACGGCGTGACATACAGGATCCTAGCCGGAACGACTCGGGGGGTTGAGGGGGAAACGCAGGCTCAAGGTGGTCCCCTTACCAGGACTACTCTCCAGCTCCAGGTCGGCATCGATTGTCCGGGCGCGGACGGTCATGTTGCGCAAGCCGCGGTGGCTCTGACTCGTATCCGAGGCCGTATCGAAGCCGACACCGTCGTCCGTAATGACCAGCCGGCCGCTATCGTCGCCGACCTGAAGCGAGATACTGACAAGATTCGCCCCCGAGTGCCGCTGGATGTTGCTGAGAGCTTCATGCGCGATGTTGTAGACGGTCAAAGCCGTAGTCAGGCTGGGCGAGTTCGAGACGTCTAGATCGACTTCAGTGGCGATCTGGGAGTTCTGCTGAAACTCGTTGGCCAGGTGGGAGATGGCTTCTGCAAGGTCGCCGTTGAACTCACGGGGGCGCAGGTCAAAGATGTAGCTGCGGATGTCGCGGACCACCGCCTGGAGCTGATCCATGACGCGCTCGATGGCGTCTGCCGCCTCTCGAGGCTCGATGCCGCCGCCAAGAGTCAGTTCGAGCGCGAGAGAGGAGGCGTAGATGTCCTGCATGATGCCGTCGTGCAGGTCCATCGCGATGCGGTCGCGCTCGCGTTCGGTTTCGAGCTCCAGCTCGAGCGCGCGGCGCCGCTCCTCCATTGCCTTGTGCTCCGAGATATCGCGCACGATGGCGGTGAATAACGTGTTGCCTGAGGTGCGCAGAGGGCTAAGGCTGATTTCGACGGGAAACTCGCTGCCGTCCTTGCGGCGACCAACCAGGTCGAGGCCGAGGCCCATGGGACGGACGCGCGGGTCAGCGACGTACGAAGTCATGTGGCCGTGATGGGCGTCGTGGTGGCGCTCCGGGATTAATGCGCTGACCGGATTGCCGAGGAGCTCTTGCCGCTCGTAGCCGAATTGTAGCTCGGCAGTTCGGTTGGCAAAGACGACAATTCCCGTTTCGTCCGAGACGATGAAGCCGTCCGGGGCTGAGTCGATGAGTTCCCGGATGGGAAGATTCTCGTGGTTCACATTTGTCCGGGCCGCTGTCGGCCTAGTCGATGAGTCCTGCCGCTCCGGCGAGCGTATCACAGTCTCGGGCCCGGCATTCGACCCGATCGCTGCGTGGTTGGCCTCAGTATCTGCGCCGGGAACAAACACAAAGAAGGGGCCATTTGACACCCTCTTTTGTGACCTATGGAACTAATGCTGGCTGCAGTTACATCCGAG
>DASTLN010000013.1:0-5763 GCA_035714925.1 Dehalococcoidia bacterium | reverse complement strand
GATCGAGTGCGACCCAGTCCACCTGGCCGCTGCTCGCCGCTGTGGTGCACAGGATCAGCACCGCTCCGGCGAGACAGGCCCAAACCCGCGGCGGGTTCCTCATGTTCTCCTCCTTGCTTGTTTGCCCAGTCGGTAGAAGAGCTGGTTGAGCTCAATCCGCCCGCGGCGGATAGCGGACATCCTTGCAGCTTCGGATCGCCGGTCTGCGTGCTTGACTCCACGGGGGCTACCGCATGCGCCCAATAGTAGTGGCTGTGCTCGACGCGGCGGTGCTCACGCTCTTGGCCAGCCCCTGAAGCTGCGCCAGGCTGCCCCGTCGACTTCCCCCCCTCCTCTGCCATGGTGCATTCGTTAACTCTCAGCGATGTTGCAGTCCGCGACACTCAAGACCCGTGCCATCGAACAAGGAAGTGACCCGAGGCCGAATCCCTTTTATTCTCAGTACTTGTGCGGAGTACTTCTGTCGATCTGCAGCTTGACCGACGACAAAATGTCACACGATCCTCTCGGCCAAGGACAAGTCTGCGACTTAGATATCGGGCTACTGCCCGGGCCGCGAGTGAGCGCTATCGCAGTTTCGCCACCCAGACCGATCGTCCGTATGTGGCCAGATAGAGCCAGGCTTCGTTGTCGATGCTGACGAACCGTAGGTCAGAGCAATGTGGATTTCGCGGGAGGCCCAACCCTGCCGGCTGCCAGGTGGCTCCGTCGTCACGGCTGATATAGACGTGGTCGTCAGTTGCGACCATCAGCGCACGTTCAACTTCCGAGTTCGGCAATGCGATCGCTTCCAGGGCATACATCGGTTGGTTTGTTAGACCAATTCCAGGCGTGACCACCCACTTCAAACCATCCAGTTTGATTACGTAATACGACGTTAGCGTGGTGGTGACCTTGGCTCCGGTAACCGGGTTGATCTTGTTGATTGTTGCAGTGGCGCCGTTGAGTATGGCAAACACTTCTGACTCGCGGAAGAAGACAATACGGGTGATTGCGGCAAGGCTGATTTTCGCGCTGGGCGTAGGCTTCGGAAGCACAATCGGCGTCTCGAGCACGCTGCCGTTCCTGGTATCGATGGCATACATCTTCCCGCGCATTGTCCCCGCGAAGATCGTCGCGCCGCGATACGAGCCTAGCGCGGCAATTGCTTCGCCTGCCGGTATCGACGCGATTGATTCCCAGGAATATCGCGGGCTGTCAATTTCATCGACATACAATCCAAAGACTTCGTTGTTGTTGGAAGCGACCGCCTGTAACACTTTGCCCGACTCATTCCGATAGGTTGGACGTACGACCGCTTCGCCATACGGCCCCTTCAGACCAACCGGATCTGGCGGCTGGGTTTTCGGCACCACCGTGGCGCTTACGATCCCGCCCATTGGGTTGAACGTAGTGGCGACGACTGCTTCGCCCATCGAGTTATGCAACAGCGCACCATCAGCGATGAAAGCGTTCCAACCGCCGTCGCCGCCGCTGATGTCGATCCACGGCGTCGGCGCTGGGCCAAGCCGGCAACACAAGTTGCCGTTGTCCTGAGACCCGGCGCAAACCAACCACGGTATTGTTCTGGACGCTCCGAGCGTTCCCCAAAACATTCTTATCAGCGTTGAATAAAACTGCAGCGTCGGCAACTGGCGGTTGTAGTTGCTCTGGAACGGATTGCCCGGAGGGTTGAGGTAGTCGTCAAGGTTCACACGGGCCACGCCGCCGTCGCTGGCGATGTATAAGTTATGCACCGGTCCAGCGACCTCGGGATAAAAGCGGAGGCCCTGTTGGTCCGGGTGCAAATGCACGCTGTCCACCTGACGCCAGGTTTTACCGCCATCAAGGGTTAGAAATCGCGGCACCCAGCCAAGCATGGCCATCCCAGGATTGGTGGGGTGCGCGGCTATGCAGTTGGTCCAGTCGGCTCCGAAGTCGCCCGCCAGGTTGGTCAGTTCGTCACCCAGCTCCGGAACTGAGCCCTGGCAGATTCGCCACGTACTTCCACCATCTTTGGACCGAAGCACGCGAAAGACGCGGCCATCGGGCCAGGCGCACCCTGCGTAAAGCACCGTCGGTCGTTGCTCACAGGAAGAAAGCGAGGTGGTCCCGACGATATCGAAGAGATCTGTAGACAGCGAGCCATCGTCTCGATGAACACTGGCGCGCTTCATGACTAATTCGTCCGCCTCGTTCCACTGACCGACGTATATCCCGCCAGAGTAGAGTCCGCCGGCAACGATCGTGATCGCGCGGCGATCTTCCAGTTGTGATCGCGCTTCGGTGTCGCGGGTAGCCGCGATCGCCAGGTCGTGAAACCCCTGCCCCTCTTTGACTCTAGCTTCCTTCCAGTTGTAGGGCGGGCGCGGAGACTGGCGTGTGGGCGGAATCACAGCCCAAAAGAGACCGCCAGCACAAGCAGCGATAATGCGTCTCAGGTTTCGTATGATGACGATGCGATAGACTATTCCGGCTTTTTCTGGAACAGGATTTGCGATTTCGCGCCAAGCGAGGAAAGGGATTGGCTGGTTGAGGTCGGTTTCGCGAATGATGCCGCCCGAGCAGCCGGCAAAGACATGCCGTGGATCGTCGGGACCAAAGGCGAGACAGAAGAGATCCGGATTGGCCCAGTCGTCCGATAGCGCCAGGTTGCCGCCGGTGGGATCGACCATCCAGACACCACCGGTCTCGGTAGCGACGAGTAGTTGGCCGGTATCGAGCTCCAGGATGTCATTCGCGTGGCCCGAGTGCCACGCATCTTCAGCTTCATTTCTCTGGATGCCGTAGGGACTGGCTAACGTCCAGCGAATGGTAGGATCATCTGGCATTGTCTGACCTCCTTATAACACCTAACCTGGGGACTCATCAACCGAAACTACAGAACGGTGGGCCCGGCGCGGGGCTGATAATGTGACGGACTACCACGCCAGGTACTTTGCCTATGAGCTGACGAGGCGCTGCGCCTCGGGCAGTATAGAGAAGCTTGCGGCGGTACTAGCCGATGCGCAGGTCGATCTAAACCCCCACCAGGTCGAGGCTGCGCTGTTCGCCTTCCGCAGTCCCTTCTCCAAGGGCGCGATCCTGGCGGACGAGGTCGGGCTCGGGAAGACGATCGAGGCCGGCCTGCTGCTCGCCCAGAAGTGGGCCGAGCGAAAGCGGCGCCTGCTGGTCATCCTTCCCGCCAACCTGCGCAAGCAGTGGAGCCAAGAGCTCGAGGACAAGTTCTATCTTCCTTCGGTAATCCTCGAGACCCGCAGTTTCAACGAGGCCGTCCGCGCCGGCAACCTAAACCCGTTTCACCAAGACGCGATAGTCCTTTGTTCTTATCAATTCGCGCGCACCAAAGAGCCCTATCTGCGGCAGACGGCCTGGGATCTGGTGGTCATAGACGAGGCTCACCGCCTGCGCAATGTCTACAAGAACACGAGCAAGATCGCGGCGGCGATCAAGCAGGCCGTCGCACCGTTCCCTAAGGTACTGCTCACCGCGACGCCCCTCCAGAACTCGCTCCTGGAGCTCTACGGGCTGGTCAGCATCATCGACGACTTCGCGTTCGGCGACCTCCAGAGCTACCGCAGCCGCTTCGCGCGTCTCGGCGACGACACCGACTTCTCCGAGCTCAAGGAACGTCTCGCGCCGCTGTGCAAGCGCACGCTCCGCCGGCAGGTGCTCGAGTACGTGAAGTACACCAACCGTCACGCGCTGGTGCAGGAGTTCGTGCCCACACCCGAAGAGCAGCGGCTCTACGACCTGGTGTCCGGCTACCTCCAGAGGGAGGCGCTCTACGCGCTGCCCGCGAGCCAGCGCCAGCTCGTCACCCTGATCCTGCGGAAGCTCCTGGCCTCCTCGACCTACGCGATCTCCGGCACGCTTGACGGCATGGTCCAGCGGCTCCAGGCAGCGGCCACAGCGGCCGAAGCGGTGGCAACCCCACCAGAGAATCTGCCGGAGGACTGGGAACACCTCGACGAGCTGGCCGACGAATGGGAGGAGGACGGCGAGGGCGACGCCCCAACCGAACGGGCGCGGCTCACCCCCGATCAGCTCGTCGATCTCAAGCACGAGATGGCGGAGCTGCGCGAGTTCCACACGCTCGCCAAGTCGATCGTCAAGAACTCGAAGGGTGAGGTTCTCCTGACCGCCCTGCGTCGTGGCTTCGCCGCCGCCAACGAAGCCCAGGCCGCGCAGGGCAGCCCCTCGCTCCAGGGGAAGGCCGTGATCTTCACCGAGTCGCGTCGCACACAGGAATATCTGTTCCGCCTTCTGGAGCAGACCGAGTTCACCGGCCACGTGATGCTCTTCAACGGCACGAACAACGACCCGACCTCCAAGGCCATCTTCCAGCGCTGGCTAGCGCGGAATACCGGGACCGACCGGGTCAGCGGCTCACCCAGCGCTGACATGCGCGCGGCGCTGATCGAGCACTTCCGCGATGGAGCCGCCATCCTGATCGCGACCGAGGCCGCGGCGGAGGGGATCAACCTCCAGTTCTGCAACCTGGTGGTGAACTATGATCTGCCGTGGAACCCGCAACGCATCGAGCAGCGGATCGGCCGCTGCCACCGCTACGGCCAGAAGTTCGACGTCGTCGTGGTGAACTTCCTCAACAAGAAGAACGCCGCGGACCAGCGAGTCTATGAGCTGCTCGATGAGAAGTTCCGCCTGTTCGACGGCGTCTTCGGCGCCAGCGACGAAGTGCTCGGCGCGGTCGAATCGGGCGTGGATTTCGAGAAGCGTATTGCCGCCATCTACCACAAGTGCCGCACCTCGGAGCAGATCCAGTTCGAGTTCGACCTGCTCCAGGGCGAGCTGGAGGCGCAGATTGTCGAGGGCCAGCGTGATGCCCGCGAGAAGCTCCTCGACAACTTCGACCAGGAAGTGGTCGAGAAGGTACGCATCCAGAGCCAGGACGTGCTCGACCGCTTCAACGAGCGTCTGTGGCGACTCACCCGCTACCTGCTCCGCAACCACGCGCGCTTCGAGGATGCCGACTTCAGCTTCATGCTGCACACCAATCCCTTCGCGGGCGAGGCGATCCATCCCGGCCCGTACCGGATGGGCAAGCGTACTGAGGACGCGAACACCTACCGTGTAGGGCACCCGCTCGCGCAGCGCGTGCTCTCGCTAGGCCAGGGGCTGAGCACGCCTCCGGCGGAGCTTGCCTTCCAATACCGCGACAGCGGGAAAAAGATCGCGATCCTCGAGCCGCTCGTTGGCGCCAGCGGCTGGCTCGCTTGCGCGCGCCAGACCGTGAGCGCGATGGAGACCGAGGACCATTTGTTCTTCGCAGGCGCGACAGATTCGGGCGAACCGCTTGACGAAGCGCAATGCCGCCGCCTGTTCGACCTGCCCGCAACCGTGGAGCGCCCATGCGCCGTGCCGCAGGCCGTCGCCGTAGCTCTTGCCGAGGCCCATGCACGCCGGCAGCGGGAGCTCCTTGAGGAACTCACAACTCGGAATGGCCGCTGGTTCGATCTGGAAATGGACAAGCTCGACCGCTGGGCCGAAGACCGTCGCGCATCGCTCAAGGCCGCGCTCAACGAGCTGGACGAGGGGCTCAAGGCAGCGAAGAAGGCGGCGCGCCTCGCCCCGACGCTTCCGGAAAAGCTGGAGCGGCAGCGCGAGGCGCGGGTGCTGGAGGGCAGGCGCGACGAGGCATGGCGCGCCTTCGACCAAGCGAGCCGCGAAATCGACCGCCAGAAGGACGCACTGCTTGACGAGATCGGCCACCGGCTGGAGCAGAAACTGCAACAGGAGCCGCTCTTCACCGTGCGGTGGCGT
>DASTLN010000012.1:0-22198 GCA_035714925.1 Dehalococcoidia bacterium | reverse complement strand
GTGAGGTGGGATAGCGGGTTGGAGATTTTGGGCGAACTGGACTGGTCGGAGGATTACCAGTGGGCCGTGTTCACCGTCTGGCGAGACGCGTCCGAGCCGAAGGTGCTCTACTACAACAGGGACAGTGGGTGTTCGTGCAACTCTCCCCACGATGAGATTAAGAGCCGCGATGAGTTGGGGGTGGCGTACTCGGCAAGCGAAATGCTGGCGGCTATCGACCGCGAAGACTGGGGATGGGACGCCAGCGATCTGAAGGAGAAGGTGCGGCAGCACTACCGAGCAAAGGAGACGCCAACCGCATGACAACATACCGAGTATTCAAGCGCGATCTGCCATCCAGCTTGCAGCGCCGACAGGAAATTTTAGGGCTACGTATTGGCCCCAAGCAGGGCTACAAGCGCCCGTGGGTGCTAGCGAAGGACGGGCTGCCCATCGGCTACTACGAAACGGCGGAAGAGGCGATAGACGCAGCGCCAGAGCCGCCGGAGGAGGCGATGACATGACAAAGCTATTCGCACCACTCGTAAGAAACCAGGCGCCGGTAACAACCATGCCGTTCGTCAACACGGGCGGCGGAAGCGTGGCGGGGTCGTACCAGTCGTTTGCCCGCCACGGCTACTCCGGCAACGAGATCGTCTACGCCTGCATCGAACTCCTCGCATCTTCCGCCGGGGAGCCGCACATTGCGGGCCGAAGGTGGCGGCGGAACAAGGCGACGATCCGGGCAGAGAACGGACAGATGCACGAGTTCGAGGTCAACGCCGAGACCGTCCGGAACATCGAATCCGAGCGCATGTCGAAGGGACAGACGCGAGCTCAGGTACGCAACTTCCTTGTCCGCAACGGGTACGTCGAGCAACTTCCGAGTCACCCACTGGTAACGCTCCTCAACGCCCCCAACCCGTTCATGTCGCGCGGCCAACTGTGGGGAACGGTCGTCATGGACAAGTGCCTGGCCGGCAACGCGTTCCTCCTAAAGGGGCGCTACCAGGGCGGGCCGCTGCGCGGGAAGGTGGCGGAGCTGTGGCGCTTGCGGCCTGACCGGGTGAAGGTCAACCCCGATCCGAGAGTGGCGGGCAAGGCGGCGTCCTATGAGTACGGCACCGGCCCCAACGCCGTCACCTTCCCCGCCGAGGACGTGATCCACTTCCGCAACCGGAACCCGCTCGACGACTACCTCGGGATGCCGAAGCTGATGGCGATCGCGGGCCGCGTGGACATCGACAACTACATGAAGTCGTTTTTGAAGACGTTCTTCGAGCGCGGCGGGACTGGCCCGGGCGCGGTGCTGGCGATCAAGCAGCGCCTGACCCCGGAGGCGAAGGACTCGATCCGCGACAAGTTCAAGCGTCAGTTCGGCGGGTCGGCGGGGTTCCACGAACTGCTTGTCCTCGACCAGGCCGAAGCCACCTACACCCCGATGGGCCTTGACCGTGGACTGCGGGACGCGCTGCCGAAAGAAGTCAACGCCATGCAGGAGGCCCGGATCGCAATGGCGTTCGGCATCCCCGGCTCGATCGTCGGGCTGCTGATCGGCTACGAAAGTTCCTCCTACGCGAACAAGCGGCAAGACTGGGAGGTGCTGTGGGACTTGACCATGACGCCGATGCTGTCCGAGATGGACGATGTTCTGAACCTGTCGCTGGTGCCGGAGTTCGGCCAAATTGACGAGGTGTACTTCGACCTGTCAGACATCAAGGCGCTGCAGGAGGACGTGGACAAGCGCCAGGCGCGGGCGCTCAAGGCGTTCCAGGCCGGGGTAGCGGCCTTTGAAGAGACGCGGGACGAGATCGGGCTTAACCCGAACGACCCCGAGGGGTGGTTTATGTTTCCGGAATACCTGGTTGCGCGGAGGTACAAAGACCTCGACAAGAAGCCCCTCGCGGAGATCGAGGAAGGCGCTGGCGGCGGCAACCCGGAGGAGCCGGAAGGGGCGCGGCCCGCGAAGAATTACGAGGCTGGCGAGCGCTGGCGGAACGGCAACCCGGGGACGTTGATCGTTGGGTCGCCGCTGATCGTTGAGGCGCCGCGCTGTCCTCGGTGCGCCAACCGTAGCGGCCGCAACATCCAGGAGGGCGGCGAGGTGTTCTGCCGCCAGTGCAAGCAGCCGTTCGTGGTGTCGAGCAACGGGGCAGGGGTTGCGTAACGGCATCGCGGTGGTATAGTTCAATGTGAGGTTAGGCTGCTCAAGGGGAGTAGTGCCACCTCTAGCCATGGGAGGTAAAACATGGCAACCACCACCCTTAACGGCGCGTCTGAGTCTGTTGATGCGCCTATCGTTCAGATCAGCCGGATTGCGGCTGAGACGATTGAAGTCCCGATCATCGGCACGAGTCCGTTGATCATCAACCGGTTCGGGGAGAAGGCCAAGCGCCAACTGCTCGACGGGCAGCAGGGGCGCAAGTCCCCAAAGACCACCCGCGATCCCCAGGCAGACTTCGAGGCGGCGATGCACCGGCTCGCGGATGGCGGCTATGGGTTCCCCATCACCGGCTTCAAGGCCGCGACGATCAGCGCGGCCCGGTTCTACGGCAAGGACGTTACCATGACTGCCCTTCGCCAATTCCTATTCTTCCACGGAGAACCTGGCATCGGCGGCGAGCAGATGGCCCGCATCGTCGGCGGCGAACCGGTGATGCGCGAAGACGTGGTGCGACTCTCCGGTCGATCAACGGACCTGCGGTATCGCCCGATGTTCACGGAGTGGTCAACGGTTCTCAAGGTCACCTACGTTACGAGCGCCGTGTCGCGTGATTCGGTGCTGTCATTGATCGACGCGGGCGGCTTGGGCGTTGGCGTCGGCGAGTGGAGGCCGGAGAAGTCCGGCGTTTACGGCACGTACCAGATCGACACCGCCAAGAACGTGGAGGTGGTCTAGGTGAGTCTGCGAGATGAGCTACAGGCGATCCGGCGTAAGCGTGGCAAGCTTACGCCGGAGATCGTGGTCAACGAGGCCCGCAAGGAAAGTCACCCGCTGCATCACCGGTTTGAGTGGAATGACGCGATAGCGGGCGCGGCCTACCGGCGCGAGCAGGCGCACGACCTGATCCAGTCGGTTCGTATCAGCTACAGCCACCGAGGGCACAACCGAGACATCCGCGCATTCCAGGCGGTGCGTCTGGAAGATGGGTATGTCTATGAGCCGTCCGAGGACATCGCCAGCAACCCACTTCTACGAGAGATCGTGCTGCGCGACATGGAGCGCGAATGGAAGCAGATGAAGCAGCGTTACGGTCAGTTCGCTGAGTTCGTGGAGATGGTGCTGGCGGACATCGCAGCTTAAGGCAAGGCGGGGCAAGGCGCGGCCGGGTAGGGCTAGGTCTGGCGTGGTTCGGCAGGCTCGGCGCGGCAAGGCAAGGCTCGGCTCGGTCAGGCGTGGTTTGGTCAGGTCGGGTGTGGCAGGTCAGGCTTGGCTTGGCGTGTCCCGGCGAGGCTAGGTTTGGCGTGGTTCGGCAGGTGGGGCGTGGCGAGGCGCGGCCTGGCTAGGTTTGGCCAGGCACGGCGTGGTACGGCAGGTTCGGCAAGGCTCGGCTCGGCAGGGTGGGGCATGGTCCGGCGTGGTAAGTTTGGAACGAGCCCCGCAGGGTTGGCCGCTTCCATGCAGCCTAACCTCGCCCTGCGGGGCTCTCTTGACAACTTCTAACTGTTAACCTGATAATTCAGACAACTAAATAGCAACAGGCCGAAAGCGCCTATCTTCGGACCGGAGAGCGTCCAGGATGGGCGCTTTTTCTTTTGTCCGGAGGGGCGATTGTTCCAACGCTTTACGAGCACACAGCCGATACGGGACTTGCCGAAGCTGGAGGCGATTCTAGCCGCCAGCCCGACCGCTGAGGGCCGCCAGTGGTACGCCATCCACAACGCCGACATCCCCGAGGTCTACATCTTCGACGCCATCGGCGAGTTCGGCGTCCGGGCGGCTGAGTTCATCGAGGAACTGCGGGAGATCAAGGCGCAGAAGGTACACCTCCGCGTGAACTCCCCCGGCGGGAACGTGTTCGAAGCGCTCGCCATCTACAACGCCATCCGCCGCCACAAGGCCACGTTTGAAGCGTTCGTGGACGGCGTAGCGGCATCGGCGGCTTCGTTCGTCGTGATGGCCGCTGACAAGGTGCTGATGTCCCCCCACTCCCAGCTATTCATCCACGACGCGCACGGGCTCGCACTGGGCAACGCGGGGGACATGCGGGAGATGGCGGACTTTCTGGATAAGGCGTCGGACAACATCGCGGCGATCTACGCCGAGCGGACGGACTCCACCGTCGCGGAGTGGCGCGAGCGCATGAAGGCCGAAAGCTGGTTCTCCGATGAGGAGGCCGTGGACTGCGGCCTGGCCGACGCCATCGACGGGCGCGAGGCCGCGAACAAGCTCCCCGATTACGACTACGCAACGGCTCTCCGCGCCGCGCAGAGAAGCAAGCCAGCAACCCCGGCTTATGCCGAGGCAATCAGAACCGGCTTAGGCCGAGGAGGTTAAACCAGTGGCAACAACCACACTCGACGGCAAGACCATCGCCATCCCGGAGACGCAGGCCGATCTCGAAGAGCTGATGAACGACACGGAAAAGGTCGGCGCCCTGATGGCCGCGGGCCGCTTCCAGGAGGTCGTCGCCAAGTACGCCGAAATCACCGACAAGCGCGGCGAACTCGCGGCACAGGTGGCGGAGCAGGTGTCCGCAATCCTCGCGGGCCAGGAGACGATCAAGTCAACCGTAGGCAACGAGGTCAAGGACCAGATGAAGACCATCCTCGGCGAGTTCGGCGTCTCTCGCCCTGGCGCTGCTAGCGCACCCGGCACCGGCGCCGACCTGAACGCGGCGTACAACCCGCTCGCGCCCGGCGTGGCGATGAACGAGGTCGGCTTCGCCAGCCTCGGGGACTTCGCGAGGGCCGTCTGGCACAAGAACCCGCGCAAGGATGAGCGGCGCGCTCAGGCGCAGGAAGTGATGAACGCCTTCAGTTCGGTGGAGCCGTCTGCGGGCGGGTTCCTGATCCCGGAGACGATGCGCTCCGAGATCATGCAGTTGGCCATCGAGGGCTCAATCGTCCGCCAGCGGGCGACCGTCATTACGATGTCCAGCCTGACCCAGCTCATGCCCTACGTGGACTCGACTACCAACGTCGGTTCCGTGTTCGGCGGGATGATCTTCTACTGGACCCCGGAGTCCGGCGACATCACCATGACGGAGGCCAAGTTCGGGCGCTTGAAGCTCGAAGCGAACAAGCTGACCGGTGGCGCTGCCGTCCCGAACGAACTGTGGGCCGACGCCCCCGCGCTCTCAAGCTGGCTGATGCAGGCGCTCCCGCGCGGCCTCGCGTTCTTCGAAGACCTGGCGTTCTTCACCGGCACCGGCGCGGGGGAGCCGCAGGGCATCTTGAACGCGGCCGCCACGGTGGTTGTGGCGGCGGAGGGCGGCCAGACTGCCGACACCATCGTGCTCAACAACGTGCTCAACATGTACTCCCGCTGCCTGCCGAGCTCGCTTCCTACGGCGGTCTGGGTCACGAACCAGACGACCTTCACTGAGCTCATGACCCTCTCCCTACCGGTTGGTACGGGCGGGTCCTCGGTCGCGCTGGTGGACATTCGGAGCCAGCCGTTTGCGACCATGCTGGGCCGCCCGCTGATCATCACGGAGAAGGTGCCGGTGCTCGGCGACCAGGGCGACCTGAACCTGCTCGACTTCTCCTACTACCTGGTGGGCGACCGGCAGGCCGTCTCGATGGAGACGAGCGAGCACGCGCGGTTCCTGAACGACGAGACGCTGCTACGCGTGATCTCTCGCGTGGATGGCCGGCCCTGGATTCAGAGCGCATTTCAGCCGGTGAACGGCGACACCGTGAGCCCGTTCGTCACGCTGGCGGCGCGTTAATCAAGCGATCCAACCCCGGCAGGCAATAAGCCCCCTGCCGGGGCTAGCGCACCGGAGCAATAAACCCCTCCGGCGCAAGGAGGAAAAGACATGAAGGGTCTCGGGAAGGGATTCAACGTCATCCCGGTTGCGAGTGGGATTCACGTCTCGCTGAAGGATGCGGGCGGCGTCACATTTGTCCTTTATGAGGACGGCGGCGACCAGCAGATCGTCTTCGTCGAAAGCATCGGCGGGGCCAGCGGGCAGGCGCTCACCACGGTCAACGAACTCTACGCCAGCAACGGCATCGGCGGCGTCTGGACCCGTGAGACCTCGGACAGCGCGGCCGCGCTGGATGACAACTCCACGGTGGAGAAGAAGGACACCACGCTGTTTGACTGCGCCGCGATCTACATCGGCGCGGACGAGCTTTCGGACGGATTCGATTCGGTCGAATGCACCATCGACGGCGCCGGTATCTGCATCGCCATCATCCATGACCTCGCAGTGCAGCGCGCGCCCGAGAACCTGCCTGCTTCGGGGGTGTAGTTGATGAGCGCTGACATTCGCGCCCGGCTTACGTCTCGATTCCCGCAAGGGCATGACGTGTACCGATGCCTGGATGAGGGCGACTTTGACGGCGCGGCGGACTACATCAAGAACAAGTACGGCTACGAGCACCCGCTGGAAGCGAAGGTGAGGGCGCTCGGGGCAGTGGCCGCGGCCCCGGTTCCGGAGACTGACCCGGAACCGGAGGTTGAGGAAGCTGAGACGGTGGACGGCACGATCGAGGAGACCGAAGAGGAGCCCACTGAGGGCGTGATCGCGGGCGGCTTTGAAGAGCCTGGCGACGCGCCGCCGGAAGAGCCAGCACGATCTAAGCCCAAGAGGGGCCGAAGGAGTAGCACATGAGCAACCCAAGTCAAGGGCAGGCAGTCCGCGAGACGACCCTGGGCATCGTCGTCAACAAGACGCTGGCCGCGCTCGCGGACGCGAACATCTTCACGGTCTACGGGCGCAACCTCGTGACCTTGCTCACGGGTTCCGTGACGGCGGCTGGTGACGGTGGCGCGACGACTATCAAACTCCAGACGGAGACCAACACGATCGACCTTTGCGCCGCCACGACCGTAACCAGTGACGCGATCGGCACGACCTACTTCCTGACGGGCGAGGTTGCGGTGATCCTGAACGGCACCGGCAACACGCCGATCGTCGACGTGGGGGCGAACCTGACGGGCATGCCGTCCTCGCCGGTCAACCTGGGCCGTCCGGGGACTCTCGACGCCATCCAGCTTGTGCAGACGGGCGACGACGCGACCCTGGAGATCGCCTGGCTGCTGACGTACATCCCGCTCGACGAAGGCGCATACATCGAGGCGGCGTAAATGGCCGGTTACAACCCTGGCCTAGAGGCCAAGCTCGACACGATCCTCGGGATTCTCGGGACGACCAAGCGTTCGCTATGGCCGTTCTGGGAAAAGACGGGCGTGCTTGTCACCGGTATCGGCGTCGGGGATCTGATCCCGGCGGAAACAAGCGGCACGGCAGAGGCGCTTGAGGATGACTTCTCGCCGCTGCTGCTTCCGTGCGGGCTGTTCTCGTACCACTTCCACCCCACGGGCGACCATCACCTAAAGGGGATCGACTCCACAGACTACTCCTTCGGGGACGGGTCCGTGGACTCCGCGTTTTCCGTGGGCTGCTGGATTCGGCCCAACGCCATCGCCTCGAACGTGCTGCTCGCTAAGTACGACTCCGCCGGGATGAAGGAGGAGTGGCGGTTCTGGATTGACGGCGACGGCAAGCTCGACCTGGAACTGCATGACGCTTCGGCGTCGGCTACTGAGATCGCGGTGTCGGATGCGGCGCTCACGGTCGGGCTCCTTCAGTTCGTCGTTGCCACCTATGACGGCACGCAGACGGCGCCGGAAGTGAACCTCTACGTCGACGGACAACTCGTTAACGACGGGCTCACCGTTGAGGACGGTTCCTACGTGGCGATGGAGGACACGGACGCACCGCTGACCATCGGGTGCGGGGGCGTTACGGCCACGCCGACGACGGAGTTTCACGGACGGATTGCCATGCCGTTCATCACCGGTAAGGAGCTGTCCGCCGCCGAGGTGTCGCAGCTCTACAACCTGATGAATCCGATGGTGGGACTGTCGTGAGCTGGGAGCAGTACGCGGCCATCAAGGAAGAGGCCCGCGACCTGGAGGAGCAGGACAAGCAACAGGAGAACGCTGCCTGCCCGCTCTGCGGCGAACTACTGGACAACCGGGACGGCATCTTGAATTGCCCGCTTGGTCACTATCGAACAACGGAGGGAGCGACGACGCAGGGGACATAAACGGAATACCTGCGTCGCTCCCCTTCTCCTCGAAAGCAGGGAGTATTAGGTGAGCAATGCTACGAGGTGGTACACCTCACGGGAAGCGGCTAAGGCTGCGGCCGGTTTAAGCGGCAGCGGCATCGACGCCGTAATAGACACGCAGATCGAGGCTGCCAGCGAAACGGCTGAGCAGGTTCTGAACCGCACATTCATTCCCGTCACCGAAACTCGCTACTACGACTGGCCGCAGAAGGCGGGGCGCAGCGCAATCCTCTACGAGCCGCGAGAGGACATCCTCGCGCTGACGGCGCTGACCGCCGGCGGGACGGCGATCGCCCTGGGGAGCATCTTCCTTGAGCCGGTCAACGAGCCGCCCTACCGCCAGATCGAGATCGACCTGTCTACATCGGCGGCGTTCCAGGCGGGCGACACTACGCAACAGAGCGTCGTCGCCACGGGGCGGTTTGGCTACTCCGAGGCCACCAAGGCGGCGGGGACCGTGGCGAGCGGGCTGGCCTCAGATGCCGCCGCCGCCACGTTCGTCTGTTCCAACGCCGCGTTGATCGACGTCGGGGACACCCTGCTGATCGAGACCGAGGCGCTGTTCGTGTCCGGGCGCGCGTTCGTGAGCTCCGGCACCACGGTCAACGACGCCACCGTCACCGAATCCCTGAGCGACGTCACGATCACGCTGGCGTCCGGGGCGGCGGTCAACGTGGGGGAGGTGCTGCTGCTGGACTCGGAGAAGGTCCGGGTTGAGGCGATCAGCGGCAACGACGTGACGGTCGAGCGGGGGGTCGATGGCTCCGTCCTGGCGGCGCACTCCACCGGCATCACGGTCTACGTCGCGCGGACCCTGACGGTTGTGAGGGGCGCGAACGGTACGACCGCGGCGGTGCACGCTGACAGCACGGCGATCGTGAAGTACGCTCCGGCGGCGCTGCTGGCGAAGTGGGTGCGGGCGATGGCGATCCTGGCGGTCAAGGAGGGCGCGTCCGGCTACACCGGCCAAATCTCCGGGGACTCGGCGGTCAACATCAACGCCAACGAGATCGAGCGGCTGCGGATGCAGTGCATCGAGGCGTTCGGGGTGGTTTCGCTCTAGTGGCGCGCGTCACGATCGACACCAGCGTCGCGGGGCCGTTCTTCGGCGCGTCCCAGAAGGTGATGCGGGAGGCTAACCGGGAGTGGGTGCGGGACATGGTCAGGGAGGGGGAGGCGAAGGCCGAGGCGCAACTGTACTCCGGCCACGGCGTCCTCACCGGCCATTACAAGAGCACGATCCACGGGACGGTGATGAGCGACCTTCACGGCGGCATCGGCAACGACGGCACGAAGAAGACGGCGATCATCGGCAACTGGCTGGAAGGATCCTCTTCGCGGAACGCCCAGCACCGCTTCAAGGGCTACCGGATTTGGCGCAAGACGCGCCAGCACATTACCCGCCTCTCGCGAGAGTTCGCCGGAAAAGTTTACAAGAGAGCGACACGGAGGTTGACGTGACCGACGCCGCCTCCAACCGTGACGCGCTGGCGTCGATGCAGACCAAGCTCAAGGCGATGGGCGGCGTCTCGGGTACGTCCATTGGCGAGCCGAAGTCGGGGGTTCAGTCGGGGTTCGTGGCGGTGATCCCGCAGTCGGGCCGCGTCGACGAAACGACCCTCACCAGCCCGCGCGAGGTCCATGTCGTGATGCTGCGCCGCTACGAAAACATGATGCAGTCCCCGCAGGAGCAGATCGAGTTCCGGTTCGACAAGTGGCGCGCGCAGATTATCGCGGACATCTTCGGGGACTTCGAGCTCGGGGGGGAGATCGCGTTCCCCCTGCCGACCGAGACGGAATGGACATACGGCTATCAGCAGGTGGAACGCGATATGTACCGCCTTCTGGATTTGAACATCAGCTATCGGATCGACGATCGGGCAACTTTCGCGCCATAGGAGCAGCACATGAGATTACGCGCAGTAGGAACGGTGAGCATCAAGGACAGGGACGGCACCTGGCTTCGGTGGAGTGACGGGGAAGTCTTCGACCCGCCGAGCCACATGAACGTCAAGCGGGCGCTTGAGCGGGGGGTCGTGGTCGAGGCGGGGACGCGCAGGAAGAAGGAAGAAGAGGTGAACGATGTCGGCAACGACTGACCTGACCGAGGGCCGAACGCAAGTGCGTGAGTGGCTTATTGGGCTGGTGAATGAGGCACTGTGCGCGAATGGGGGGCTGGAGATTCAAGCGCCCTCGGAGACGACGGTAATTTCCTGCGATGAGGCGGGGTGCGGGGGTTGCGACTGGTACCACCGCAAGTTTACCGGCAAGCATGAACTGCACCTCACATGGAAGGAGGGGGACTAATGGCCAAATCTTCGGGATTGGGAGATCAGTTATACGTCAACGGCTACAACCTGTCCAACGACATCAAGGCCGTGACGCGCCTCGGGTTCCCCTCGGCCCACCTCGAACGGACCGGCATCGACAAGAGCGCGCACGAGCGGGCCTTCGGGTTGGTGGACGGGGAGATCGCCGCCGACGCCTACTGGAACTCCGATGCCGGCCAGTCTCACCCGGTCTTGCGGGCCAGCCTCACGGACGCGCTGGTGACGTACTTCCGGGGAACGGCTCAGGGAAACGTCGGGGTGTCGCTGGTCGCGCACAAGGTGGCGATCGGGCAGAACCGTTCGGCGGACGGCGACATCATCATGCCGGTGCAGTTCATGGGGAGCGGCTACGGACTTGAGTACGGGCTGCAAATGACGGCTGGCGTGATCCAGTCCACCGGCGCCGAGACGCTGACCGGCGTGGACTTCGGGGACGACGTGGCGGCGGCGGAGACGGACTTCGGGCTCGCGGCCTATCTTCACGTGTTCGACTTCGACGGCGACGACGTAACGATCACTATCCAGGAGTCGGACGACAACGGCGGCTCCGACGCATTCGGCAACATCACGGGCGGGGCGTTTACGCAGATCACAACGGCGCCGGTGACGGAGCGGATCGAGACGGCGCTAGACCAGACGATCGAGCAATACCTCACGCTCGACCTGACAACATCAGCTGGATACACCAGCGTGGACTTCGCGGTGATGATAATCCGCTACTACTCCGCGAACCGGAACGAAGGGGCGACGGCGTGAGGACTCACTTCTATCGCTCGGGCCAACAGCTTTCCGGTCAGGGTCCGGGGCAGGCTGAGGGGATGCAGGCGATCACCGCGGCGAAGCGTCAGGGCGTCAAGCCTTGCCCGAAGGACGGCTGCGAGCGCTGGGAGAAGGGCTACAGCATTAGCCTCGACCTGGGCGACGAGGGGGACGCGAGCCTGTACCGCTACATCCGGGAGGGCAAGGCGGGCCAGTACCAGGAAGCCCCGCTGGTGGACGGCGCGGTACGCATCCAGTTCCCCCCCGGCCAATGCACCGGCCACAAGTTGCAGTGGGAGGACGACGAAGCGCTCTACTTCGCCGGGACGACTGCGGCGGGACACAAGCGCCGGACAACACACGAAGAGTACCAGGAGCGCTATCAGGTCGGCGGTGACGCGCTCATAGCGGCGAGGACACGACTAAGGGAAATGGAGGAATAGTTCAATGAGCAAAATCTCAGGGCTGGGCATCACCACGTTCAGCATCGACGACGCGGGCGGCACGCAGCGAGCGGTCAAGAACGATGTCACGACCGTCACGCTGAACACCCCATCCGGCCAGCAGGACACCACGGGGCTGGACGTTAGCGCCCACGAGCGGCTGCTGCTGCTGGCGGACGGATCGTTCAACTACAGCTACGTCTGGAACAGCGCGGCGACCACAGGCATCGTGACCGTCCTCAAGGCGTACCGCACCCTCAACGGTACGGACGTCGGCCGGACGCACACGTTCACCCATGACAGCCTGACGCTCGCTATGGAGTGCCTGCTGTCGGACTTCCCGTTCAACCGGGCGGCTGACGGTTCCCTCACGGGCTCGACCACGGCCAACCTGTCGAGCGGTATCGTCCCGGCCTGGGCGTAACCAACCAGACCTATGGCGGGCGGGGCCGACCACTAGCGGCCAGCCTTCACCGGCACCGCCCGCCGCCTAGTGGATAGGAGAAGGGAACGATGAGCAAAAGGAACGGGACGGGCTATCAAATTCCGGAGACCATCGCGTCTCTCCAGTTCGAGGGGAAGCACGATGGGCTGGTCATCCGGGCGTCTCTTGATGCGCCGTTCGGAACGGCGCTCCGGTTCGAGGAGCTGAACAAGGACACCGACCGGAGCGCTGAGGATGTCCGCGCCCTGATGCAGGAGTTCGCAAAGTTCCTGATCGAGTGGAACATCCGCGACCGGAACAACGACCCCGTCCCCGCCGACTTCGACGGGCTGATGTCCCTCCCGGTCAACTTCGTGGTGGACCTGATGGCCGCATGGAGCCGCGCGATGGCCGACACGCGCCCTTTAGCGGAGACGGCCTCAGAGTAGTGGACGCACTCGCCCAGCGTTGGCACATCGCACCGTCCGCCGTCCTGGAGGAACCGGCGTGGCTGGTGCGCGGCATCGCCATGCTCGGCGACGCCGATGCGCCCGACCTCACCGAAGACGACCTGATGCGGGGGATGCTGGCCGCACGGAGCGAGCCGCTGGATGGCTAGCAACGATTTAGTTATCCGCGTCCGCGCTGACGATCAGGCGTCGGGAGTGTTCGGGTCTATCGAGGGCAAGGCGAAGGGGCTGGGCGGCGCGCTGGGCAACGTCGTCAGGACGGGCGCCATTGCGGGCGCGGGCGCGATCGCGGGGCTGGGCATCGCGTCGCTGAAGATGGCGGCGGACTTCGAGACCGCGTTCGCGGAGGTCAAGACGCTGCTGCCCAACCTGTCGGAGGAGGCGTTCGGCAAGCTGAAGGACGACATCATCGGCGTCTCTAAGGAGTTCGGCATCGCCACGGACAAGAGCATCCCCGCGCTCTACCAGGCGATCTCGGCTGGGGTTCCCCCCGATAACGTCGTGTCCTTCATGGAGACGGCGGCGAAGGCGTCTATCGGCGGCGTGACGGACCTCGAGACGGCGGTGGACGGCATTACGTCCGTGGTCAACGCCTACGGTTCGGAAGTGATCTCCGCGCAAGAGGCGAGTGACCAGATGTTCACGGCTGTGCGCCTGGGAAAGACCGACTTCACGCAACTCTCGGCGAGCCTCTTCAACGTCATCCCGACCGCCAGCGCCGCCGGCGTGAGCTTCGGCGACGTGGCCTCTCAGCTCGCCGTCATCACCGCGTCGGGCACGCCCACCTCTGTCGCCACGACGCAGATCAGGGCGGCGCTGGTCGAGGCGCAGAAGGGCGGCACGAAGCTGGACGCGGCGCTGCGGGATCTGAACGGCGTCGGGTTCGCGGAGCTTATCAAGAGCGGAAAGACGATGCCGCAAATCTTCGAGACGCTGAGGCAGTCGATGCCGGATGAGGACTTCAAGAACCTGTTCGGGTCGGTCGAGGCGATGAACGCGGTACTCGGCGTGACGGGGCCGAACTTCGACAACGTATCCTCCGCGATGGACGAGATGGCGAACAGCGCCGGAGCCACGGACGCGGCGGCGAAGGTGATCCAGGAGACGTTCAATTTCAAACTGAACAAGGCGGTCAACGAGGCGAAGATATTCCTCATGGAGTTGGGGCTGCAGGCGCTCCCCCACGTAACGGCGGCGCTGGAGTACCTGATGCCAATCCTGGGCCAAGTAACCGCCGCCATCGAGTCCTTCATCTACACCCTGACCACTGGATTTACGGAGGACGAGGGGACGAAGATCGAGCGCATCGCGCTCAACATCAGGCAAGCGATCCTCGACATCCAGCCGGTCATCGTCACGCTTGCTGAATCATTCGTCTCCGGCGCGGACCTGATTATGGACGCGCTGAAGCCCGTCGTGAACTTCATCCTCAACAACAAGCCGGTGCTGATCGCGGCGATCGCAGCAATCGGCGTGGCGATCCTCGTGGCGTTCGGCCCCACCGCCGTGGCGTTCGCGGCGGTGGTGGGGCTGACGATCGCGCTGGGCTACCTGCGGGACCACTGGGACGAGATCAAGGAGAAGGTGGAGAACTTCGTCAACTCGGTGGAGAACTTCGTCAACTCGGTGCCGGGGCTGAGCTACGCGCTCTCGATCGCAGGAGACGCCATACAGGACGTGATCGACTTCATCAAGTCGCTTATGGACGTGGTGCAGGACGTGGTCGCGCTGGTGGACGCGCTGGCGCATGGCGAATGGTCGGAGGCGTGGGAGGCGTTCAAGTCGCTCGCGGAGAACACGCTTGAACTGTTCCTCGACTACCTCCAACTCGGCTTCCTGGATGAGATCGTGCGGATGGTGGTGGACTTCCTGCCCGTGCTGAAGGACAAGGGCGTCGAGATGCTGAAGGCCATCGGCGACGGGATCGTGAAGTACTGGGACGACGCGCTGTACATGTACTTCATCGGGTTGCCGCTGCTGATCGCGGAGACCATCGGGGACGTGGTTACGACGCTGGCGCCGAAGGGGCTTGACCTGCTGAAGGGGCTTGGAAACGGCGTCGTGGAGCATTGGGACACGGTGCTGTACGCCTACTTCGTCGGTCTGCCGTCGCTGATTGCCACGACGATCGGGAGCCTGGCCGGAACGCTGTTGACGCACGGACGCGACCTCTTCCTGGGGCTACTCTCGGGGGCCGAAGGCTACTTCACGACGCATGTCCTGCCGTGGCTGTTGGGCCGCCCTGCCGCGATTGTGGGCGCCATCCCGAACCCGCTGGATATCCTGCACAACGCAGGAAGGCTGATTCTGGACGGCCTGCTGGCCGGGATGAAGGCGGCGTGGGAGGGTATCGCCAATTGGCTGGGCGGACTCGGCGACAAGATCGTTGGCTTGAAGGGTCCGCCAGAGCGAGATATCGCACTGCTCCGCAACAACGGCCGCTTGATAATGGAGGGTCTGAAAAACGGGATGATTGACGGGTGGCAGGGGGTTCTCAAGTTCCTCACCTCCCTCTCGTCCGAGGTGTCGGCCATCTTCACGCCGTTCGTGCAGATGATGATGCAAAAGGGTACGGCGGCGGGCGATGCGTTCAGCTACGCCTTCGGGAACGCCATTGGGAGTGCGGTGCCAATGGCGATCGAGGATGCGTTTGGAGCCCCCGCGACTAAAGGCAACGCAGCGGCCGATAAGCTGGCGGGCGTGGTTGGTGGATTTAAGGGGGACATCCCGCTCTTCACGGACGGGATCGGCGGCGGCGTGGATCCGTTGCCGTTTGATCCGGGCGCAACCTCCACGACGGGTCTCCTGAAGTCGTGGTACGAGACCATCCGCGGGCTCACGGGATACGGCGACTTCACGCGCAAGGGCGCGCCCGCGATCGCCGTCCTAAACGATATGTTTAGCCGCGCGGGCGAAATGACAATGGCCATCGCCCAGTACTGGAGCGAGCGGACGGGAACGCCTCTTCCCGCCGTGTCAATCCCGTTCGACGTTACCAAGCTGTACGACTACCTCCGCGAGCGCGGGCTGAAGTTCGACACAGGCGGCTGGCTTCCCCCTGGCGTATCGCTGGCGGTGAACAACACCGGCCGGCCGGAGCGGGTGCTGGGGCCGAATGAGGGCGGGGGCGTCCACATCCACCCCGGCGCGATCCAGATTACTGCCGTCGGGCCGCTGGACGAGGCCAGGTTCGCGCGCTACGTCACCGACATCGTGCGGAAGGAATGGAGCATGGCGGGCGCATGAGCACTGCATCCTCAGCCGCTGATTACGCCGTGTTGATCGACCTGGACGACGACGGCACGCCCGAAACGGATATCGTGTCCTGGGCGACAAAGGTGACGACTCAGCGGGGGAGATCGAAGGAGCTGTCGTCTGTCGAAGTCGGGCGCTGCACCATCGTGCTGAACAACGCGGACGGGCGGTTCAACCCGGTCTATCCCTCGGGCGCGTACTACGGCAACCTCAACCTCTACAACAAGATACAGGTCAAGGCCACGCTCTCCGCGACCCCCTACCCCATGTTCACCGGCTACATCGTCTCGTTTACGCCGGACGGGATCGGCCGCACGGTGACGGTGCAGTGCGTCGACGAGTTCTACTTCCTCCGCAACTTCCACCTCAACCTCGCGGTAGCGTCGGACAAGCTGACGGGCGACCGAATGGACGCCATCCTCGACCTGTTCGACGCGACCGTCTCCGCCGCGGCCGACCTGGACACCGGGCAGACGACGCTTCCGCGCCCCTACTGGCGGAACACGGACGCGCTCACGGGGCTGCAGGAGTGCGCCGACCATGACCTCGGCGGGATCATCTTCATGTCGGCGGGCGGGGTGTTTACCTTCCGTGACCGGAACGCGCGCGCGCTGGCCGACTCGGACGGCACGATCACCCGGATGCAGGGCATCGAGTACATGTACTCCGAAGATCAGTTGTACACGGACGTGATCTTGCAGGTGGGCGGGTACGAAGAGGGCGCGGCCGATTCGATGATCTGGACGTATCAGCCGCTGCCCGTGTTCCTGGCGAAGGACGCGACGCTGAAGATAGACCCGAACTACGTCTCGCCGGCCACGTCCGTTACGACTCCCGTTGAGGGTACGGACTACGTGGCGAACGTCCAGCAGGACGGGTCGGGGACTGACCTCAGTTCCGACATGTCCTCCACCTTCACGGACTACGGCCACGGGGCGCTGTGGAGCATCACGAACAACTCCCCGAACGGCGTCTGGTTCCAGGCGTTAAAGGTGCGGGGGACGCCGTTGCAGCTCCCCACTTCCTTACGGACCGTCTCGGCTCAGGCGACGTCCAGCATCGCGCCGTTCGACAAGACGTACGAGCAGACGTACCGGCTGCTGGGGCTGGACAACCTCACGGAGTTGCAGGGGTGGGCGGACTACATCGCGTCGCACTACTCCGAGCCGCACCCGCGATTGAGCCTCACCCTGTTCCCGCATTCGGACGATTCCAACGCGCAGCTAACCCAGATGCTTGCGCGAGAGCTCAACGACCGCGTGACGATCACGGACGATTCGTTTGCGTACTCGGCGCAGGTAGACGAGGACTTCTTCATCGAGGGGATCAGCCACACGCTCGACCCCGTATCGCACGCGCACGAAACGCGGTGGCTGCTGAGCACGTTCACGGCAGATTCCTTCTTCATCCTTGACGAATCAGTCTTAGACGGGGAGGACGTTCTTGCCTTCGTTGCTTGATACCCGCCGCAACAAACTGAAGCTCACGACTGAGGATCAGAACCGGAAGTATGTCAACAAGAAGCTCCTCAAGGCGGGGCACGGACTCATCACCGACTGGACGCCGAGTGGGAAGGTGGAGGCGCGGGTGTACGAGGGGGCGTGGATCGTGGACTGCCCGCGAAAGGACTGCCGGAACGCTGAGTTCGCCGACCCGGACTGGCCGGTGTTCGTCTGCCGCAACTGCCGGATGGGGCCGCTGGAAGTGACGTTCCCGAAGGACAGGGAGCGGATCGAGGAGGTGCTGAAGGAGCGGCCCGTACCGCAGCGGCGCAACTGGTTCACGAGCGAGACGCTGGCCGACCTCAGGGCCGAGAACGCGAAGCACTTGAAGGGAGCGGACTGATGGCTTGGACTGCGCCGAGGACGTATGTGGCGGGCGCGGTACTTGCGGCCGCCCACCTGAACGAAACACGGGACAACCTGAACGTGCTGAGCACGGCGCTGCTGCTGCCTGAGCATCAGGCATCCTACTGGTACAAATCCAACCTGGGTATCACGCCAACCAATGCCTTAGTCGGTGCGGACATACTTTGGGGGATGCCGATTACCGTCCCAAACAGTGGCACGTACGTCGGGATTAGTCTTGACGTGAGTTCAGCGGCGGGTAATGTACATTTCGGTATCTACGACGACGACGGCGGCGTGCCGGGTGCGCTGGTTGTCGACGCGGGCGAGGCCACTGTGGCAAGCCCTTCTATGTCGTCGGTCATCGACGAGGAGCTTGCTGGCCCCGCCCGATACTGGATCGCCGCGCTGTTTGACGACGCCCCTACTGTCTCCAAATTGTTTGAGGGAACGATACAGGACCGAATTGGTGTAACCAAAACGTCAGTAACTTATGGCGCTTTACCGGACCCATTCGGGGCTATCACGGGCTGGCAAACATCCGGGCCAAACCTGTTAATAAAGAGGGAATAGATGCCAACCCTTCCTCGCGCCAACAAGGTCTCCCCCACGGACAACAAGTTCGTCCCGGCGACGCATACCCCAGAGCATCAGCGGGGAGCGGCCGACCCGCACGCGCCGTACCGCAACCTCGGCAGTCTGGCGAGCGACCCGACCTACACCCCCGCCGACGGCACGTGGTGGGTCTGGTACAACACGACTTCGGGCGCGCTCAAAGCGAAGCTGGGCGACGGGACGGTGCACACGCTCGCGCCCGCAGCCGACCCCGTGACGATGGTGCCGTCGGGCAGCTACAGCGTCACGACTTCGGTCGCGACCATCACGGGAATGACATTCACCGCGACGGGCGCGGGCTATCACCTGATAAATGCCGCGATCACGGTCGGAACGCCCGGGGCAACGTCGGCGTTCCAGTTGTACTGCTATGTGAATGGCGTGCAGTCCGGAAACTTCGCCCGCGGTGAGACGACGGACGGAGACGACATCTTCATCGGTGGATCGTGGGCGCCGGAGTTGGCGGTGGGGGATGTGGTGACGATCCGCATTAGCCGCGCCGCCGGGTCGAATGGAACGATCGGCACGGACAGGTCACAGGCAACGGCGTGGCTGGTAGGTGTGAGCGGGGAAGGCGGCGGCGGCGCGGCGTCGGACCACGGGGCGCTGACGGGCCTGGACGACAACGATCACGGGGCCATCTACTACACGGAAACAGAAGTGGACGGCCTGATCACGACGCACGCGGCCGACGACGACGCGCACCACGCGGTGTTCACGACAACGGAGCACGCGGCGGTCGGTGACGGTTCGCCGCACCACGCGGCCGCTACGGCTTCCGGCGCTCACAGCGTGTCGGGGCAGGACGTGCAGGCCGTGGCGGCGTCGGAGACGCTGGCGGCGCACGTAGAGCTTGCGACGGACGCGGAGGTGCTGACCGGCACGGACACGGCGCGCGCGGTGACGCCGGCGGGGTTGAAGGCGTCGCACACCGACCAGGCCGACCCGCACACGGGTTACGTGCTGGAATCACTGTTCGATGCCAAGGGCGACATCATCGCGGCGTCGGCGGACAACACCCCGGCGAAGCTGACCGTAGGGACGAACGGCCAGCGGGTGAAGGCGGCGTCGGGCGAGACGGCGGGCCTTGTGTGGGCGGATGAGGACTATCCGATCACGGTAACGTTCCTCGGCGCGGGCGACGTGGGCGCGCGGGAGGTGCTGCCGGACGGGCTGACGGCGCGGTACGAGGTGAGGACGCCGGGCGAGATTGAGGTCTGCACGATGCTGGCCGATCAGTCGGGGTCGGTCGTGGTGGACATCTGGAAGGACACGTACGGCAACTACCCGCCGACGGTCGCGGATACCATCGTGGCGTCGGCGCCACCGACGATCACGACCGCGGTGAAGTCGCAGGACTCGACGCTGACCGGGTGGACGACGACGCTGGCGGAGGGTGACGTGCTGTACTTCGTGGTGGACGGCGCGGCGACCTCGACCACGGAGCTGACCTTGACGCTGAAGGTACGGAAGTCATGAGCTACTCCTTCGCCCTCGCGGCGCAGATGACCACCACGGACACGCCAGAGGGCGCGCAGGAGCGCGTGGTGCACACCCCGGCGGGCATCCTCGCGATAACGGCGATGCCTGGCGGCGGTATCCGCCTGGCGCAATCGAAAGATGGCGGCAAGACGTTCCCTTACGCCGAGATCGACGACACCATCGGGACGGTGGGGAAGATCGCCGTGTGGTGGTCGCTGGATACGCCCGGGGACACCAGCTACGTACTGTACGTCGCGGTGATCGAGACGGACGCAGACGACGTGTTGATTACCGATATCTTCGGCGACCTGTCTGACGCGGACGCGGTGGTCGGGCCGGACATCGCCTGGCGTTTCGCGTGGAACACGGTATTCAGCGGGGCGAGCCTGGCCACGACCAACGTCTGCCTGTCGATGACGATGGCGCGCGACGGCACCCTGTACGTAGCGTTTGACGGTGACGGCGGGACGGAGAAGGGGTTCTACGAGCAGACTTCCGGCAGCGGCGTGAGCGATTGGGGCTGGACATCGCGGAGCGACCCCACAGAAGGGGCGGACCTGTTCTTTCTCGCGCCGGGGTTCGCAGCCGACCAGAAAGACGTGCTGATGCTGTTCTGGGACCGCTCGGCGGACGAGATCAGCCGCAAGGTGTACGACAACAGCGGCGACTCGTGGGCGGAGACAAGCATATCGACCGGGATGGTGGACCAAACAACGCTGGTGGTGAGCAACCAGTGGGCGTTCTGCGTCCGCCATAGCGACTCGAAGCTTGTCCTCGTGGCCTGGAACTCATTCAACCTGACGACGAGCGATTTCCATGCGTGGGAGATTGACGAGAGCGCCATTACCGCGCTGACCGACCTGGTTAGCAACACCGGCGGCACGGGCGATGTATGTGGCGCGGCGATCACCATCGACCAATCGACCGACGAGCTTACGGTGTTCATGTTCGGCAAAGACGACGGCAGCCAAGCGTACGTCGTCGGTGGGACTGGAGGCGACGTGGGCGTCTACCAGATGACATCCACCGACGCCGGTGCGACGTGGAGCGCTCAGGTGGAGGTTCTGCCCACGCTCTCTCCGCTCGGCCTTCGCGGCATCTGGGCGAGCAAGAGCGTGCCGGACGGCGAGACGCCCCAGGTGGGCTTCAGTTCGATCGGATCGTCTGGCGTTGGCGGCAGCTTGTTCGTGACATACGAGGAAGCGGCCGGCGGCGGCGGCGGGGCGGTGGCGTATGCGGCGTGACGACCAGCTGCGAGAGGTGCTCCTGAGGTGGGTGCCCGGCAACAACCGGGCGCGCGCACTGGAGGAGTGGGATGCGGTGCCGCCAGACGAACGCCTCGTGGAGTTGCGTGCAGCGCTGGAGGAAGTCGTGCTGACGGTGAACAGGCTGGGGATGGCGCCCCGGAAGAGGGCCAGGTAGCGATGCAGCGTAGGGAGACGGCGCTCCAGTCGGCCTATACGAGCCTGTTGAGTGATGGCGTTATGTCCTTGCTCGCCGTCCTGGTGGTCGGGTCTGCTGCATACCGCTGGGGGCAGGGGTTCGACGTGCAGGACTCGCACGCGATCAGCGTGGGGGTGATCGTAGCGTACTTCTTCGCACGCAATCACCTGTCCGCGCTGAACGAGGCGCGGAGGGAGGGAACGGCACGGGAGGTCACGAGCGAAATCCAGGACGCGATGCGCCAACCAGAAAGAGGGGGCCATGACGAAGGAGCAAGACATGGGTAAGCCGGAGACGCCCCCGGTGCCCGAGGCGATCGCTCGGGGCGCAGAGGGCCACCTCGACATCTGGCAGGCGATCTGGGAGGGGCGCCTGGACATCTACATCCAGGTGGCCAGCCTCAAGACGGAGGTGCGGCTGCTGGCGGGGATGGTGACGCTGACGCTGGGGCTGATCCTGGGGAGGTGGGTGCTGTGAGCCTGTGGTGGCTGCTGTTCGCGTCGGCGACGGTGGAGTGGTGGCTGAGCGCGGTGGAGCGCGAAGAGACGGCTGAGCACGCGGAGCGCTGGTTGCGCGCGCGGCGGAAAGCGAGGGCGAAGCGATGAGCAACTACGAGTACATCGGGAACAAGAAGCCGGACATCATCCACCGGGTGGTGTCGGACGGCGCGCGGCGGTACTGGCAGGAAGGCTGCCGCGCGGTGGACGAGGAGCCGTTCGAGACGGAGGCGGCGGCGCTGGACGCGGTGGCAGAGGGCCGGTACCGGCGCTGTAAGCGGTGCTGGCCGGAGGTGGCGGCGTGATCCGGCAGATGAACGGTGCTCCAAACTCGTGGCTGTTCGAGGAGCGGCCCAACCGCCAGTTCCGCGGCGTCCAGGTGCACGCCTCACGTTCTGGCGTCA
>DASTLN010000011.1:0-9405 GCA_035714925.1 Dehalococcoidia bacterium | reverse complement strand
GTATGGAATACGAGTGGGAACATTGGCAGCGTGCCTTCGCCTGACGAAGTTGCGGAGGCCGCGATGCCGTGGCCTCCTGTCCCCTCGCTGACAGGGGAGGCGGATGAAATCGCACCCGACGGAGACCCGAAGTTAGCGAGCCTCCTCCCAGGCCGACATCAGGCTGACTTGTGGTCATGAGCCAGGAACTGCGCAATCTCCGGCTGACTTGGCGTGGTTCGCTGCTGTCCTGGCGTCTGAAGGACATTCCGTTTGATCAAGGCTAGCGTAGCCGGACCTGCCTGCGGCGCGTCTCCATGTCAAAGATCCAGCCTGAAGCCCTAACAAGTCTCCGATTTCCTACCGAGTTAAGTTGTGGACTTCTGATTCTTTCGTCCTGTTCCAGGCAGTGCGTGCCATGGAACTACGGATGGCCAGGAGTCTCGGACGGCTATGGCTGTCTGTCAATTACAACGCCCTGTTGGGAGAAAGGAGGAATCGATGGAGTTTCTAACCCGAAAGTTGCCACTCATCGCGGCATTGGTCGCGATTGTGGGGATTTCCGTCGGAAGCCTGGCATTGTCTCAAACGCCAAGTTATGGCGCAGAAACTGACGTTGACGTGTACATACCGGACCCGACCGAGAGCCAGTTCCCGCAGCTTGGTGGTTCTCCCGCTGTGCTGCCGCCGGCCGCGCCTCTGGATGCAGGGGATGACGGTAGCAGCGGTGCAGTGGGCGCGGACACCGACGCGCTACCGGCAGCCGGCAGCGGTGGCTACCTGAATTCGGCGTCGAATTCGAAAGCCGTCTCGGCCGGCGCAATCGCACTCATGATTGCGCTCGGACTCACCGGCTCGCTTGCCTGGGTCTACGCCCGGAAGTAGATGAACCATAGAGGACGGCCATAGCGTTGGGTGGCAGGCTCTCAAAGCCTGCCACCCAGCTTGGACTTCCGATATCCGCAGAAGCTGATGCAAGTTATATCGCTGCCAACCGTCGCGCTGGAGCCTCTTGTCGCAGGACTGACGCTCACTCGCAGAATGCCGCTGCTGGCTGCTGCGCTGCTGCTCACAGTCCTGTGCCTGCCGGTGTTTACAGCGGAGCGTTCTCCGCTGAATTCGGATCAGTCGCTGTACCTCGCGGAGGCGCTCAACATCGCCGACGGCAACGGTCTGACGTATTCGACCGGGGAGCCGATCGTACATCGCGCGCCGTTTTACCCGGCGTTGCTGGCCGGCGCCTTCAAAGTGCAAGGCGTATCCCTTGAGGCCGCTTATCTGGTGCCGCGTCTCTCCATCGTCGCCAACGTGCTGCTGGTGGCATTGCTGGGACGCGCGCTCTTCGGCGGCTGGGGAGGGATGGTGGCCGGCGTCAGTGCTGCGACGTCGTTTTACCTGCGAGGGCTGGGCACGACGCTCTTTCTAGACAGTACGCAGGTGACCTTCCTTCTCGCATCGCTGCTCCTCTACTGGCATGCATCCAGAGGGCAGAGCGCGCCGCTCATAGCCGTCGCCGGGGCGCTTCTTGGCGCTTCGTTCCTGATCAAGGAAGCCTCGCTCCTGTTCCTGCCGCTGCCCCTCTCGATGGCGTTGCTGTTCGGCGGCGCTAGCGGATGGAAGCGATCCCAGACGGCGTGGTTGGCTGGCTTCGCAGTCGTCACCGGCTGGTGGTGGGCCTGGGTCTACGTCCAAACAGGAGAAGTCTTCCTGCTCGGCTCGCTCGACGGTGTGCTCGGCCTGGTGGCTGCGGCAGCCGCGGTTATGGGAGTAATCGTCTTCGGCGCAGGGCTGCGGTTCGCTCCTCGTAGCTTCGAGGCCGGCAGGGGGAGCCGTCTCGTCGCGGGATTGGTGATCCTCAGCTGGAACGCCATCTTCTTCGCCGGTCTGGATGCTGCCGGCTGGCAGTACGAGAGCAACTATCTGGCCAACGTCCCTGCCTACGTGGCACAGATTCTTCTGCCGAACCTGCAGCCAGCGCCGCTGACGCTCGCCGCGTGGATCTGGGCGGCCTGGGCGATGCTTCGAGCGAGATCGGAGGCCGGACTGCTCGTGGTCGGGCTTCTCCTCTATGCGTCGTTTTTCGTTCTTGTCGCCGACCGCGGACTGTCTCTGCGGGATCAGTTGCCGATGGTCTACCTCTCCTATCTGGCGCTGGGTGGGGCGGCGGCGTGGCTGATAAAGACAAGCGCTTCCTTTGACCTGGGGTACGGAGTGAAGGCGCTGGGCGGCGGGGGCGCGGTGGCGGTCGCAGCCTCGCTGGCGATTGTCACGCTGCTGAGCGGGACGTCCGTCTCGCAGGCACCGGCCGTGGCGCTGCAGGACGATTGGGACAACTCGTTATCGCAACAGGCGGCTGCCTGGATTGGCGCCAACGTGGAGCCCGGTGCGAGCATCCTGTCGTCCCGCCTCTACTACTCGCACCTCTATTTCCTCACCGGCGGCGCCTACTCGATGCACCAGCTGCCCACCGTCGAGGTCGAGCTGAACACCGACCCGGCCGCCTCAACGCCGATCCGGCGTCGTAGCACGCTGTTCCGCTGGGAGAACCACCTCATGACGCCCGACACGGCCGGAGAGAACTGGCTCTACCTGACGCGCTATCCGCAGAAGGGCTACCTCATCGCGATGGCCGAGACGGACCTGCTGGATTCCATCGAGGATCGAGAGGCTGACTACGTGGTGGTCAGCGCGCTTGATGCCGGATTCAGCTCGCCGTCCTTCAACCGCTACTTTGAGGCGAACGCCGCATTCGAGCTCCTACAGACGAGCGGCGCGACTTCCGTCGACGAGGTACGAATCTACCGCGTCGACCGCGACAAGCTGGCGTCAATCCCCGTTCCGGCCCAGGTCACGCAATCGGCGTACGACTACCTGGTTGCGAGGCTAGGTGCGGTGACAAAAGCTACCGATTTCTTGGAGGAGATCAATGCGAGTGGCTTTGAGGTGACGGCGCAATGAAATCGCAAGTGAGGCTGATGTGAAGCTCATCGTTACGATACCGGCCTATAACGAGGAAGATGACATCGCCGCGGTGATCCGCGAGGTGCCGCGTCAGATCCCCGGAATCGGCAGCGTCGAAGTGCTAGTGCAGGACGACGGGTCCCAGGACCACACCGTGGACGTGGCGCTGGCGGCTGGCGCCGATCACGTCGTCTCCAACGGGATCAACCGCGGCCTCGCCTACACCTTCCAGCGGGCGATTAACGAAGCGCTGGCCCGGGACGCCGACATCATCGTCAACACGGACGCCGACAACCACTACGACCAGACGCGCATTCCCGAGCTGATCGCGCCGATCCTGGAACACCGGGCGGACATCGTTGTCGGTAGCCGGGTTCTGGGGCGGCTCAGAATGCGGTGGGCCAACAAGCAGGGCAACCGGCTGGCGAACTTCGTCATGCAGCGGTTGCTGCACATCCCCGCGGTGGACGTGTCCTCAGGCTATCGCGCCTACAGCCGGGAAGCGGCCCTTTCCCTGAACGTGCTGTCGAGTCACACGTACACGCATGAGACGCTGTTCAACGCGCTGGACCGCAGGCTTCACATCGAAAGCGTGCTATTGGAGGCACGGCACGTGGAGCGTCCCTCTCGTCTAATCAAGGGGCTGCCCACCCATGTCTGGCGCTCTGGGATGGTCATCCTCCATTCGCTGCTGCGCTACAGGCCGCTGCAAGCGTACGGGACGCTCGGGCTACTCTTCGCCACTGCCGGGGCACTCCCTTTCCTGCGCTATCTCTACTTCATCAGCCAGGGGAACGAAGGTGGTCATCTCCAATCGCTCATCGCCGGGAGCGTGCTCCTGGCGCTCGGCATCCAGTTCATGGTCTTCGGCATGTTGGCCAAGGCGATCAGCTGGAACCGGCAGATGCTCGAAGAGGTCCTCTACAGACAGAAGGATGCTGTTCACGAGGACAGCGTCGAGGGTGTGGTCATTCCGCTGAGGAATCGTACGGATACTCCAGTGTTGGCGTCCAACGGCATAAGGAAGATCGCTTGAGTGGGCGAGAGATGAAGAGGATCGAGTTTTGTCGTCCCGGCGTCATGGGTGTCGGCGTTGTGGGAGGCGCCGTCCGCAACTACCTGGCGCTGTCCAGCGGCGCGCCGCTGCTCTACGACCCGTTCAAGGGACTCGGCTCGGTCGATGAGATCAACGACGCGGACCTGGTTTACGTTTGCGTGCCGACGCCGTATGTCCCGGGGCGTGGCTTCGATGAGAGTTCCGTGATGGAGGCGCTGAGCCAACTGCAAGGCAACAAGACGGTGGTACTCAAGTCCACCGTGGTGCCGGGTACGACAGGGCGATTCCAGGCACGGTTCCCGCAGCACCGCCTGCTGTTCAACCCCGAGTTCCTGCGCGAAGTCAGCGCCAACGAAGACTTCATCCACCCCGACCGCCAGATCGTCGGGTTCTGCGACGCAGACGATGCAGACCTCGCGGCCGATGTCCTCACGACGCTGCCACGCGCGCCGCACGAGGCCGTTGTGCCCGCTGCCGTCGCGGAGATGACGAAGTACGCGACGAACGCATACCTGGCGCTCAAGGTGATCTTTGGTAACGAGATGTTCGACCTCTGCCAGGGGTTGGGCATCGACTACGAGCTCGTGAAGGAGGGTATCGGCGTCGACCCGCGAATCAACGCGTCGCATCTCGACGTGCTGGATGCCGGCTACCGAGGCTACGGCGGCAAGTGCCTGCCGAAGGATACGATGTCGCTCCTCGACCTCGCCGCCGAAATGGGCGTCGAAATGAAGCTGCTGGAGGCGGCGCACGAGGTCAACACGCGGCTCAGGACGCCGACACCACTGCAACGGGCCAGTTCACTTCACGAGGAGCCGGTGCAGAGCGTGCGGCTGGCAGGCTAGCGAATGGTCGCGAGTAAGGCATCGGCCACCGCGGTTCCCATGGGGGCGAGACGAGATCTGACCCTCGTCTCGCGCCGCCGCGTGCTCGTGCTCGCGAGCACGTTCCCGCGCTGGGCCGGCGATACGGAGCCGCCGTTCATTTTCAACCTCTGCCGAAGCCTCCGGCACGCCTTCGATTTCACGGTCTTGGCCCCGCACGCTGCCGGGGCGCGGACAATCGAGCAGATGGACGGGCTGAGCGTGCATCGATTTCGCTACTTCTGGCCGGCCGGCGCGCAGCGACTGGCCTACGGTGGCATGCTGCCGAACCTCAAACGCAACCCGTGGCTCTGGTTCCAGGCGCCGTTCTTCATGGCCGCCGAGCTGGTGGAGGCGATCCGGTTAATCCGGTCTGAAGATATCGATGTCATCCACGCGCACTGGCTGCTGCCCCAGGGCCTGGTGGCGGCCATCGCCGGCTTGCTGACGGGGAGGCCGGTGGTGCTGACCACGTTGGGCGCGGACGTCTACGGCCTACAGGGTAAGTGGACCAGCAGGATCAAGCGATGGGTCCTGCGGCGCATGACGCGCATTACGGCGCTGAGCCGCGACCTCGCCCAGGCTGTCGAAGGG
This sequence comes from Dehalococcoidia bacterium, assembly GCA_035714925.1. GTDB lineage: Bacteria > Chloroflexota > Dehalococcoidia > DSTF01 > WHTK01 > WHTK01. The sequence continues at coordinate 3,951 of DASTLN010000011.1, read as the reverse complement.
CTTGCCGATAGCGAGCGCGAGCCAGTGGCGGTGATCGGGTTGGGCGTCGACACCCATCGCTTCAAGAGCCGTAGAGACGCGAGGGCGTTCCGGGCGAAGCTAGGGCTGAACGGCCCGATGCTGCTCTTCGTGGGACGACTGGCGGAGAAGAAGGGCGTGCGTTACCTGCTCGCCGCGATGCCCGCCGTGCTGGCGCAACATCCTAACGCGACGCTCGTCATTATCGGTGACGGTCCGCTGCGCGGTGAACTGACGCTGCAAGCACGTGACCTGGGCCTCGGTGAATCGGTCCGCTTTCTCGGCGCGCGGCAGGCGAAAGAGCTGCCGAATTTCTACACCGCGGCGGACGCGTTCGCCGGGCCCTCCATTGTCGCTGCTGGAGGCGATACAGAGTCGTTCGGTGTGGTGTTTGCCGAGGCGATGGCGTGCGGCTGCCCCGTGGTCGCGTCGGACGTCGGCGGCGTTAGCGACCTTGTGAAGCACGAACGGACCGGGTTGATGGTGCCCCAGCGCGACCCGGATGCGCTGGCGCAAGCGCTGTGCCGGCTCCTGGAAGACAAAGGCCTGGCGCGGCGGTTGCGCCGTAACGGGCGGGCACACGTGAAGCGCCACTTTAGCGAACCCGCGATCGCGGAGAACTACGAGACGGTCTTGCGGGAGGCAGCGGCGTGAGTCAATCGGCAACGGCTGGCCCGAAGCGATCTCACGCAGATTCACGGCGGGAACCACGCTTGAATAAGGCTCGCCGGATTGAGGCACTTCTCCGACTGGTGTCGCCGGACCTTGAGTCGAAGGACCTCCTCGATGTGGGGACAGGATCGGGAATAATCGCGTCTTACTTCGCTCAACGGGTGGGATCGCTGCAGAGTGTTGACGTTATCGATGAACGAGTGGAAATAGACTTCGCGTTTGACCTCATCGACTCAGAACAACTGCCGTATGAGGGGGCACGCTTCGACATCGCTATCAGTAACCATGTGATCGAACACGTTGACGACCCCCGGCTTCATCTGGCGGAGATCGCTCGTGTGTTGAGACCTGGTGGCTACTGCTACCTGGCGACCCCAAACCTCCTCTGGCCTATTGAGCCACATTTTCGTTTGCCGTTTCTGGCGTGGCTTCCAACGCAGGAGTTAAGAAATAGCTACGTAACCCTGCTCCGCCGTGGTGTCCGCTATGACGCTCGACTGTTGACCCATGGCGAGCTCGTAAAGCTAGCAGACCATGCCGGGTTGCAGCATCAAGATATGTCGCTTCAACTTACGACGCTCGTCTTCAAGACTAGGTTTGGTATCGATGCTGCCGCCCTGCGGCATTTTTGGCCGGCCGCACGTTTGATTATGCCGAGCCTGGTGACTGTGCTCTCAAAGTCATGAGAGAGTCCTCTGTAAACCTGAGAACAACGGCCTCCCCTTCTTCAGACGTGCCCGGTTCCCTATCGGCGTCGGTAGCGCGAAGCAGTGCCACGGTTCCATTGAGATCAAAGGGTGCCGTATTCACGCGAGAGGCGAACTCTGTCCTTAACAAAGTGGAGGTCTTTGAGACGGTGCTGTTTATTGCCGTCATGGCCGGGATCACCTGGCTCTTTCCGCGCTTCACGACGATCCCTGTCGTCGGCTCGGATAGTGGGAACATCCTCGCGATCTCCCGCTCGCTGATTTACGGCGACCCGGATCTCGTGATCCAGACCCAGGCGCCGCCGCTGGCCAGCGTGGCCTACTCCCTGGGGCTTGCGGCCAGCGGCTGGCTTCCGCTCAATCTCATTCCGTTGATCTTCGCCTATGCCTTGATCCTCGGCCTCGCCTGGTATGTCCACCGGCTGAGCGGCAATTACGCGCTGGCCGCGATGGTCCTGGTAGGCTTTGTCATCTCGCCGATCTTCTGGATCCAGAACACCAGCCTGGCTCCATACGCACCGTTCATTTTCCTCGGTTACGCGGGTTTGTACCTGAGCTGCGGCTACTTGCTGGGCAAGATGGGCCCGCGGGCCGGGATAGGCGGCGCCGCGCTTCTGGCCGCCGCGCTATATACGTTCGGCCAAGGGCTGCTGTTCTTTTCCGTGCCGGCACTCTGCTTCCTGATCCTGGCACCAAACCGTGAGGCGCTTGGACGGACGTTCATCGTCTATGCCTCGCTCCTCCTGCTGGTCGCGCCCTGGGTCGTGTGGCACCTGCTTGTCGGGGGCCTTAGCGGGTTCGAAGATTATCCGCTCAACTGGTTGAACTCGAACTACGTGGACTACATAAACGCCTTCTGGGGCCGGGACTACTACGACACACCGGCGGAGTACTTCTCCACCGTGTTCCGCGTGCTCAAACGCGACCTGCTGCCGCTCTGGACGTGGCCGTTGATTGGACTCGGTGTCGTGTCAGTGGGGCGCCTGTACGGGTGGCGGGCAGGCGTCTTTGCGGTTGCGGTGCTGCTGGCGTTGAGCGCACCGGTGATGTTTAGGATGTCGCCGATCTTCGCGCGTTACTGGTACAGCTGCCTCCCACTGCTCGTCCTGCTGGGCGTTGCCGGCTTGGCCTATCTCGTTTCACTCCTGCCCCGACGCGAGGCAGCCTTCCTGCTTTCGGTCTGCGCCATCGCCGCGTTTCCGATCGCCAACAACGCGGCCGATCACGCGTACGCCAGCGCCGTCACTCGCCACGAGATCGAGATACAGGACTACGAGGTGATGGCAGGCCTGATCGACGATTCGCGTGGCATCATCGGACGCGATTCGCGGATCCAGTCGCTCGTGCCGGGCAATGCCCTTTACAACAATGTGACGCTGAATGAAGACGACATGGTGACGTATCTGAGCTGGCCGAGCGAGCACGAGGTAGCTGCGGTCTTCGAGAAGCACGATGTCGGCTGGGTGCTGCTCTACAACAGTACGGGATCGGGTAACGACATTCAGAATCGCTGGGAGCTGACCTACAACCTCTGGCTGGTCGAGGCCGCGGGTCATGAGCCGCAGCACTTCCGCCGAATCGAGGGCTCGCCACTGGTCGAGGGAGTCTACCGCGGGCAGGCGCTGACCCTCTACAGACTGAGGCCCTTTGACTGATGACCAAACGCGTGTCTCCGCTGCTCTCGTGGCGTAGGGCGAGCGTCCTGCTGGTCCTGCTGGGTGCCGGTTTCATGCTGGCGCGTCTCGACGCCAGGGAGTACCGCGAGCTTTCGCAGCGAAACCTGTTGCTGCTGGTGCCGGCCACGCTGGCGATTAGTCTGGTTATCGTCGGCTGGGGTTTGAACTGGAGCCTGGTGCTGCGCAGCCTTGATCGCCGCGTTGGTCTTGGCCGAGGCCTCGCGGTCTTTCTCCGTACCTGGCTGGGGCGATATATCCCCGGCACCATCCCATATCACGCGGCTCGCATCCTGGCCGCGGAGTCGCTGGGGACGACCAAGACGAGGGTTGGCGCCAGCATTGCGTACGAGACGGTGCTTCTGCTGGGCTCGGGCGCGCTGATCGGGTGCCTTGGGGTCTTGATCGGACTCGGCGCCGGGAGGAGCAGCCTGGTCTATCTGCTGGCTGCGATCCCCCTGTTCACCGTCCCCTTCGCGCTACAGCCGCGCGTGTTGGTCCCACTTGCGAACCGCGTTCTGCGCCTTGTCCAGCGCCCTGACATCAGGGCTGACTCGTTTCTCTCGGGCAGACAGACGGTCGCGAGCTTCCTGGGCTATTCGCTATTTCACGTGGTGAACGGGCTCTCGTTCGTCTTCGTGCTGCTTGCGCTTCAGCACGGTGGGGTGAACCTCGCGCTGGCGATCGGCGCCTACACGCTCGCCGGCGTGGCGGGTGCGGTAGCGATTTTCGTCCCAGCCGGGATCGGCGTGCGGGAGGGAGTGCTCGTGGGGTTGCTGAGCAGCGTGATGTCGCCGGAGGAGGCGTTGCTTGCGGCAGCGACCGCGCGAGCGGTTTCGGTCATCGCGGACGTGCTGCCGCTCGCGATCGTGGCCGTGGTG
>DASTLN010000010.1:0-13176 GCA_035714925.1 Dehalococcoidia bacterium | reverse complement strand
CGCGCTTCCTCGCCGGGCGGCTGCACCCGGCGGTGCTGTCCATTGCCGTGCTGCCGTCGTTGGCGATGATGCCGTTTGTCTGGATCACTGCGCGGGGGAGGAGCCGTGCCAGGTGACGCGAGCAGCACGGCAGGTTTTTTTTAACGCAAAGGCGCAAAGACGCGGAGGCGCAGTGGGTGACGTGCCTTGTTGAAGGTGCTGCCGAGAGTCCCGTGTCTCTCCGCGTCCGTGAGTCTGCATTGAGTCGCATTCGGGAGCGATTCCGAAGCCGCCGGAGGCTCCGACCGCTTCGCGATCTTCGCGGCTTCGCGAGGAAGCTTGATCGACCCAATTCGTTCCTGAGTTTTACGTGCGGTTGACGCGATCCCTGCGCAGCAATACGTTTCCCGCCACACAGACGGGAGAGATCATGGCGTCAGCGACCAAGTGGAGGGGGCAGCACGTCGGGCCGCGAATGGTCAAGCGGAGCGCTGCTCCCAACCCGCGCCCTCAACGGAGAGGAAGTCGATCACCAAACACCGCGCCCCGTCGCCGTATTTGCCGGGATAGGCCGGTCCGCCTTTCACCCTCACCGGAGAGACCGCCGTAGCGGGACCTGTTCTGATTTCGCAGCCGCTTCTTGCAAACCCTTCAACAAACCGTTTCCCGACATAGACCGACCGGCCGGCCGTGTTTGCCGGCAAACACGGAACTACCTAATTCAGAGTTGGGCGACAAGCACCGGGCGTCACAAATGAAAAAGGCGAAGTTGATTTTTGCTAGTGGCAGTGAGCTAAAGGCGTTTGAGGCGATTGATCGTCATCTCCCGCCAGGGTGGCGTCTCTACACGAATATCCCACTTTCTCGAATTGTGGAAATCGATCGTGCCGAACTGACCGAAAAGAAATGGAACTTCTACTTGAAGACGTCTGTGGATTTCGTGCTCACCGATTACGCTCATGAGCCGGTCCTTGCAATCGAATTCGATGGGCTGGGTCAAGGCTATAGCGCTGGCAAGAGTTATGTACTGAAATCGCAGGTGGAAACCGATCCCTATCGCGAATTAAAGCTCAATTTCAAAATCGACACCTGCTACTCTGTCGGTTTGCCACTGATTGTTATCTCTTTCGAAGAAATTGAATCCATCGGTTCGGATGACCTGCTTTCAGTGATAAATAGCATGATTGGAGTTCACGTTGCGGCATACGAGTACAAAGAAACCATTGAGGCATGGGATCGAGAAAATCGTGGTGCCGGAAAGTCTTTTGAGGAAATGCTTTGGGAAGACAGCTATCTTCGAACAGAACTTGAAATAAAGAACGACCCGTTTCTTGCAAAACTCGTAGACCTAGAGAGCGAATTTTCTGATCTCGGCGCGAGCTGGAGTATGAAGTCCGTATCAAGGCCGGACGTAATGACGGCACTTCGAGAGAAAAAGACGTTTGAAGCCGTAGGTTGCAGATGGGTAGTAAAAGGAGGAAAGCTCACGGTGCCTGTGATGATCACTGTGTGGGTCAGAAATTTCGCCGGGAGCGAAATGAACTACAGCCTTGACAGTGCATTCATACCCTCTCATGGAATCAACCCCTTGAAGGTTGCCGAGAATATCGGATGGTTTCTGAGTCATAAAAAGGCTGTCGAGATTGTCCGCCGAAGCCAAACATAGGGTCGTGCACAAAATGTCGCCCAACAAATCGCTGCAAGTGACGTCAAAACCGCTACGCGCTTTTGCCGCACTTGATCTCAAACGTTATGCGGCATCCTGGGCCGCGGGGCGTTCCTCCGAGCGTGGTATTGCAGTGTCGTAACGATGACAGAATGGATAAGCGTTACTAGGGTCCGGGCCTGAGCAGGAGATGCTGAGTGCATATTAAGTTCGTCGAAATCGCCAACTTTAGGAAGCTGCTGTCGACACGCGTCGATCTATCGACCACCACGACACTTTTCGTCGGGGCGAACAACAGTGGCAAGACGTCGGCAATGCTCGCACTGCGACGCTTTCTGTCGCCGCGCCGCTGCCCCTTTGAGATGCACGACTTCACCTTGTGCCACTGGCCCGCGATCATTGCGCTCGGGGAAAGCTGGATCGCAGCGCGCAACGCAGGGGACATCATCGATTTGGCCATCGACCCTTGGGTCAGCGTTCTCCCGACGCTTGACCTTTGGCTGCATGTCGAAACCGGCGAGATGCATCATGTCCGCGATCTGATCCCGACGCTCGATTGGGAAGGTGGCACGCTGGGCGTCCGACTGCGCTTCGAGCCCAAGGATCTCAACCTTGTGTACAAGGAGTTTATGGGCGCCGTGAGCGACGCCGAGGCGATGAAGGCCGCTGCCAAGGCCGCAGCGGAACATCCGGACGCAGATCCAGCGCCGGCTCCTCCCAAGGTAACGCTTTGGCCGGAGAGCCTCGTCGACTTCCTTTGCAAGAGGCTCTCCACCCATTTCACAATCCGGGCCTATTCGCTGGATCCTGCCAAGCTCGCGGCGCCCGACAAGTCCCAGGCGCGACCGCAGGCGCTGCCGGCCGCGTCGCTGCCGATCGAAGGCGATCCCTTGAACGGCCTGATCCGCGTGCACGACATCCCCGCACAACGTGGGTTCGGCGAGGAGCGGTCCGGCCAAGGTGACGAGGACGCCCCAGCCGACGCGGCGGGCAGCCGTCTGTCGGACCAGCTGAGAAGCTATTATGCCAAGCACCTCGATCCGACCAAGGGACCCGATCCGAAGGATCTCGGGGCGCTCCAGGCGATTGAAGCCGCCCAAGATGCGTTCGACAAGCGGCTAACCGAGAGCTTCAAGGACGCCTTCGCTGAGGTCGAAGGCATGGGCTACCCCGGTGTGACCGATCCCCGTCCGCGCGTGTCAACCCGACTGAAGGCGATTGACGGGCTCAACCATAGCGCGGCGATTAGCTTTGAGGTCGATGTGGTCGCTGAGGATGGCGCGACCACACCTCTCCTCCGATTGCCAGAGGCCAATAACGGCCTCGGCTATCAGAATCTTATCTCGATGATCTTCCGGCTTATGAGCTTCCGCGACGCGTGGATGCGTGTCGGCAAGGCGTCGAAGGGTGCGATAGTTACCAGTACCGAGCCACTCCATCTGGTGCTGGTCGAGGAACCGGAAGCCCATCTACACGCGCAGGTCCAGCAGGTCTTCATTAAAAAGGCCTATGCCGTGCTGCGCGCCCATGAAGACTTGGGCGAGAACAAGAAGCTGCGTACCCAACTCGTGGTTAGCACTCACTCGAGCCATGTGGCGCATGAGATCGAATTCTCCTGCCTACGCTACTTCCGTCGGCTACCGGCTGGGATGGTGGCCAAGGTGCCAGTCTCGACAGTCGTCAACCTGTCCGAAGTGTTCGGTACTGGAAGTGAAACCGAGAGGTTTGTCACGCGCTATCTGCGCACGCAGCATGCCGATCTGTTCTTTGCCGATGCCGCTATCCTGGTGGAAGGGCCTGCCGAGCGAATCCTCGTCCCTAATTTCATTCGTGAGCACTATGGTGAGCTCAACCAGTGCTACATCTCGCTACTCGAGATCGGCGGCAGCCACGCGCACCGTCTCAGGCCGCTGATCGAGCACCTCGGGCTGCTGACGCTTATCATCACCGACCTGGATACTCTCGACGGCACCAGCGGCGCGTCGGTGCAGCCGGAAAAGGGTACCAACCAGAAAACCAACAACGCGACGCTGAAGACCTGGACACCGCGGATAGAGGACGTCGATGCCCTCATGGATGCCGATGCCACGGCCAAGACGCTGCGCGTAGACGGTGATCCTCTGTTCGCGGTGCGCGTCGCTTATCAGACCCCGCTGGCTGTGATTTCACCTGGGTCCGCCGAGCCGGAAACCGCCTATCCCTATACGTTCGAGGATGCGCTCGCGGTCGAGAACCTCACCTTTTTCTCGACGTTCGACGGAACTGGTCTGGTGCGCAAGTTCCGCGACGCGATCACGGCCGGCGGTGGCGTGAAAGCGATCAGCAAACGCATGTATGACGCCCTCAAGAAGGGCAAGAAGGCCGAGTTCGCACTCGACGTCCTGGAGGTGGAGCAGTTCGACAACATCGTCGTGCCCGGCTATATCGCCGAGGGGCTGGAGTGGCTTCTCACGCAGTTGAAGAAGAAGCAGGTCGAGATCCTGCCCCAGGAGGAGCAGGCCGAGGAGGCAGAACAAGCCGAGGTGGCAGGAGCGTGAGTGCCGCCGACGACCAGTTCGATGCCGAGGCGGATGAGACGATTCTCGGCTGCTTGAACCTGGAGAAGCCGAGAAGCTTCTTCCTCTATGCGGGTGCAGGCTCTGGTAAGACACGCTCGCTTGTAGAGGCAATTCGTACGGTCTGCGGAGAGCAAGGTCGGCGCCTGTCGCTGACCGGGCAGAAGATTGGCGTCATTACCTACACCAATGCGGCGTGCGACGAGATCAAACAGCGGCTCGAGTTCGACCCGCGCGTCGAGGTGTCGACGATCCATGCCTTTGCTTGGTCACTGATCGCCGGCTATGACATAGACATCCGGCAGTGGCTCGCCGCAAGGCTGCTTCAGGACGTCGCCGAGCTCGAGGAGGCTCAGGCTAAGGGGCGAGCGGGCAGCAAGGCGGCCGTAGACCGCGCCCGCTCGATCGAGAGCAAGCTGCGGCGCCGCGCTGGGCTCGATGCAATTACCCGCTTCGTCTACAGCCCGACTGGCGACAACCGGACCCGCGACTCCCTTAGCCACGCCGAGGTTATCGCGATCACGGCCGATTTCCTGGAGGCGAAGCCCGGTCTACGGCGCCTACTGGTCACCCGCTTTCCAATCCTGCTTATCGACGAGAGCCAAGACACGAACCGCAGGCTCATAGAGGTGCTGCTCGACGTCGAGGCGGCGTACCGCGACACTTTCTGCCTTGGTCTCTTCAGCGACATGATGCAGCGCATCTACGCCGACGGGAAGGATCGCCTCGCCGAAGCGATTCCAGAGAACTGGGCGCGGCCACGTAAGCGGATGAACCATCGCTGCCCGACCAGGGTCATCGAACTCATCAACAAAATCCGCCAGGACGCGGATCGCGAGGAACAAGTCCCGCGCAGCGATGCTGGCGTCGGCGTCGTCCGCTTGTTCGTTGTATCGCAGGTGACCGCCGACAAGACGGTGGCCGAGGCCGCGATCGCCGCGAGAATGGCCGAAATCACGGGCGATCAGAACTGGGCCGCGGGATCCGAGGCGATCAAGACGCTTGCTCTGGAGCATCTAATGTCGGCTCGCCGCTTTGGGTTCGAGGCGTTCTTCGAGCCGCTCTATTCGGTCGAGCGCATCCGCACGAGCTTCCTCCAGGGGACCGGTGCCGGCATCGGACTGTTCACGCGCGAGATCCTGCCGCTGGTGATCGCTTTACGTGCGTCGGATCACTTTGCAGGCGCCGCGATCGTCCGGCGAACCTCGCCGCTTCTTGAGCGCAAGGCACTTGAAGAGGCCGGTGATAAGCAGGCTGACCTTCTCAGCAGGGCCAAAGCGGCCTGCGACGGTCTACTGGCGCTGGTGTCGGCCGATGGAAAACCCTCGGCGCGCGCGGTGTTGCGCTATGTCGCCGAGACCCGTCTCTTCACAATCCCCGACGTGCTGGCGCCGTTCGCTATCGCCGATGAAGTTGTGCGCGAAGGCGATCCCTCAAGAGGGACTGACGATGAAGCCGGCGAGGAAGAAGAGATCGACCTCAAGAGTGAGCTTGGCGGCTGGCGCCAAGCGCTCGAGGCGCCGTTCGATCAGATCGAGAAATATGACCGCTATGTCCAGGGCGTCTCGCAGTTCGATACGCACCAAGGTGTCAAAGGACTAGAGTTCCCACGCGTGATGGTGATCGTGAGCGACGAGGAGGCGCGGGGGTTCATGTTCGCTTACGACAAGCTCTTTGGGGTGAAGGAGAAGAGCAAGACCGACCTCCAAAATGAAGAAGCCGGCAAGGAGACCACGATCGACCGGACGCGTCGGCTTTTCTATGTGACCTGCAGTCGCGCAGAGGAGAGCCTCGCGGTCGTCTACTACGCAGCCGATCCCGCATTCGCGCGCGACGCCATGATTAGACAAGGCTGGTTTGAGCCCAACGAGACTGAGCTCTTCGAATTATGAGCGATCTAATGGCAAGAGAATGGCCACTTTCTAGTCCTCCCTTCGCAAACAGACCTTCCGCTGACGGCCAGACCGAAACTACAAACGCAGCGATCAACGAATGAATGGGTCCGGGCAGCCGTGACGATGCTGTGAGCGTTCGCTATGGGTCGAAATGGACAACCAGTGGCTGAGGCGACACAAATGTCGCATAACAACCGCATGCACCTGACCGGCTACAGCGGGCTTCGCCCGCCTCCACCAGCAGGTGATGCGGGACATTAGATGGCCAAGAGCCGACTGCCGAGATGCCACGTGACTAGCTATCGCGTGACGACCAGCACTCGCGCCCAACGTAGCTCACTGGGGTAGGAACCCATGGCCATCAAGAAATCCGACCTCTACTCGTCACTCTGGGCATCCTGCGACGAGCTGCGCGGTGGCATGGACGCCAGCCAGTACAAGGACTACGTCCTGTTCATGCTGTTCATCAAGTACATCACGGACAAGTACGGCTACAGCACCGACTTCGCACCGCCGGTCACGATCCCCAAGGGCGCCAGCTTCAAGGACATGCTCGAACTGCGCGGCAAGAGCGACATCGGCGACAAGATCAACACCCAGGTCATCGCGCCGCTCGTGCAGGCCAACGAACGGCTGGCCCGCAGCGATTTCCCCGACTTCAACGACTCCAACAAGCTCGGCGAGGGGCAGGCCAAGGTCGAGCGGCTGACCAACCTGATCAATATCTTCGCGAGCCCGCAACTCGACTTCTCGCAGAACCGCGCCGAGCACGACGACATCCTCGGCGACGCCTACGAGTACCTGATGCGGCACTTCGCCACCGAGAGCGGCAAGAGCAAGGGGCAGTTCTACACCCCCGCCGAGGTCAGCCGCGTCATCGCCAAGGTGATCGGGATCTCGCCGGATAACACCAGGGCGTCCACGACCGCCTACGACCCGACCTGCGGCTCGGGCTCGCTGCTGCTGAAGGTGGCCGCCGAGGCGAGCAAGCCCATCACCCTCGAAGGGCAGGAGAAGGACGTGACCACCGCGGGCTTGGCCCGCATGAACATGATCCTGCACGACTTCCCCACGGCCAACATCGTCTCGGGCAACACCCTGGCCGCGCCCAAGTTCAAGGACGGCGAGCAGCTCCGCACTTACGACTACGTCGTCGCCAATCCGCCGTTCTCGGACAAGACCTGGGCGACCGGCCTCACGCCCTCGAAAGATCCGTTCCAGCGTTTCGCCTGGGGGGAGCCGCCCGCCAAGCAGGGCGACTACGCCTACCTGCTGCACATCATCCGCTCGATGAAGGGCGCGGGCAAAGCCGCCTGCATTCTGCCCCACGGCGTCCTCTTCCGCGGCAATGCGGAGGCCACGATCCGCGAGCAGCTCGTCCGCTCCGGCTATCTCAAGGGCATCATCGGCCTGCCCGCCAACCTCTTCTACGGCACCGGCATCCCCGCCTGCATCGTGGTGCTCGACAAGGAGAACGCCGCCGGCCGCAAGGGCGTCTTCATGATCGACGCCTCCAGGGGGTTCAAGAAGGATGGCCCCAAGAACCGCCTGCGCGAGCAGGACATCCACCGCATCGTCGACGTCTTCACGAGGCAGGCGGACGTTTCGCGCTATGCCCGGTTGGTGCCGCTGGACGAGATCGCCGACGCGAAGAACGACTTCAACCTCAACCTGCCGCGCTACATCGACTCGACCTCCCCCGAGGACCTGCATGACATCGACGGCCACCTGCGCGGCGGCATCCCGGAGCGCGATCTGGACGACCTCGGCGCGTACTGGACCGTACTCCCCGGCGTGCGCGGCGTGCTGTTCTCCCCTCGCCCTCCGGGAGAGGGGCCGGGGGTGAGGGAACGCCCTGGCTACCGTTATCTCCGGTTGCCGCTCGCCGAAGTGAAACCCGCCATTCTCGGCCATGCCGAGTTCGCCGCCTTCCAGCAGAAGGCGACGAAGGGCTTCGCCGACTGGCGCAAGGCCACGACGCCGCGCCTCACCGGCTTCGCCAAGGACGGCCACCCCAAGGCGCTGATCGAGACCATCGCCGAGGATCTCCTGTCCGCGTTCCGCGAGGCACCGCTGCTCGATGCCTACGACGTCTACCAGCACCTCATGGACTACGGGGCCGAGTCGATGCAGGACGACGCCTACCTGATCGCCGCCGACGGCTGGGTGAAGGGCGCGCAGTCGCGCGAGATCGTTCAGGTCAAGGACAAGAACAACAAGCTCACCTGGCCGGAGCCGCACGACTACCTGAAGGGCAAGCGGCGTTTCAAGTCGGACCTCGTTCCTGCGCCGATTCTCGTCGCCCGCTACTTCGCCGCCGAACGCGATGCCATCGAAGCGCTCGACCACCAGCTCGCCAGGCTGGAGCAGCAGCTCGACGAGATGCGCGAGGAGAACAGCGGCGAGGACGGGCTGCTGGCCGAGGTGATCGAGGGTGAGGGCGACAAGCAGAAGATTGCCGCGAAGGCCGTGAAGGCCCGGCTGAAGGAGGTCGGCAAAGACCCCCTCTACGCGGACGAGCGGGCGGCACTCGAAGCGTACGCCGACCTGCTGGAGCAGCAGACCGGGGCCAAGGCCGAGCGCAAGTCTGCGCAGGAGGACCTGGACCAGAAGATCGACGCCAAGTACCCCAAGCTCGCCGAGGCCGAGATCAAGACGCTCGTGGTGGACGACAAGTGGATGGCGCGCCTGTCGGCCGCCGTACAGGGCGAGCTGGATCGCGTCTCGCAGACCCTCACCGGCCGTATCCGCGAGCTGGCTGAACGCTACGCCACGCCGCTGCCGAAGCTCACCGATGAGGTGGAGACGCTCGCCGCTCGTGTCGAGGAGCACCTGAAGAAGATGGGGGCGTCATGGAGGTGAAGCCCGGCTACAAGCAGACGGAAGTGGGCGTCATCCCGGAGGAGTGGGCCGTAATGTCGCTGGGAGATTTCGGCGAACTCACGTCAAGCAAGCGCATTTTTGAAAGCGACTACGTTCCGGTCGGGGTCCCATTCTTCCGTGGGAAAGAAATTAGCAGGTTGGTCGAAGGTGAAGCTATAGATGACCCGTATTTCATCTCTCAGGAACGATTCAATTCGTTAAAGACCAGATTCGGTGCGCCAGCACGCGGAGATATTCTCATCACTGCGGTTGGAACTCTGGGAAATGTCTATGTGGTCGACACGGACGAACCCTTCTACTTCAAAGATGGGAATTTGATTTGGCTTCGGAACATACACTATGTCGACCCTGAGTTTCTCGGAGTCCAGCTCCGAAGGGCCAAGACCGCAATTCTCGACAGCGCGATAGGTTCTTCGCAGAAAGCCCTGACGATTGTCGTCTTGCGAAGGCTGTCAGTTGCCATCCCACCCCTTCCCGAACAACGCGCTATCGCGACGGCCCTGAGCGATGTGGATGCGCTGCTGGGCGGACTGGATCGGCTCATCGCCAAGAAGCGCGACCTCAAGCAGTCCGCTATGCAGCAGCTCCTCACCGGCCAGACCCGGCTCCCCGGCTTCCATGGCGAGTGGGAGATGAAGCGATTGGGGGACATCGCGCACATCAAGACCGGCAGCCGCAACAACGAGGACAAGGTCGAGGATGGCGAGTATCCGTTCTTCGTGCGCTCCGAGATCGTTGAGCGAATCAACAGCTACTCGCATGACTGCGAGGCGATCCTTGTTCCTGGCGAAGGACGAATTGGAGACATCTTCCACTACATCAACGGACGATTCGATGTGCATCAGCGCGTGTATGCCATCACTCAGTTCAAGCCGGGCATGTCTGCGAAGTTCGTTCACTTCTACATGGCATTGCGCTTCGGGGACTGGGCCATGCAGAACACCGTGAAGGCGACTGTCGACTCCCTGCGCCTGCCGACTTTTCAGACCTTCGAGATGCGCGTGCCGCCAACAAGGGAAGAACAAGCCGCCATCGCCGTCGTTCTCTCCGACATGGACGCCGAGCTGTCGGCGCTGGAGGCCCGCCGCGACAAGACCCGCAACCTCAAGCAGGCGATGATGCAGGAGCTGCTCACCGGCCGGACGCGGTTGGTATGAAGGAATCCCAGCACACCGAGTGGAAGGAGTCGTGGCGCGACGAGCATCTGCGCGTCGTCTGCGGCTTCGCCAACGCCGAGGGCGGCGTGCTCGTGATCGGGCGCGACGATCAGGGCCAGGTGGTGGGCATTCGCGACGCCACGAGGTTGCTGGAAGACCTGCCGAACAAGATCCGCGACCTGCTCGGCATCATGGTCGAGGTCAACCTGCGGCACGAGGGGGGCCGGGAGTACCTGGACATCGTGACCCCTGCCTACCCCTCGCCCATCAGCTACCGGGGGCACTACTACCAGCGCAGCGGCAGCACCCTGCAGGAACTGAAGGGCGCCGCGCTCGACCGCTTTCTGCTGCGCAAGCAGGGGCGCACCTGGGACGGCGTGCCGGTGCCGGGTGTGACGGTCAAGGACCTCTCGACCGCAGCCATTAAGCGCTTCCGCACCCTGGCCAACACACGCGGCAGGGTCGAGCCCGGTGTTCTGCGCGAGCCGGTCGCCGGCCTCATCGACAAACTCCGCCTGCGCGACGGCGAGTACCTCAAACGGGCGGCGCTGCTGCTGTTCCACGAGGACCCGGAGCGCTTCGTGAGCGGCGCCTTCGTGAAGATCGGCTACTTCCGTTCCGAGTCGGATCTGATCTACCACGACGAGATGCACGGGGACCTGTTCAGCCAGGTAGCGGGCACCATCGATCTGCTCCGAACCAAGTACCTCAAAGCCGTCATCAGCTACGCGGGCATTCAGCGCATCGAGCGCTTTCCGGTGCCCGACGCCGCCCTGCGCGAGGCCGTGCTCAACGCGCTGATTCATCGCGACTACGCGGTCGGTGCACCCGTCCAGATCCGGGTGTACGGGGACCGGCTCAAGATCTGGAACCCCGCCGTGCTGCCCGAGGGCTGGGGGCTGAACGACCTTCTGCGCGAACATGCTTCGCTGCCGTACAACCCGAATATCGCCAATGCCTTTTTCCGGGCCGGGGAGATCGAGGCCTGGGGCCGCGGCATCCAGCGTATCCTCCAGGACTGTCGCGACGCCAAGACCCCGCGGCCCAAACTGCGGCTCACCGGGCACGACCTGTGGCTGGAGTTCGCCTTCGCACCCGACTACCTCCGGGCGGTGAGCTCGACGGGAGGCGAGGAACCGGTCTCCGAACCGGCCAGGGCCTCGGTGAAAACGCCGGTGAAAACGCCGGTAGAAACGCCGGTGAAAGCGCCGGTAGAAATTCTTCGGCTCTTGGCGGACAAGCCGTCCATGACCTTGGCCGAGGTGGCTGCCGAGATTGGCAAATCGATCAGTTCCGTCGAACGGGCCAGCGCCAAGCTGGTCAAGGCCGGCAAGCTGCGACATGTCGGCCCAACCAAGGGCGGCCACTGGGAGGTGATCGAGTGAGTGACCAGCCCCGCTCCGAGCACAAGACGCAGAACCGCGTCATCGCCCTGTTCACGGACCGGGCGCGTCCCGACCACCTCGGCTACCGCTACCTCGGTGAGTGGAGCAAGCGCGAGAACAACCGCGCCATCGAGCCGGCGATCCTACGCGACAACCTGACGGCGCGCGGATACTCGCCCGACCACATCTCCGCCGCCCTGCAGAAGCTCGAGACCGCCGCCGACTCGACGGGCATCACGATCTACCAGGCCAACCTGCATACCTACCAGCTCCTGCGCTACGGCGTACCGGTGCAGATCGCGGCGGGCCGGGCGCACGAGACGGTGCACCTGATCGACTGGGAGCACCCGGAGGAGAACGACTTCGCGCTGGCCGAGGAGGTGAAGCTCAAGGGGGGCTACGAGCGCCGGCCGGACATCGTGCTCTACATCAACGGCCTCGCCATCGCGGTGATCGAGCTCAAGCGCAGCTCGGTGGAGTTGGCCGACGGCGTGCGGCAGCTCATCACCAACCAGGAAGAGATCTTCAACCAGGGCTTCTTCAGCACCGTGCAGCTCGTGCTGGCGGGCAGCGATTCGCAGGGGCTGCGGCTGGGCACCACCGGCACGCCGGAGCAGTTCTTCGTGGAGTGGAAGGACGAAGCCAGAGAGGCGCCGGCCTCCGGCGCGGCGCCCGCCGCCGGAACGCTGCTCGACCGGCCGCTGGCGCAGCTCTGCAACAAATCTCGGCTGGTCGACCTGATCCGCAACTTCATCCTCTTCGACGCCGGCCAGAAGAAGGTGCCGCGGCCGCACCAGTTCTTCGGCGTGAAGGCGGCGCAGGAGCGCATCGCCAAACGCGAGGGCGGCGTCATCTGGCACACCCAGGGGAGCGGGAAGAGCATCCTGATGGTGCTGATCGCCAAGTGGCTGCTGGAGTACGATCCCGCCGCGCGCGTCCTCGTCATCACCGACCGCGACGAGCTGGACAAGCAGATCGAGGGGGTGATGCAGAACGCGGGGGTCATCGGCCCCGATTCTCCTTCGCCGCGCATCACCTCGCGGGCCGAGTTCGTGGAGAAGCTCGGCGCGGCCACGCCACGCCTGCTGTGCGCGCTGATTCACAAGTTCGATCCTGCCGATCTCAAAGGCGAGCCGCCGCCGGTTCACGGGCGGTTTTACATCTTTGTGGACGAGTGCCACCGCACGCAGGGCGGCGAAATGAACAAGCAGATGAAGCGCTGGCTCGAGGGTGCGATCTTCGTCGGATTCACCGGCACGCCGCTCCTGCGCAAGGACAGGAAGACCACGCGCGAGGTCTTCGGGACCTACATCCACACGTATAAGTTCCACCAGGGGGTCGCCGACGGCGTCATCCTGGACTTGAAATACGAGGCCCGCGACGTTCCGCAGCGATTGACCTCGCAGACGGCCATCGACCAGTGGTTCGAGCGGAAGACCCGGGGCCTGAACAACTTTCAGAAGGCGGTGCTGCGCAAGCGCTGGGCGACGATGGAGGAGTTGATGAGCGCGGGCGAGCGCAAGCAGCGCATCATCGCCAACATCATCGAGGATTTCAGCCTCAAGCCACGCCTGAACAACGACCGGGGGACAGCGATTCTGGTCGTCGCGTCGATCTACGACGCCTGCCACTACTTCCGGCTGCTCCAGAACACGA
>DASTLN010000009.1:0-3871 GCA_035714925.1 Dehalococcoidia bacterium | reverse complement strand
GTTCATGATCACGTACTGGATGTTCATCAACCCGCGGATGTCCATCGCCTGCCCGATGCGCGTGGTGTAGTCGACGATCGTGTCGATCTCCTCCCGCGATAGGCTGCGTGGCGGGTACACCGCCATCGAGTCCCCGGAGTGCACACCAGCGCGCTCGATGTGCTCCATGATGCCGGGTATCAGGACGTCGGTCCCGTCGCAGATCGCGTCGACCTCGACCTCCTTACCGGCAAGGTACTTGTCGATCAGGACCGGCTTGCCCTCAGACAGCTCCACCGCCGCGTTGAAGAAGCGCAGCAGCTCGCTGGCGTTCTGCACGATCTCCATCGCGCGTCCGCCCAGCACGTAGCTCGGCCGCACCAGCACCGGATACCCGATCTCCTGCGCCGTCGTCAGCGCCTCCTCGATTGTGTGGATGCCCGCGCCCGGTGGCTGCGGCACACCGATGCGGCTCAGGAAGTCCTCGAACCGCCGCCGGTCCTCCGCCAGGTCAATCGTCTCGTTGCTCGACCCGACGATGTCGCGCGCCGTGCGGTACAGCGGCTCGGCCAGGTTGATCGCCGTCTGACCGCCGAATTGCACGATAGTCCCCGGCGCGTCATCGCCTTCCTCTTCGTTGTGCAGGATCTCGCGGATCGACTCCTCGTCCAGCGGCTCGAAGTAGAGGCGGTCCGAGGTGTCGAAGTCGGTCGACACCGTCTCCGGGTTCGAGTTCGCGATCAGCGCCTTGTACCCCGCCTCCTGCAACGCCCACACCGCGTGCACAGACGCGTAGTCGAACTCGATGCCCTGGCCGATGCGGATCGGACCGGAGCCGATGACGAGGACGCGCTCACCTTCGATCGGCGGCGCCTCGTTCTCCTCCTCGTACGTGCTGTAGAAGTACGGCGTCACGGCGTCGAACTCCGCGGCGCACGTATCGACCATCTTGTAGACGGGGCGTATCTCCCAGTCCTTACGCAGGTCGCGCACCTGCTCCGGCAGCAGGTCAGCCAGCGTCGCCACCTGCACGTCGGAGAAGCCCAGGCGCTTCGCCTCCCACATCAGGTCGGGCGTCATCGCCTCACCCAGCAGGCGCTTCTCCATCCGGATGATGTTCTGCAGCCGCTCCAGGAACCACGGGTCCACGCCGCTCTTCGCGGCCACCTCCAGCGTGTCCGAGCCGTGGCGCAGCGCCGCCATGATCGTCCACAGCCGCTCGTCCGTTGCCTGCATTGGGCGCTCGCAGGGGTCGGGCCAGTTCGGGTCCTCCCACAGCAACGACCGCCCGCCGACCTCGAGGCTTCGCACCGCCTTCTGCAGCGCCGCCTCGAAGCTGCGGTCGATCGCCATGACCTCGCCCGTCGCCTTCATCTGCGTACCGATCTCGCGGTCGCCGAACGGGAACTTGTCGAACGGCCAGCGCGGTATCTTGACCACGCAGTAGTCCAGCGCCGGCTCGAACGCCGCCGTCGTCCGCTGTGTCACCGCGTTCGGTATCTCGTCCAGCCGCTTGCCCACAGCGATCTTCGCCGCGACACGCGCGATCGGGTAGCCCGTCGCCTTCGACGCCAGCGCCGAGCTGCGCGACACGCGGGGATTGACCTCGATGACGTAGTACGGCGGCGGCTCGAAGCGGTCGCGTGGCGCGGCGGTCGTGCCGTCCGGCCACGCCCAGGGCACAACGTCCGGCCGCGGCGCCAGCCCGAACTGGATGTTGCAGCCTCCCTCGATGCCCAGTGCGCGGATGATCTTCAACGCCGCGGTGCGGAGCATCTGGTACTCCTTGTCCGTCAGCGTCTGGCTCGGCGCGACGACTATGCTGTCGCCCGTGTGCACGCCCATCGCGTCGAAGTTCTCCATGTTGCAGATCGTGATGCAGTTGTCGGCGCCGTCGCGCATCACCTCGTACTCGAGCTCTTTCCAGCCCAGCAGGCTGCGCTCCACCAGCACCTGGCTGATCGGGCTCGCCGCCAACCCCCCGGTGACGATGCGCTCGAACTGCTCTTCGCTGTGGGCCACGCCACCGCCCGTTCCGCCCAGCGTGTACGCCGGTCGGATCACCAGCGGCAGCCCGAACTGCTCGCGCACCGCCTTCGCTTCCGCCAGCGTCGTCACGGTCGCGCTCTCCGGTACCGGCTCGTCGATCTCGCGCAGCAGCTCCTTGAACAGCTCGCGGTCCTCGGCCTTGCGGATCGTCTCCAGCGGCGTGCCGAGCATACGCACGTTGTGGCGCTCCAACACCCCTGCGTCGGCCAGCGCGACCGCCAGGTTGAGCCCGGTCTGCCCGCCCAACGTCGGCAGCAGCCCGTCCGGCTTCTCCCGCGCGATGATCCGTTCGACCACTTCAACCGTCAGCGGCTCGATGTAGACAACGTCCGCCGTCTCCTCGTCCGTCATGATCGTCGCCGGGTTGGAGTTCACCAGGACGGTTTCGACGCCCTCCTCGCGCAGCGCGCGGCACGCCTGCGTCCCGGAGTAATCAAACTCAGCCGCCTGCCCGATCACGATCGGCCCGGACCCCAGGATGAGCACTTTTCGTGGCTTATCCGTCACGCCAGCCCCCATCTCGAAGGCGCCATTCCGAGACCTCACAGCCCCTCTCTTCTCGCGGAGAGGGGCGCGCGGCAGCGGGGGAGAGGCCCTCCGCCGCCTGCCCGATCACGATCGGCCCGGACCCCAGGATGAGGACCTTTCGTGGCCTATTCATTCGTCCTTCCCGGGTCTGGCGGACGCCGAACGCTGACGTTTCGTGGCGAATGCTGTCGAAGCCCAGGAACACGAGAGAAGTGGTCGTCCACTGAATACAAAGATAAGTCGTTCTCTAGAGCAACGGCAGCGATGACTAGATCTGCCAGAGGCGTCGTCAATCCCTTGATCCTGAGCTCAAACGCCATCTGAGCAGCCTTCCGCCAGAGTTCCAGGCTGCTCGGAAAGAAATGCGGTGCATCCATTCGATCGGACCAATCAGCAAAGTCCTTTTCTGTCCTTGCACCCTGCAGGACTTCCGCCACCACGACCTCAGTCGTGGCAGCTTCGTCCTTCTCAAGGAGCATACGCAGCTCGTCCGCGACAGCGGACTTTGGACGACGCACCGACTCTATCCACACAGACGTATCTACCAGTACGAGTCCGCTTTCTCCCTGGCGGAGATATTCGATCACTTGAGCCGCTCTCGCATCTCCTTAAGTTCAAGCTCCTCCATCTCACGCCAGTTATCTATGAGCCCGCCCGTGCCGATGAGTTCGCCAAGTTCGCGGAGCTTCTGCCGTCGCACGAGTTCACGCAGAGCGGCATTGACCGCCTTGCTCGGGCTCGATTCCCCTGTGATCTTCTCAGCCTCGCGGAGCAACTTTTCGTCGATGTCAATCGTAGTACGCATCAAATCACCTCACGTGAAGTGATGATATCACCATGCATCACTTTACGCATCAGGCTCCATCATCTCTACAAAGCGCTCGAACAAATACAGGTTGTCCAGCGGCCCAGGCGACGCCTCCGAGTGATACTGGATCGTCAGCAGCGGGTACTCGAGACCGCGCAGCCCCTCAACCGTCCCGTCGTTCAGGTGCACGTGCGACGCCTCGACCGCGGACGGCAGCCCATCGCCGTCGATCGCGTAGCCGTGGTTCTGCGCTGTGATGCGGACGTGGCCCGTCGCCACCTCTTTCACCGGGTGGTTCGCGCCGCGATGCCCGAACTTCAGCTTGTACGTCCCCGCGCCCACGGCCCGCCCAACCACCTGGTGGCCGAGGCAGATGCCCATCACCGGCGCTCGCCCCAGGATCCCCTTCACCGTCTCAACCGCGTAGTCGAGCATCGCCGGGTCGCCGGGGCCCGGTGACAGCACGATGCCGTCCGGCCGCAGCGCCAGGATGTCCTCCGCGGATGA
>DASTLN010000008.1:0-5717 GCA_035714925.1 Dehalococcoidia bacterium | reverse complement strand
CGTCGCGCACCTGATCCACCCGCAGTACCTGCAGGGCGATCAGCGCAACGCGATCATCTTCGAAAAAGGCGAGGGATCGATCCTCACCGACGTGCGCGGCCGCGAGTACATTGACGGCCTCTCCTCCCTCTGGAACGTCGCCGTGGGCCACGGACGCAAGGAGCTTGCGGAGGTGGCGGCGAAGCAGATGAGCACGCTCGCCTTCGCCAACGGCTACACGGGCTTCTCCAACGTGCCGGCGATCGAGCTGGCGGAGCGTCTGTGCAACCTGAGCTACTCGAACATGGACGCGGTGTTCTACGCCAACTCGGGCTCGGAAGCCAACGAGGTGGCGTTCAAGATCGCGCGCTTCTACTGGTACCTCAAGGGCGGCATGGAGAAGGTCAAGATATTCGCGCGCCGCCAGGCCTACCACGGCGGCACGCTGGCGACGACCGCGGCCACCGGCCTGGCGCCGTTCTGGCGCGGCTTCGGGCCGCTGGACCCGACCTTCATCCGCACGCCCTGCAACCACCCGTTCACGTCCTGTACGGCGGATTGCGCCGAGCAGGTGGAGCAGGCGATCCTGGCCGAGGGCGCCGACACGGTCGCGGCGATCATCGCGGAACCGGTGCAGGGCGCGGGCGGTGTTATCCCTCCGGGCGCCGATTACTTCCCCAAGCTGCGCGAGGTCTGCACCAAACACAACGTCCTGCTGATCGCCGATGAGGTGATCACCGGCTTCGGGCGCACGGGCCGCTGGTTCGCGCTGCGTCACTTCAACGTCGAGCCCGACATCGTTACCTTCGCGAAGGCGGTGACGTCCGCGTACGTGCCGCTGTCCGGCGCGATCGTCTCGAAGGAGATCCACGAGGCGATCCTGGCGTCCGAGCAGGACCGATTCATGCATGGCTTCACGAACTCGGCGCACCCGACGGCCTGCGCCGTGGGATTGCGCAACCTGCAGATCTTCGACGACGAGAACCTGGTCGAGAACGCGGCGGCGCTGGGCGAGCACCTGCACGCCGGCCTGCGCACGCTGCTGGACGAAGACGGTGTCGGCGACGTGCGCGGACTCGGCTTCATCGGCGGAGTCCAGATCGTCGAAGACAAGGAGACGATGAAGCCGTTCAGCATCGAACTCAACGTGGGGCCGAGGCTCGTCGGCGCCGCGAAGGAGCGCGGCCTGATCAGCCGCAACCTGGCGGACAACTACCTGATCGCGCCGCCACTGGTGACGACGCCGGAGCAGGTGGACCAGATCGTCGAGATCCTGCGGGAGTCGATCAAGGAGACGGTGGCGTGGGCGAGGCGTAACAAGCCGAGCCTGTAATGCGCTCTTGGTGCACGCGGTTCAGGCACCAAGCTCCTTGGCTAGTTGGCCAGTTGCCAAATACCGTGCGGGGAATCTGCTCTCAGGAGGCCTTCCTTGACCATGGCCAACCTTTCCCATTGGGCACGATTCTCCCAAAGAACGGCTCCGGACTGCGTAGTCTCAAAGTCGCCGGGCTTGAGCGCCACTCTTGCCTTTATGTCGCCTATGACGTCAGCCATTCGTGCACGACCGCCAAAACGGACGAGTGCGTCGAGAATCGGCTTTCGAAACTCTTTCTGTGAGGTATAGGAGTCGGAACCCCGTCGTCGCGAACTTGATCTAATTGCCGTTGTTTGGCTCTTTCCCTTTTCGAGGCTTAGTAGCCGCCGGAGAACATCATTCGGTGTGTCGACGAATGGCGTGGCATGCATCTGGAGCTCCTTAAAGACCTCGTCATCGACCCTGATAGTTGGCATCATCACGGACTCCTGTCGGTAACTTTCATTGATTATAGGGTAACACTGAAATGACTGTCAACTAGTTCTCTTATGCCTACTAGGAGCATAGTTAATCTAAGCAAACCGCAGTGAACCTGCGAGGGAAAATCCAACCTGCGACGAACCTAAGCCGGGTTCAGCTTGCGGAAGACGGCGCGGATGGTGTCCTCCACGGTCTCAGGCGACGACTCCTCGCCCACCTGCGCGACGAGGCGCTCTGCCTCGGTGCGGTTGTAGCCGAGGGCTACGAGGGCGTCGGTGGCGTCGCGCGTGACTTCGGTGGCGCCGGCTTCGCGCTTCTGTTCCGGCTGGTCGAAGCCCTCGTCCGCCAGCAGCGCTTCCTCTGTGACCTTGCCTCGCAGCTGGGCGACGATCGTCTCAGCGCTGCGCTTGCCGATGGACGGCAGCTTGCCAAGCTGCGCCGTGTCGCCGGCTTCGATCCAGCGGGCGATGGTGGAGACGCTGAAGACGAGCGCCTTGGTCGCCGTCGTCGGGCCAACGTTGGGGACGGTAACCAGCTTCTCGAAGAAGCCACGCTCGACTTCGCGGAGGAAGCCTATGAGACGCGGGATCGGCGCGTTCTGGGTCACGAAGTAGAACGTCTCGAGCTCCACTTCCTCGCCCACGTCGCGCTCCTCGAGGGCGCGCCAGACGAAAGCGGGCAGCTCCACCGCGTACCAGACGCCGCCCACGTCGATGTCGACCGTGGACGACAGCTCGTGCTTGCGGGCGAGGCGGCCGCGGAGGTGGGAGATCATTGAGCAACCCCCAGCGCGGCCGGTACTACGGGGCAATTGGGCAATCGGGCAATCGGGCAGGTCATGCGGCGCCTGCTTCGGCGAGGGCCATGATTTCGAGGACCATGGGCTCCTTTGCGGCCTGATACGCCTTGCGGTCGTCGCCGAGCTTCGCGGCGAGCTCCAGTTTGTGGGCGCTGAGCTTCTCCGCCCACTCGGGATGCTCGATGAGGAAGTCGCGGAAGGCGCGGTGTCGGCGTAGCTCTTCGGCGTCCGCGGCGCAGACGTAGAGGTGGTGCTCAGCCAGCGCCCCTTTCAGGCCCGGGTCCTTCATGCGAAACGACTCGCGGCCCGGCACGCCCTTCTCGCCCTCGTACTCGTAGCCGGCGGCGATGAGGCGGTTCTTGATCTGCTCGAACTTGCCGTCGCGCATGACGATGTCGATATCGATGATCGGCTTGGCGGCCATGCCGGGGACCGCCGTACTGCCGACGTGCTCGACGGTGTGGTAGGTGCCGACGATGTTGCGGTAGATGAACGCCTGCAGCTGGTGGAACATGTGCGGCCACTCCGGATTGTACGGTTCGACGATCACCGGCGTCCCGCTTCCAGCGCACGCGCCCGCCGCGAGCCGAGATGGCAGATGGCGACGGCCAGGGCGTCGGCGGCGTCGAGCGGCTCCGGAGGCGCTTCCAGCGACAGCAGCATGCGCACCATGGTCTGCACCTGGCGCTTATCGCCCTGCCCGTAGCCGGACACGGCCGCCTTGACCGCCGCCGGCGCGTAGAGCTCGACTTCGAGCCCGGCCGCAGCAGCCGCGAGCATTGCCGCCGCGCGCGCCTGACCGATCGCGAGCGCAGAGGCGGGCTGCAGGGCGCCGACGAATGGGTCCTCGATCGCGACTTCGGTCGGCGAATAGACCTCGATGAGCCGTGCGATCTCCGTGTGGAGCACGAGCAGGCGCTGCTCGAAGCGGTCTTTGGCCGGCGGCTTGATGGCGCCGCAGGCTTCGAAAGCCGGTACCCGCCCGCCGCGCACGACGCCCCAGCCGCAGACCCGCATACCGGGGTCGATACCCAGGACCACGGGCTCATCGCTGGCGGGCGCTTGGGGCATTTCAGGTCACTCCGAGTAGGAGGCCAGGACCGCGTCTGGAAAGTCTGCGTTGGAGTAGACGCGTTGCACGTCGTCGAGGTCCTCGAGCTTGTCGAGCAGTCGCAAGGCCTGCAGCGCCTCCTTCTCTTCCAACGACACCGTGACGGTCGGGACGCGCTCGATGTCGGCGCCGGAGGGCTCGTGACCGGCTTCGACGAGGGACTGACGCACCGCCATGAGGTCCTCGGGCTTCGTGTAGATCGCGACGCTGTCATTGTCGACGCTGAAGTCTTCGGCGCCGGCGTCGATCGCTACGAGGGCTACCTCCTCGCCGTCCGTGTCGCTGCTGAGGTCGAGCGAGATGACGCCGCGGGTGGCGAATTGCCAGGCCACGGAGCCGGACTCACCGAGGTTGCCACCGCCGCGCGTGAAGACGTTGCGGATGTCGGCTACGGTGCGGTTGCGGTTGTCGGTGACGGCTTCGATCATGACGGCGGTGCCACCGGGGCCGTAGCCCTCGTAGAGGATCTCGGCCAGCTGACTCGAATCGGCATCGCCCACGGCCTTGGCGATGGCGCGGTCGACGATATCGGCGGGCATGTTGTTTTCCTTGGCTTTGAGAAGCGCGAGCCGGAGGCTGGCGTTGCCATTCGGGTCGGGCCCGCCGGCCTTGGCGGCCATCGTTATGTCACGTCCCAGCTTGGTGAACAAAGCGCCGCGCTTGGCGTCAACGACGGCCTTCTGGCGCTTGATCTGCTTCCATTTAGAGTGTCCGGCCACAGGCGGGTGCGTGCTCCCTCAGTGTGTGATTGAAAGGCATTCTAGCATCGCCCGGCGCCTGAGGCCGGGTGGCACATGTGGGCTATTCGCCCAGCGTGATGTTGTCGATCAGGCGGGTGCGGCCGATGCGGACGGCGAGCGAGACGAGCGCCGGGCCCTGAATGCGGGGCACCTCATGCAGCGTCGCAGGGTCCGCCACGGAGACGTAGTCCAGCCGAGCCAGCTCCTCGCTCTCGATCAGCTCCCGCAGGCGGATGCGGTACGTTTCGGCATCGCGGGCGCCGCGGGTCCACATCTCGCGCGCCAGCGACAGCGCGTTCCAGAGCACCAACGCGGCTTCGCGTTCCGTGGGATTGAGATAAGCGTTGCGGCTGCTCATCGCCAGCCCGTCCGGCTCCCTCACGGTCTCGACGGGGACGATCTCAATGTCGAGGTTGAGGTCACGCGCCATTTTGCGTACCACGATCAGCTGCTGGGCGTCCTTCTTGCCGAAGTAGGCGCGCGCCGGCTGGATGATGTTGAAGAGCTTCAGCACCACGGTGGCGACACCCATGAAGTGGCCCGTACGCACCTTGCCTTCGAGACGCTCCCCGATCAGCCCCATATCGACCGTCGCGTCGAAGCCCTCCGGATACATCTCTTGCGCCGATGGCATGAAGACGTAGTCGACGGCCCCATCTTCGAGCAGCTCGAGATCGCGCTCAGTGTCTCGCGGGTAGTGAGAGAAGTCCTCGTTTGGTGCGAACTGGGTCGGGTTGACGAAGATGCTGACGAAAACGCAGTCGTTGGCAACGCGCGCCTGCTTGACCAGCGCCAGGTGGCCGTCGTGCAGCGCGCCCATGGTGGGCACGAGGCCGAGGCTGCCGTCAAGGCGCTTACGGGCGGCTCGCACCTCCACGACGGTGGTCAGTACCTGCATTGGCCGCCCGATGTCTCTAGGGCCGGGCTTCCGTGAGCTCGGCCAGGGCTTCCTTGCTCATTCGGAAGCTCTGCTCCGGAGTCGGGAAGCTGCCGTCGCGAACTTCGGCGGCGTACTGCTCGATGGCCTTGCGCATGTCTTCACCGACGTGGGCGTATTCCTTGACGTGGCGCGGGATGTGACGCGTCAGGAATGAGGTGTGGTACGAAAGCAGGTCGTGCCAAACGAGGACCTGGCCGTCGCAGGCAGCGCCGGCGCCGATGCCGATGACCGGGATGGCCAGACGTTGCGTGATCAGCTCCGCGAGCGGCGCCGGGACCGTTTCGAGCACGATGCAGAAGGCTCCGGCCTGTTGGAGCGCGATGGCGTCTTCGAGGAGGCGCTCCGCGGCCTCG
>DASTLN010000007.1:0-1946 GCA_035714925.1 Dehalococcoidia bacterium | reverse complement strand
GACCACGGTTCGACGTACGGCGGCGAGCCGTTGACGACGGCGGTGGCGTTGGCGGTGACGAACTTCATGATCGAGACCAACCTGGCGGAGCGCGTGACGAAGGTGGGCGACTACGTGCTGAAGAAGATGGACGGCTGGAAGAACAGCATGCCGGTTGTGAGCGGTGCTCGCGGCAAGGGGCTGCTGCTGGCCGTGGCGCTCAACCAGGACGTCGCCGAGAAGGTGGTGTTGGACTGTCTGGCTAACGGACTGATCGTCAACAATGTGCGGCCGAATGCGGTGCGCCTGGCGCCGCCGCTGACGGTGAGCAACGAGGAAATGGACGAAGGCCTCGCGATCCTGGAGAAGGCTATAGCTCGCGCGTCGTAATCGCCGGCGAAGGACTGTCGCTGTGGGGGCCGAAAGGCCCTCATAGTCTTTAGCGGCCTGACTACACTGAGGTTATGAAGACTTTGCAACGGCTCATAGTGATGGCTGGGATTGCGTTGGGAATCGCCGCGGTGTCGCAGCAGTTGAAGCGACCGGCGGAAGAGCGGGACTGGCAGGGCAAGGTGGCGGGTGTGCCGTATGACTTGCGGATACCCACGCCATCGCGGATCCGCGAGCGCTGGTGGAATCCGGACGACCCGAGACTGTTCACGCCGCATGTGTTCGGCGTCGGCTGGTCGTTGAACCTGTACCGCCTGACGCGCATGTGCTGCTCGACACAGGACGAGGAGCAGAAAGCAGCCTAGCCCGCCGTGGGCTCCGGTTTACGGAGAATCGTGAACGTCAGCGCACCCGCTGTCACCGTGGCGATGATTGACCCCGCAAGCGTCAGGTAAAGGCCGCTGCCGACGTCGGCGCTGCCGCTGCTGATGTCGGCGTAGTCGATCAGGCCGAGGAGCAGGCAGAGCAAAGCCGATGATGCCGAGATCAATACGGCGCGCGGCCGGCGCCCGAGAATCGTCCCGGCGATGCCGGCGATCGCGAGCACGAGGGTCGCGATGCCGTTGCCATCGACTCCATTTTCCTTGAACGCATCGAGCTCTGACCACGGCATGAAGGCGCCGACAGCGATGGCGACGAAGGTGGCGGTGAGGACGGCTTTGAGGGCGAGGCTGAGGCTCATGGCGTTGCGAGCCTAGCGCGGGGCGTGGGGTAGGGGCAAGGCGAGGTGCCGGTGACCAGACGGACTCTGCAGGTTGAAACCCGCAGCTACCGCCGCCGGAGCGTCGATGGCGTTTGGGATTGCGGGAGACTCTGGGAAGCCCGCGGCGTTTGCGTCCTTCGACAGGCTCAGGAATGCCATTGGGCTGTATTCAGTGAAGCGGGAGTCGTTAACAACTCTGGTGCGGTCCAGGGGTCGCGCTTGTAGATGGTCGGGGCGCTATCATCTTGTTTAAGGCGCCTGGATTGAAAGACGGGTCGATGCGATTGCTTCGCCGTCGCTGTGGCGCCTGGCTCGCAATGGCAGTTGGGAGAATAGATGGCGAAACCGATTGCGGTGCTGGCTTACAGCGGTGGTCTGGACACGTCTGTGTTGCTGCACTGGTTGCAGGACAACGGCTGGGATGTCGCCGCGTACACCGCGAACCTGGGGCAGCCCGATTCGGACCTGGAAGCCGCGGCGGAGAAGGCGAGCAAGCTGGGCGCCGTCGACACGTTCGTCGAAGATCTGCGCGGCGAGCTGGTGGATGAGTTCTTCTTGCCGGTGTTGCAGATGCATGCGCGCTACGAGGGCCGCTACCTGCTCGGCACGGCGATCGCCCGCATACCGACGGCGCGGGGTCAGATGCGATACGCGAAGCGCATCGGCGGCAACGTGCTGGTGCACGGTTCGACGGGCAAGGGCAACGACCAGGTGCGCTTCGAGACGATCTACCGGGTGCTGCAGGAGGACCCGCGGTTCACGCTGCAGGACTTCGATATCTACGCACCGTGGAAGGAGGCCGACTTCCTGGCTC
>DASTLN010000006.1:0-2465 GCA_035714925.1 Dehalococcoidia bacterium | reverse complement strand
AGGTAGTAGTACTGGGCGAAGCCGCCGTTGCAGACGGGCCACTCTTCGAGGGGCTTGCGGCCGACGCGAAACTTGCAGGCGCCCATCTCGCCGCGGATGCAGTTGTAGCAGCGCATGCAGGGGAAGAAGTAGGCGAACGCGACGCGATCTCCTTCTTTGAGGGGACGGCGTAGCGAGTCGGTGGTGATGCGGTTGCCGAGGCCTGCGACGGTGCCCATCATCTCATGGCCGAAGACGAAGGGGTCGCGGTGGGTGCCCTCCGGCACGCCGTCGCCGCGCCAGAGGTGGAGGTCGGAGCCGCAGACGCTGGTGGCCTGGACGCGGATGCTGACGCCGTCGGGCTCGATCTCAGGCAGGGGCAGCTCGCGGATCTCCCAGCGCTTGCCCTCGTCGTGCCAGACCGCAGATAGTCCTGTGCTCGCCATGATTGCCCCTCCAAGCTTGCCGCGTTTTGGGCGCATTATGCGCCCGACCGGGGGACAGGTGGCAAGGACGTCAGGCGGTGGCTATGGCGCCCAGCTGCTGCATGATGCCCAGCATGTCGGCCACGGTGCGGGTCTCGGTGACCTTACCGTTGCTGATCATGAAGACGGAGATGCCTTCGGCGGTGATGCGCTTGCCGGTGGGCTTGACGCCCATGAAGTCGGCGTGATGCGTGCCGTGGAGGACAAAGCGGACGGCGGCCTTCTCTTCGTCCGCCACGGTGTCCTCGATGATGTGGTTGAGGTCCGGGAAGGCGGCGTAGAAGTGGCCTGCGAGTTCCTTGTGTCCGGCGAGATCGACCTTGCGGCCGTTGACCTGCGACGTGTAACCGGGCGCGCAGAGCGATTCGTCCGGGCCGCCCTTGAGGCGGTCCTGCTGGGTAATGAAGTGCATCGCGAGGACGCGGTTGGGTTCCGACATGGCAACCTCCTGTGGGCGCAGCAGTAGCGCGCGCCAGCATCGTCATCGTAGGCTTACGAGGGTTCCGCGGTCAGGGCCGTCCGGCCCAAGTTGAGGAGACGGCTCGAGTGGCGCAAGAGGGTTGGTCGAAGGCGATTGCCGATGCGTTGCGGCGGAACGGCATACGCATTTACGCGACCGTTCCGGATTTCATCGTGTCGCAGGTGCTGGAGTACCTCTGGGCCGACGACGAGTGCAAGGTGGTCACCGTGACGCGGGAGGAGGAGGGGCTCGGCCTGCTCTCCGGGGCGTACCTGGCGGGGCAGCGAGGGGCGCTGCTGATGCAAAACTCAGGCCTCGGTAACTGCGTGAATACTATCGCGTCGCTGAACGTGGCATCGCAGATACCAGTCGTCATGGTGATCAGCCATCGCGGCGACCTGGGGGAGTACAACGCGGCGCAGGTGCCGATGGGACAGGCGGCGGAGCGCGTGCTGGAGGCGCTGGAGATACGCACGGCGATGCCGCATACGGTTGAAGCGTTCGAGGCGGAGGCCGACGGGCTGATCAAGCTGGCGTACACGCGCCGAATGCCGGTCGCGTTCCTGCTACCGAACGACCTGACGGGAGGTCGCTACTCCTCATGAAGCGCGATGCGTGCACGCGGCTGCTGGCCGAGAAGCTGACTGACGAGATCGTGGTGACGAACCTGGGGCAGGCGACGCTGGACCTGCAGCAGATCGCCGACCGGCCGTTGAACTTCTACACGTTTGGGTCGATGGGGCAGTGCTCGGCGATCGCGATGGGCATTGCGGTGTCGCGGCCGGACGCGCGCGTTATATCGCTGGACGGCGACGGGTCGATGCTGATGAACCTGGGGCAGCTGTGCACCGTGGCGAATGAGGCCCCGCCGAACCTCGCGATCGTGGTGTGGGACAACGAGGTGCACCAGACGACGGGCGGCCAGGCGACGGCGACGTCGATGCGCAGCAGCCTGGCGGGCGTGGCTCGCGGCGCCGGCATGGAGAAAGTGCTGGAGCCGCAGAACGAGGAGGAAGTCAGCGCCGCGTTCGACCGCATTCTGAACGAAGCGGGTCCGTTCTTTGTAGTTGTGAAGGTCGATGCAGGACCGGCGGCGGGGTCGATGCAGCGCGACTTGCTGAGATACAAGATACGGTTCATGCAGGCGCTGGAAGCACTGCCCGCGGACCGCCCGACGGCGCTCGCCATAAGATGAAGCCCGCCTATGACGTCGTTGTTGCGGGGGGAGGGAACGCCGCGCTGTGCGCCACGATGGAGGCGACGCGGGGCGGCGCAACTGTACTCATCCTAGAGGCTGCGCCGAAGTATTTACGTGGCGGCAACAGCCGTCACACGCGCAACTGCCGCTACATGCACGACGGACCCGAGTTCAACCTGGTCGGTACGTACGGCGAGGACGAGTTCTTCGCCGACCTGCTGCAGGTGACCGGCGGCGAGACCAACGAAGAGCTGGCGCGCATGACGATCCGGGCCTCGAAGGACCTGGGGAGCTGGATCGAAGGCAACGGCGTGCGATGGCAGGGGCCGTTGAAGGGGACGCT
>DASTLN010000005.1:0-2432 GCA_035714925.1 Dehalococcoidia bacterium | reverse complement strand
CTTCATGGACCTCGGGCGAGAGTGGATCGTGAGAGGGTTTACCTCCATCACGTCGACACACCAGCACGCTGTCTGGGGACGAAAAGATGTCTGACACGATGCTCACCCAGGATTACCCGCATGCTGATCGGTGGCGCAATGAAACGAGGTTCTTGACGCCGCCGGCGGTCGAGGAAGAACCAGGCTGGCCGTCTGGCATTGGGGACAGTCCGCTCTCCTCGCTGAGAGACGCGCCCACGGCGCACGCGGTCGTGCGGGGCAGCCGTCTATTCGTCTCCTTCACTCGCCGCCAACCCGTCTGGTTAGAGAGCGTCGTGCGAGGCCTGGTCGGGCTCATGGTCCTCCCCTCCGACTGGGATTCGTACGGAGCATGCCCTGTTGAGCCGGCGGCCGCTGAGACGTCGATCAATGTCCTTGGTCGGGTGATGGCAGAGAGCACACCCTCACCTCAAATCGTGCCCACGGTAACGGGCGGCGTCCAGCTCGAATGGCACCTGGGCGGGGTGGACCTTGAGATCGCGATCCGACCGTCAGGCGATGCGCACGTGCTGTTCGAAGATTTGGGATCGGGCGAGGAGTGGGAGGGGTGGCTTCCCGACTTTGTGTCGGAAGTTCGTAAGGTGCTTGCTCAACTAGCTACCCCCTGATCGCACGAACGATGCCTCAGCCGCCCGGATACGTCGACGACCCGAGCATTCCCAACGATGCTGCGCTCTGGAGGAGGATTCCGCCCTGGCACTTTGTATGGGACGGCAATCAAGGTCGGGTCCGTCCGAGTTCCGCGGCATTGGGGTGCACCCCTTCGGACCGGACACACATCAGCGCAGAATCCCGGCCGTGAGCAGCTCCTCAAACTCGCGGGGAGGCCGGTATCCCAGCGATGAATGCAACCGTTTCTGGTTGTACACCTCCTCGATGAACGGGCCGAGGGCGGCACGCGCCTCGGCGAAATCGCGGTACTCCTGGAGGTAGACCTCCTCGTGCTTCAACGTCCGCATGAAGCTCTCCGCCGGCGCGTTTTCCCGCGGGCTGGCCACCGCCGTCATGCTGGGGCGACCGCCAGCGTCGAGCACCCGCGTCACGTACTCGTCGCAAGCGTACTGCACCCCGCGGTCCGAATGGTGCACCCACCCCGGCGGCGGACAGCGCTCCGCCAGCGCCTGCTCCAGCGCCGCGACCGCGATGCTAGCGTCGAGCGTTTCGGCCAGACTCCAGCCTACCACGCGCCGCGAATAGGCGTCCAGAATCGCCGCCAGATAGCAGAATCCCTGGGGCAAGCGGATGTAGGTCAGGTCGGCCAGCCAGGCCTGGTTGACGGCGGTCAGGCGCCGCCAGCCGCGGTCGGCAAGCAGGTTGGGATAGACCGCCAGACCGTGGCCGCTCTGCGTCGTGGGCGCCCAGCGCCGCCGCCGCTGGCAGAGCCATCCCTGCGCCCGCATCAGGCGCAAAACGCGCTTGTGATTGACCTCCCAGCCGTCGCGCTGCAGGGCGGCAGTGACGCGCCGATAGCCGTAGGCGGGCCACTCGAGCACCACGGCTTCGATGGCGGCCACCAGGGCCGTCTCCGGGGCGCTGGGCGCGTCCTGGGGGCGCTCCCGGTAGAGCTCGCTGCGGCTGACGTCCAGCAGGGCGCAAGCGCGGTCCAGCGGCAGCGCGGGAAACAGGGGCTGGCTGGCGCGGATCACGTCCCGTTTCTCCCGGGCGGAGTGCCCTTTTTTTCGAGTTCTTTGAGGGCGTGGCGGAGGAACTCGTTCTCCAAATGCGCCCGTCCGAGGGCGGCTTCCAGGGCGGCGATCCGGGCCTCGGGGTCGCGGTCGAGGTGGCCGCCTGGGCGCTGGTCCAGCCAGGCGTTTTCGCCCTGTTCGGCGTATTGCTCCCGCCACCGCCGCACCAGCGTGGCGGAGAGGGAGTGCTCGCGGCAGAGCTGGGAGAGGCGTTTCTGGCCGCTCTCCACCTGGCGAACGACTTGCAGTTTGAACTCGCGATCGAAGGTCCGTTTGCGCATCAGTGTCTCCGCGGCGAGGGCGGGCGGGTTGGCCGTGCCGATTGTCGGCAGGCGGCGGTACCGCGGGCGATCTCGTCGCCGTGCGAGCACTGATGTGTGTCGGATTTTAGGGGTTCACCTCACCTGCTCCACATAGGTAAGCACGGCACGACCGCAGTCCGTGTCTTGACACCGAGGGATGTCGGCGTCTGGCGATGATAGCCTCACCCACGCCGGAGCTTCGTCCCCATCGTTCGTCGGGACCCAAACCACATAGTCCCCATTGGGCTTCTGGTCGAGCGGACCGTACTCATTGTCCCAATCCACCATTGCGATGCGGAGTTCATTGCTGCCGAAGACCGCCTGAACCACGCCTCCGTGTACGTTGATGACGACATCGACGTGATCAGCTAAGCAACCTTGCCGGTCGTTTGTGCCAGGCATCTGC
>DASTLN010000004.1:0-31754 GCA_035714925.1 Dehalococcoidia bacterium | reverse complement strand
GTCCGCAACCTGGACGTATAAAGCCCGGCGACCCTAACCACAGTTTTCACACTTCGCGTTGACGCGCGCCCGCGCCGGTCCTACCCTTGCGCCACCGAATCGATATCGATCAGGAGGCGTCTCATGGAGCTCAACCATCTGCTGGTGCCGTGCCGTGAAAAGGTGGAGTCCGCCGAATACTTCGCTCGGCTCATGGGCCTGCCTACCGGTCCCGTGGCCCACTTCGCCCCCGTCAAGATCAACGAAGCCCTCGTGCTCGACTTCGCCGAGATCGATGACGTCTCGCTATGGGCCGACGAGAACGGGCACTTTGCGCGGCAGCACTACGCCTTCAAGGTAAGCCAGGACGAGTTCGAGGCGATCTTCGGCCGCGTCAAGGCGGAGGGTCTGCGGTACGGTAGCGGGCCCGGGCCTGAGAACCTTTACGACATGCAGGTTGACCAGCGGCGCGGCGGCCATCGCGTCTACTTCGATGAGCTCAACGGCCACAGCATCGAGATCTTCACCGCCTGAGGCTGGCAGCCCACAGCGTTTATCACAGGTTTATCACAGGATTGTCACAACCGGAGGAGATTCTCAGAAAATTGCGCCTAGTGATCATAAGGAGCTTGACCCTCCAGGCTCCTCCTGTGCTAACTTCCTCAAGTCCCAACCGCCATGAAGACGGGGCCTTCAGCGGGCGGGCGACCATCTACAAACGACCTGCCTTCTGTCGTTTTTTGGCTCGCTTTAGCGTGCTGGAGGGATCCGCTTGTCTTCTGCGCAACCCGCTTCCGCGCATCAGATTTGGGATGCAACACTCGCGCAACTGCTGCTCCGGGTCACCCGCCAGAACTACGACACCTGGCTGCGCAACACGGTAGGCCTGCGCTTTGAGGGCACGACTCTGGTCGTCGCGACAGCCAACGACCTGGCGTCTGACTGGCTCTCGACGCGGATGAAGTCGGTCATCGCCCAGGCGCTCACGGCGGTCGCTGGCCCCGGCCTGCAACTACGTTTCGTCCCGGCCGAGCAGGACGGCGTCATCTTCGACGAGTCGCCGCTGCAGCCCTCGCTGCTACCGCGCCACCCAACACCACTCAACCCTCGATTCACCTTTGAGACCTACCTCGCAGCGCAGTTCAACCAGCTCGCACTCAACGGCGCGCGCGACATCGCAGCGCAGGCGGAGTGCGCCTACTCGCCACTGTTCATCACAGGATCGAGCGGCAACGGGAAGACTCACCTGCTCCACGCCATCGCCCACGAAGCTGCGGCAAACGGGACGCGGTTCCTTCTCGTCAGCGCTGAGCAGTTCCTTAACGAATTCACCACCGCGGTCCGCAACAAGACTGGCGCCGCCTTCCGTTCCCGTTATCGCGAGCTCGACCTCCTACTGGTCGATGACGTTCATCTGCTGCTGGGCAAGAAGGCCACGCTCAACGAGTTCTACCAGACACTGGCCGGCCTGCACGACCAGGGCCGCCGTGTCGCCGTTGCGGGCGACCCCAGCGCCATGACGGCGGAGGCCGCCCGCTTCCGCGACCAGCTGCGTTGGGGCCTCGTCGCCTCGATCGACGAGCCTTCGACCGAGGATCGAACCCGGTTCATCGACGCAAAGGCCGGCGCCCTGGGTATGGAGCTGCCCGACGAGGTCAAGCACTACCTCGCTCTGCGCGTCCGCTCCAGCATCCGCGACCTCGAGGGCGCCGTGAACCGCGTCACAGCAATCGCGCGCATTTCGATCAACCAGACGCTGGACATCGACTTCGCAGCGAGGGCCCTCCAGCCCGTGTCCGTCGCGCTACAAAGCGAGAAGCCGCAAGTCGCGCCTACCGAGCTACTCGAGGCCGTCTGCCGTCACCTGGACCTCAGCCCCAGCGAGATCACCAGCCAGAAGCGCAACCGCGCCCTGACTTACGCGCGACACCTTGCCATGTACCTGCTACGCGAAGACGCCGGCCTCACATACTCAGCCGTAGCACAACTTCTCGGTAAAAAGGACCACTCCACGGTCGTCCACGCCTACACTCAGCTCACCCGTGAACTCAACATATCCCCATCTCTACGCGCAGACGTCGACGCGGTGAGGGCTCTGCTTCACATACCAACCCACGCCGCATAGCTGAGTTCACACATGTACCGGCCCTACTGATCACCACCAAGACGGAAATGGGTTCGGCCCTATAATCGATCTGCATGATCGATCTCGTGGAAATACACATCTCCTCAGGAGCCGGTGGCGATGGAGCAACTGGCTTTCGCCGCGAGAAGTTTGTGCCGCGTGGTGGACCGGACGGCGGCGATGGCGGTCGAGGCGGCGATGTCATCTTCGAGGCGGACACCGGGCTGACGACCCTGGCTCACTTTCGGCACCGCAACTTCTATCGAGCCGAGAACGGTAAGCCGGGTGGCAGCGGCAAGAGGCACGGGGGCAACGGTTTCAACTTGCGGCTGAAAGTGCCTGTGGGCACCGAGATTCAGGCAGAGGACGGCCAGGCATGGGATCTCGACGAGGCCGGTAAGCAGGTCGTTGTCGCCAGAGGTGGCGACGGTGGTCGCGGCAATGCCCGTTTCTCGAACTCGATTCGTCAGGCGCCGAATTTTGCTGAACACGGGTTGGCCGGTCAAGAGTTGCATCTGCGTCTGGAGCTCAAGCTGCTGGCCGATGTGGGTCTCATCGGGCTACCAAACGCTGGTAAGTCGACCTTGCTGCGGGCTGTGTCGCACGCCATGCCGGACGTCGGTGACTTCCCGTTCACGACGCTGGAGCCGGTACTTGGCGTCGTCGATATGGGATACGACGCCTTCGTCATGGCCGACCTGCCGGGGCTGATAGAAGGGGCGCACGAAGGCGTAGGCCTCGGCCATCAGTTTCTGCGCCACGTTGAGCGCACCCGCGTTCTCGTCCACGTGCTCGACGCATCGTCGGCGACGGCCCTGGAGGACTACGAGACGGTTCGCCGTGAAATCGAGTTGTACGACCCGAGCATGGCTGAACGTCCGGAGATTGTCGCCCTAAATAAGGTGGATCTCCCTACAGCGCGCGACAACGCCGTCACGCTAAAGTCGAGCTTCGAAGGTCATGAAGTGATTCATCTATCTGGAGCCACCACCGAGGGTACGCGCGAGTTGACGCAGTCGTTGCTGCGGCTGTTGCACGAAACTGCCCCTAAGTCTGACGACTCGACTGAGATGCCGCTGCCCGTGCTGCGTCCACGCGGTCGCGACAGGCTGGAGGTGGAGCAGATTGGCGGCGTGTTCGTGATCCGTGGTGAGAGAGCCGAGCAAGATGCGCTGAAGCTTGGTGAGAGCGGTGCTGAGGCGCTGGACGAGCTGCAGGAACGCTTGCGCCGCCGAGGGCTTGAGAAGGTCCTGCGACGCGCCGGAGCGCGGCCAGGCGACCGGCTGCGAGTCGGCGACGTAGAGCTGGAATGGCACGGATGAAGATCGGCGTTCTCGGCGGTACGTTTGACCCAATACACAACGCGCACTTGCTTTTGGCCGAGCAGGCGCGCGAACAGCTGGGCCTGAAGAAGGTCCTCTTCATCCCGGCCGGCGACCCCTGGCGCAAGGCTTTTCGCCGCGTCATCCCCGCCAAACACCGCCTCGCTATGACTCAACTCGCCGTCAAAGACGAGCCGGGCTTCCTTGTGGACGACTGCGAGATCAAGCGCGACGGCCCAACATACACCGCCGATACCCTGCGCGATCTGCACAAACGCCACGCCAGAGACGACCTCTATCTGCTGCTCGGTGAGGACGCCCTCGCCGACCTGCCGTTCTGGCGCGACCCGGAGACGATCGCCGAGGAAGCGCACATCGTCGTAGCCCCCCGCGGCGGCGTGGTACTGCCAGAGCTGCCCTTTGACGCCGATCGAATAGTCCGGATCAAGATGCCGTACCTGGAGATCAGCTCAACCGACATCCGCGCACGCGCCAAGGCGGGACTGAGCCTGCGTTATCTCGTCCCGGACGCCGTTGCGGCATACATCAAAGAGCACAAGCTCTACTGTTAGGGCGCCTCGCGCCAGCCGACCGGCGCCTTACCCATGATCACGGAAGCTCGCGGTATCGGTGGGTAGATGAACGGCCGCAGGTGCGCGTTGCCGACCCACTCAAACCCGGCTTCCAGGGCGAACGCGCTGAGCGTTGTATAGCCGCGCAAGATGCAGTCGCGCACCCCTAGCGTGACCACGAACTCGTTCCACTGATTAAGCAACCGCGACCGTGTCGGCGCGAAGTCCCATACGACCGCGATTCCGCCGAAACTCAGCACGCGCCGGACCTCGGCCAGCAGCAGCAGCAGCGACGTGTCGTCCAGGTGCTTCGCGACGTGGGCGCACGTAACCACGTCGAAGCTCTCGTCCGCGAATGGCAGCTGGACGCCGGAGCCTTCGACCAGCGACGCGCGCCTCGGGTCGCTGAGGTGCAGCATCGTGGTCGAGAGGTCGATCCCGACAGGCCGCCGCTGGAACGCCACCCGCGACGCAAGCAGTTCAAGCAGCGCGCCGCTACCGCAGCCGATGTCGAGCAGGCGCGTCTCCGGCTGTAGCTGTAGCTCCTCGTGCAGGTTGAACGCCGGCGTGTTGACTAGCATCAGCCCGGGCGGTCCCGCCAGCAGCCCGTACAGCCGCCCGCTGACCGACTTCTTGACCCAGCGATTGTAAGCTCGCCCAACCCTCGCGGCCGTCACGATGGTGCCAGCCTGGCACGGTCCGTAGCGGCGGCTGCCACCAGGAGCAACGCGCCCAGCAGAAAGAAGACGCCGACCGAAAAGATGGCGATGAGGCACGCCAGGAGTGCCAGCCCCGCTAGCGACCACTCGATGCCCCTGGGTAGGCGAAAGGCAACAGCCATCAGCGCCCCAAGGCTAATCGCGATTGGCACAGCGAGGACGCCGTAGACCCACTTGCCATTCTCCTCCACGAGCGTTGCCGACGTGTCTGTGCAGACGGCCTCTCTACCAGGCGAGGCTTCGCATGTCTGCCCTGAGTACGAATCCGCGAAGCTCAGAAAACCGGCCGCGAGCACGCCAGCCAGTAGCGCTGCGGCTGCCAGGATGGCTGCAACCCTCACACCGCATCCTCCAGCTCGTATGTCACGCGGATGCGGTCGCCTTGTTCCCTTGCCCACGCGGCGATCTTTCCCAGCTCGCGGATGTTGTCACGCAGCGCCGGGTAGTCGTCTCGCAGCTGGGTAAGGCGCTTCTCGTCGCTGTTCAACGCCTCGTGGACGCGCTCGCAGCACTCGGCGAGCGGCGCGGCGTCTTGCCAGGCGCGCTCAAGCGCCTCGTCGTCCGCCGGGTCCTCCACGTTGCGGTCCGCGAACGTCAACAGCGGCTGCAGGTCGATCTTGAACTCGCTGCGCAGCACCAGCGCCGCGACGGCCAGCTCGTGGCTCGCCCCGTATCGCGTCGAAAACGCCCACGAAAGGAAGAAAACGAGGTCGCTCGTGTCGGACGCAAACGTGGGCGCGTCCAGCCGCGGCGGGTCGAAGTCGAGGACGATGCGTGGCACGTATCTATGGTGCTACGTAAGGCTTCGTGAAGCCAGCGCAGGAGGCGTTACTTAGGGGTAAGCCCTAACATCGAGGGCCATCAGCGACGCCTATAATTGGTTCACAATGCTGCTCGCGGCGGACATCGGCAATACGCAGATCAAGTTTGGCATCTTCGAAGGCAAGGAGCTGGCCGTCAGCTGGCACGTGGCCACTGACAGCGGCACCCTGGCCGACGAGTATGCCGTGCTGCTCGTCAACCTTCTCGGCATGCAGGGCATCGACAAGGCACGCATCGACGGCGCCGTGTACGCGAGCGTTGTGCCCAACCTGTCGCCCGTATTCGGTGAGATGTTCGCGAAGCACTTCAGCGTCAAGGCCCTGCGTGTCGGCGTAGGCGTTAAGACCGGCATGCGCATCCAGTATGAGCCCCGCGAGCTGGGCCCCGACCGCATTGCTGTAGCGCTGGGCGCCTTGCGCCTGCACAAGCCGCCCGTGATAGTCGTTTCCCTCGGTACCGCCACCGTCTTCGAAGCCGTCTCCAGCGATGGCGTCTACCTCGGTGGGGCTATTGCTGCGGGTATGGGCGTGGCAATGGACGCATTGGCCGGTAGGGCCGCGATGCTCCCTAGCGTCGAGCTAGCGCCGCCTAAAAAGGCGATTGGTACCAACACGACGGCCGCTATGCAGTCCGGCCTGCTCTTCGGTTACGCCGACCTGATCGAAGGAATGGTGCGCCGCTTCAAGGTGGAGGTCGGTGAAGACGCCTGGGTCATCGGCACGGGCGGCTGGGCTTCGCTGATGAGCGAGCTGACTCACTGCTTCGATCAGGTCGACCCAAACCTGTCGCTCTACGGCCTGCAGCAGGTCTATGAAATGAACGAGGGCTCGTGATGCCGCTCAAGGATCGCAGCGTGGTACTCGGCGTCAGCGGCAGTATCGCCGCCTTCAAGGCCGCCGACCTCGCCAGCAAACTCGTGCAGGCCGGGGCGCTCGTCGATGTCGTCCTCACGGACGCGGCACAGCAGTTCGTTACGCCTTTCACCTTCCGGTCGCTCACCGGACGACCCGTCTACACCAACATGTTCCAGCCCGCGACCGACGCCGGCGAAGAGCACGTTGCGCTGGCTCGCCGCGCCGAGCTCGTGATCGTCGCGCCCGCGACCGCTACGACGCTGGCTCGCTTCGCCTACGGCCTCGCCGACGACATGCTCTCGCTCACGGTCCTCGCTACGAAGGCGCCCGTCCTCGTCGCGCCGTCCATGGACTCGCAGATGTGGGAGGCGGCCGCGACGCAGGCCAATGTCGCGACGCTGCGGGAGCGCGGCTTCGTCTTCGTCGGGCCGGAGTCGGGACGGCTCGCCAGCGGCCACTCGGGTGCGGGGCGCATGTCGGAGCCCGAAAAGGTCCTCGGCGCCGCGAAGTACGAGCTCGCGAAGCAGGGCGAACTCGCGGGCCGCCACATCGTCGTCAGCGCCGGCGGCACCCGCGAGCCCATCGACCCCGTCCGCGTCATCACGAACCGCTCCAGCGGCAAGATGGGCTACGCGTTGGCGGAAGCCGCCCGCGACCGTGGCGCCCGCGTCACCCTGGTCTCTACGGAGCCCGCGTTGCCGTTGCCCTACGGCGTCGAGCTAGCGGCGGTCGAGACCGTGTCCCAGATGCGCGACGCCGTCCTGGCCGCCTGCGCCACGGCTGACGTCCTGATCATGGCCGCAGCCATGTCTGACTACCGCCCCGCCGAGGCTGCAGACCAGAAGCTCAAGAAGGGCGAGGGCGGTCTGATGCTGGCCATGGTCAAGAACGACTCCTTCTTCCTGGAAGTGCCCGCGTCGGTCGTGAAGGTCGCCTTCGCGGCCGAGACCGAAAACCTGATCGAAAACGCGATGCGCAAGCCGGAGAGCCACGGTCCGCTCGACCTCATCGTCGCCAACGACGTCTCGGCCTCCGACGCCGGCTTCGCCGTCGACACCAACCGTGTTGTGATTCTCGACGCTGCCGGCGCCAAGCAGGAGCTACCGCTGCTGCCGAAGTACGAGGTCGCTCAGCACATCCTCAACCGTGTCCAGACACTACTTCAACAGCGCGGCTGAATTCACACTTTTCACACGGCATCAACCAGCCAGCACCGGGGTCAGCAGCACAACGATCAGCACCAGCGGCCAAATGCGACCGTGAAGCACGTCGTAGTTCTCCAGCAGCGTTGCCCAGGACTGCCCCATGAGGCGCCCAAAGCCGAACTCGAAGACAAGCGTCATCAGCGTCCACATCACGCCCAACGCGATCAGCCAGCCCTGGCTGTAATCACCGACCAGCTCCAGGAACACGCTGATCTCGACCAGCAACGCCAGGCAGAGCAGCAGCGTACTGACGACATGTGCCCTGTAATCGCTCATCGCAAGCTGGAGCCGGGAAACGCCAAACATCCCGTTGATCACCGCTGTGATCATGAACAGAAACCAGGCGACGAGTCCGTAAAGCAGCAGCATTGCTACTGATGTTGACCTCGCAAACCCTGATAGCTCAAGTGCCGGGCGTCACGGATACAATGACGTTTGTGAGCCTCGACAAGCTACGCGGCCGCCTGATGATCTCGCTTATCCTCGGCGCGGTCGTTTTTATCGGCCTCAGCGCGTACGCCGACTTCAACGAAGTGATCCATGGGCTCGGCAACTTCAAGTGGCAGTACCTGCCCATCGTCCTTGGCCTCACGACCGTCAACTACCTGCTGCGCTTCCTCAAGTGGCAGTTCTACCTCAAGACAATTGGCGTCCGCGATTTCTCGACGCGCGATAGCGCGTTGGTCTATTTCGCCGGCCTCGGCATGGTCGTCACGCCCGGCAAGGTTGGCGAATGGCTGAAGTGCTATCTCCTGCGCGAGATGCACGGCACGCCGTTCAGCCGCTCCGCGCCGATCATCATCGCCGAGCGCCTCACAGACAGCCTCGGGCTCGTCGTGCTAGGCGCCGCGGGTCTCGTCGTATTCGGCGATGCGTGGCCGGCTTTTGTGGTCGTGCTGGCGGGTGGCGCCGCGATGTTTTACGTCGTGCGCAATCGACCCCTGTCCTACTGGCTGCTGCACCGGCTCGAGCGCGTGCCGATCGTCTCCCGTTTTGCGCAGCATGCCGAGGAGTTCTACACCAGCAGCTACGCCCTGCTGTCGCCCTCTGCGCTTGGTTCGATGACGCTGCTCAGCGTCGTCTCATGGGGCTTCGAGGTGCTGGCGTTCTACGTTGTGCTGATCGGCCTCGGCGTCGAAGGCGGGGCCGATACGCTGCTCAGAGCGTCGTTCATCATGCCTGCCGCGACGCTGGCCAGTGCGCTCTTGCTGACGCCGGGCGGTCTCGGCGTGGCGGAGGGCGGCATCACAGGGCTCTCGCAGGTGTTACTCGACATGACGAAGGCGAACGCGGCGGTCGGGACGCTTGTCATCCGGTTCGGCACTCTGTGGTTCGGCGTCATCGTCGGCCTGGTCGCGCTGGCGCTGGTCAGCCGTCGCCTTGGCAAGCCCGTCCTCGATGAGCCGCTCTCGCCGGCGGAGAGCGTGGCCCCGCCGTGACCCCCGCCAAGCGCTTCCTGCCCGCCGACCCTGCCAGCCGCGCCGCTTCGCTCTCCGTCTACATGAACGTTGCTCTCATGCTGCTCAAGGTCAGCGTGGGCATCATCGCCGGAAGCGTCGCGGTGCTCTCGGACGGCATCGACAGCGGCCAGGACCTCATCGCCGCGACCATCACGCTGATCAGCGTCCGCATCGGCGCTCGCCCCGCCGATGAGGGCCACCCCTATGGCCACGGTCGCGCTGAAACCGTTGCGGCAACGCTGCAGTCGGTGCTCATCGGCGGCGGTGGCGTCTTCATCGTGGCGACTGCGGCCTATCGTCTCCTCGAACCACCGGACGAGGTCGGCTACAACATTGGCCTCGTCGCGATGCTGATCGCGGCGGCCGCGAACGTTTTGCTGGTTCAGTACACTTCCCGCGTCGCGCGCGAGACCAATTCGCCGGCCATCGCTTCCGAGGCGCGGCACCTCTGGACCAACGTGGTGCAGGCCGGGGCCGTCATGCTCGGCCTCGCCCTTGTTGCCATCACAGACGAGGTCGCCTTCGACGCGATCTTCGCGCTGGCCCTGGGCCTCTACTTACTCTGGACCGCCGGTCATATCCTCGCCAGCGCCGTCGGCGACGTGCTCGACAAACGCCTCGGCAACGAGGAGATCGCGGAGCTTCACGACGCGATCGTCGTGGAAGGCGTCGATGGCTACCATCAGCTCAGGACCCGGCGCGCCGGCCAGGTACGCCACATCGATTTCCACATCACCGTTCCCGGCGACATGACCGTGGACGCCGCGCATGTCCTCACCGATCGCATCGAGGCGCGAATCGAGGCGCTGTGGCCCGGCAGCATCGTTACGGTGCACGTCGAGCCGATAGTCACCGGTCCGTCAGCAACCCCTGGTCTATAATCCAAAGCGTCCTTCGGGGAAGGACGGGTTTCACAACGAATGAAGAAACGCTATCGGCGCATCGTCGCCAAGTTCGGCACCAATCTCCTGACCAACGGCGGCGATGAGCTCGATATCGAGCGCATGAACCAGCTTGTGGCGCAGGTGGCCGCCTTGCGCCAGACCGGCGTCGAGGTCGTCGTCGTGTCCTCCGGCGCCGTTGCGGCCGGGCGCTCTCGCCTCGGTATCACGCGCGGCCGCAACCGACGCGATATCCCCTTTCGCCAGGTCCTTGCCGCCGTCGGCCAGGGCCAGCTCATGCAGGCCTACGACAAGTTGTTCGCCCAGCACGGGATCAATGTCGCGCAGACGCTGCTGACGCGCCGCGATCTCTCCGACCGAATCAGCTACCTCAACGCCCGCAACACGTTGCTCGCGCTGCTCTCCTACAAGGTCGTGCCGATCGTCAACGAAAATGACGCGGTCTCGATCGAGGAGCTGGAGGAGAGTCACATCGGTGAGAACGACACGCTGGCCGCCCTCACCGCCAACCTGGTCGACGCCGACCTGCTGGCCCTGCTGATGACCCGCGAAGGCCTCTTTACTGCAGACCCCTCAGTAGACCCTACGGCGACCCTGGTCACGCGAGTCGACCGCATCGACAAGAAGGTTGAGGCGTACGCCGGCGCTAGCGAGACGGGCGGCCGCGGCGGTATGGCCTCAAAGCTGCAGGCGGCGCGCCTCGCCACGTCCGGCGGCAGC
This sequence comes from Dehalococcoidia bacterium, assembly GCA_035714925.1. Taxonomy (GTDB): domain Bacteria; phylum Chloroflexota; class Dehalococcoidia; order DSTF01; family WHTK01; genus WHTK01. The sequence goes on along the minus strand of DASTLN010000004.1, from coordinate 21,074 downwards.
GATACCGTCATCGCCAGCGGCCTCGAGCCGGACGTCTTGCCCCGCCTCGTGCAGGGCGAGTCACTCGGCACCTTCTTCCCGGCCGCCGGCGACCGCCTCGAGAGCCGCAAGCGCTGGATACTCAGCGGCCTCCGCATCAAGGGCAGCCTGGTCGTCGACGAAGGTGCTGCCAGGGCTCTGCGCGAGCGCAACACCAGCCTTCTGCCTGCCGGCATCAAGGAGGTTTGTGGCGACTTCCAGCGCGGCGACACGATCGAAGTTACCGATCCGGCCGGCGACCGTCTTGCCACCGGTGTCGCCAACTATGGCTCGCTGGAGCTGACGGCGCTGCGCGGCGCTCGATCGACGCAGATCGCTGCCATCCTGGGCCACGACTATGGAGCCGAAGCCGTCCACCGCGATAATCTGGTTCTCGTCTAATCCGGAGGGGTGAGATGGAGATAGACGCAACCCTACTGTCACAGGCGCAGGTCGCGAAGGGCGCTGCCCGCAAGCTGGCCGGTACTTCCACCGCCATCAAGAACGCGGGCCTGGTGGCCATCGCCGAGGCGTTGATCGCGCGCCAGGGCGAGATACTCGCGGCCAACACGCAGGATGTCGAGCGCGCCGCGGACGCCGGCCTGGCGGAGGCGCCGCTGAACCGCCTCAAGCTGACGCCCGAGAAGCTGCAGGCCATCGCCGCCGACGTGCGCACCGTCGCCCGCCTCCCCGACCCCGTCGGCGAGGTCATCGACGGCTGGAAGCTGCCCAACGGCCTCAATGTCAGCCGCCGCCGCGTCCCCCTCGGCGTGCTCGCCGCGATCTTCGAGAGCCGCCCCAACGTGACGATCGATATCGCGTCGCTCTGCCTCAAGTCCGGCAACGCCTGCGTCATCCGCGGCGGCAGCGAGGCCATCCGCTCCAACACGGTCCTCGCCCGCGTGGCGCGTGAGGCGCAGGCCTCCGCCGGCATCCCGGAAGGCGCCCTGCAATTCATCGAGAACACCGACCGCGCTCTCGTAGCCCAGTTGCTGACGCTGCGTGAATACATCGACATCGTTGTGCCGCGAGGTGGCGCCGAGTTGATTCGCTTCGTGGCGGAGAACGCTCGCATGCCCGTCCTCACGGGCGGCGTAGGCGTTTGCCACACCTACGTTGACAGGCTCGCCGATCTCGACAAGGCCGTCGACATCGTCACGAACGCCAAGACGCGAAACTGGTCGATCTGCAACGCTCTCGATACCGTGCTGGTCCACGCCGACGTGGCGGTGGGCTACCTGCCGCGCGCCGCCCAGTCGCTCGCCGCGAAGGGCGTCGAACTGCGCTGCGACGAACGTGCCCTCTCACTGCTGCAGCAGGCCGGTGATGGCGTGAATGCGATCGCTGCCCAGCCGGACGACTTCGGCCACGAGTTCCTCGCCGCCGTCGCTGCTGTCCGCGTCGTCGACTCTCTGGACGAAGCGCTGGACCATATCGCCCAGTACGGAACCGGCCACTCGGACGCCATCGTCACCGAGGACTTCAGCGCCGCGAAGCGCTTCACCGATGAGGTCGACACCGCGGTCGTCTACGTCAATGCCTCAACGCAGTTCACCGACGGCGCCCAATTCGGTCTCGGCGCCGAAATTATCGATTCGACCCAAAAGACGATCGCGCGTGGCCCAACCGGCCTGCGTGAGATCACGACTTACAAGTGGATCGTGCAGGGCGAGGGCCAGATAAGGCCCTAGAAGGACAACATGGCAACATATAGCTTCGAGCGCGAGAATCGTACCCAGCAGTCCGAAAGCTTCGTCATCGAGCGCGAGGGCGATGAGGTCGGTCGCGTCGACCTGCACTACTCCCAGTCAACCGCCTACGCCACCCTGTGCGTCACCGCCGATTTCGACGACGAAGCCATCGAAGACCTCATCGGTGAGATAGACGAACGCCTCGTCATGAGCTGGGAGCCGCTGCGCGATGACTTCATCGTCACCGTCTGGGCCGGGCGCGAGGTCGGCGTCTTCTCAGAAACCGGAGACGACGACGACGATGATGACGACGATGATGATGAAGACGAGGAAGAGGTCACCAACGGCAATCGTTAGGCTGGTCTTAGTCGCTTCTCCAGCGCTGCCTTGGCCTCCGGCCACTCCGAGTCCAGCATCGAGTAGTACGCGCTGTCGCGAATGCCGCTGTCGTAGGCGTTTCTCGTCGCTCGCAAGATGCCATCAAGATGCGCTCCGAGCCGCTCGATAGCCCGCCGCGAGCGTTCATTTCGGGCATCCGTGCTGAGCCTGACGCGATGTACGTGCCAAGTCTCGAAAGCATGCGTCAGCATGAGGAGCTTGGCTTCGGTGTTAATCCCCGTCCGCTGCGCGTCGGCTGACAGCCAGGTATGGCCGATCTCTAGCGCATCAGGTAGCTCGATGCCTCGTTGGTTCGGATCACCCGCGGGCCAGTCCCAGAATGCGATGTCGAAGAACCGAGTGGAGCCGACAACCTGTCGCGTACTGCAGTTGACCGTGGCAAAGGGGACCGCCCTGTTCGCCGCTTGTTCGGCCAGCGCAAAGTTCACGTAGGCCCGTGCCTCGGATTCGCCGTGAGGCACGCCGGTCAGCGCGAACGTCTCACGCCTTCCCTCAGCAGCAGCCGCTAGTTGCGGGACGTGCTTGACAGTCAAAGGCTCGAGACGAACAAAGCGTCCTTCGAGGGTGATCGGCTGCAGCATGCGTGATTCTAACGGTTGCTCTACGGCCCTTAGCCGGGTCCGTTGTTCTGGATCGGCCGCCGTGTCTCTACCAGAAACGGTATATCGACCTCCGCGCTCGCCGACCGCACGATCAGGTCAAAGCGGCCGACTTGCAGGTCGGCGCCGTCGGGCGTCTTTTCCAATCGGAACCTGACGCTGAATGCACCGGACTGATCGGTCGTAGTTGTGGCGTAGGGGTCTGCCTTCGTGCCCGCCGGCAAGATGCCGGTAACGTCGATAAGCACACCAGGAGGCCAGGCGGCGCCGGAAACCGTGACAAAGTCGCCGGGAGGCCCGCTACGGGGCTCCACGATGGCCGTAGGCCCGGTGGCAGCGCGTGTCGGCCTAGCAGTAGGCTCCGGCAGCTGGGAGGCCGTCCTGGGCTCCTCATCGCCTCCGCAGGCAATGAGGAAGACCGCAAAGGTCGCGAAAGCCAGAAGCGCGATTCGTCTTACCATGTATCGATCTTGCCCTGCGCGGCGTCAAGTAGTCGAGCCCTTTGCGCCTCGCTGAGCCATTTCGCCAGGTCGTCGACCCGGGCGGTGACGAACTCGATGGCGGACGGGCGGTCGAACACATCGTCAGACGACGCGGCTTCCGCGACGATGCCGTCCGTCAGACTATCGAGACGTTGTTCGAGGATGCGCTGAACCTCAACCGGCGTCGCCGTCGGCGAAAACGATTCGCCGACGAGACGCGACAGCTGAGTGAGCGCTTCTGGGTCGGTGGCCATGATGGCCCTGGGGATTTAGGAGAGAGGCCTCGGCGCCGCAGCACGAACCTTGTTGTAGCAGGAGCTGCAGTAGACCGGCCGGTCGCCGCGCGGGATAAACGGTACTTCGGTCATGATGCCGCACTCGGCGCACGCGGCCGGGTGCATCTGGCGCGGCGTCTTGCCACCGAAGCTGGCGAACACGCCGTAGCGCACGTAGCCTTCCTCAGGCTCCTGGGCGCGGGCTGTCCGGCGCGCAGTACGGCATCGCGGGCAACGTGCGGGCTCGTTCTGGAGCCCCTTCGTGGCGTAAAACTCCTGCTCGCCTGCCGTGAAAACAAAGCCGCTTCCACAATCTTTGCAGGCGATTTCTTTGTCAACGTAGGCCAATGCGGTGCAACCTCCTTGGTGGCTCAACCGAGCCAAACCCTGCGAATCTTATTGGGCGATTCACGTTAGGGCAAGCCTAACCAGATTCCCTTCGCAAGGGTCCGACACAAGAAACTCTCGGCAAAAAGTGGCAGTTAGAATAGTCTCGTTATGCCTGAAGTGCCCGATCTCGAGGCGATACGCAAGTTCTTCAATCGTACCGTGGCCGGTCAGACCATCGAGAGGGTGGACACCTTTATCCCTGTAGTTATCAGGGTACCACGAGACGAGTTCGTCCGTCAGATGACCGGCGATACGTTGGGAGACGTACATCGGCATGGCAAATTCCTCCTCTTCACCCTCGCCAGCGGGCGGATCATGGTGGTCAACGCGATGCTCACGGGCCGTTTCTCGCTGACGGACCCTTCCGCCAAGCGCCACGCTCGTACCTGCTTCCTCCTCGGCCTCAGTGGTGGCAAGGAGTTGCGCTATGTCGACCAGCGCCTTATGGGACGCGTCTACCTCACGACACCAGAGGAGATCGAGACGCTGCCCCAGTTCGGTGAGATGGGGCCGGACGTGCTCTCGCCCGCCCTGACGGAGGACGTGTTCCGTGAGCGGATCAGGAAGTACACGGGGCAGATCAAGAGCATCCTGGTCAACCACAAATTCATCGCGGGTATCGGCAATGCCTACTCGGACGAGATCCTCTGGGAGGCGAAGCTGCATCCCTACCGCAAACGCAGCCAGATGTCGGACGACGAGATCGGAGCGCTCTATCACGCCGTCGGCGAGGTCCTCCGCTGGGCCGAGCCAATCGTCTGGCAGAAGATGGGCGAGAGCCTGGAGTACAAGGAATGGCGCGAGCACCTGCGTGTCCATCGACGCGGCGGCGAGCCCTGTCCGCGCTGCGGCAGCACGATCAGTGAGATTACGGCAGGTCAGCGCATCACCAGCTTCTGCCGCCAGTGCCAGCCCGAGGTTCCAAGGGGTTTCTAAGTACTATCTCGCGGCTAGAAGCCGCTGATCGCGTCCTTGAATTGCGCCGGTAGGACCCACTTCAAGAAAGGCAGAAAGTCGAGGTAAATCGGCGCCAGCGCCGAGCCCTCGATCGCTCCGCGGAAGCCCAGCGACTCGAAAGTGATGCCGATGATCAGGGCGATTTCGACGAATATAAAGCCCTTCACAAAGCCGATGAAGGCGCCGCCGATGGAGTCGAAGAGGCCGAGCAGAAGAAGTGACGCCGCCTGCTTCAAGAACAGCGCCGCCAGCTGGCTCGCGAGCACCGTGGCGCCGAAGATCATGGCAAACGCGATGATCCGCGCCGTCTCCTCATCGTCAACGGCAACGCGAACGTCTTCGGCAAGTTCCTGGTAAAAGAGGCCGGCCAGCGCCACGGCGAAGATGGCGCCAAAGATGGTGATTATCTCCCGGATCATGCCGGCGTGAAACGCCGCATAGGTGAACCAGGCCATCGTGGCGAGGATAACGATGTCGATCCAGCTCAAGCGTGACCTTTCGATCTGCTATTCACTAGTTATCGACCGCAGCGCAAAGCCACTGCACTGCTGCCGGCTTCCCCGCCGCCAACCGGACGAGTGTAGCACAGACACGATGCTATAATTTGTCCACTAAAACGGAGGCAGACAGCGTTAACGAGAAGCTAGGGCTGCTCCTGGAGCAAGTCGCGGGTGGGACTGTCGGCGTCGAAGAGGCGCTGTCTGTATTGCGCCATCTCCCTTACGAAGACCTTGGCTTCGCCAAGATCGACCACCACCGCGGCATCCGCGATCACATTCCGGAGGTCGTTCTAGGCCTCGGCAAGACACCCGACCAGGTGGCTGCCATCGGTCAGCGCCTCGTAGAGCAAAACGGACGCCTCCTCGTCACTCGCCTCGAGCGCGACGGCTACCGCGCGCTGCAGGCCGCCGTTCCGGACGCCGAGTACGACGAAGTCGCGCGCACCGCCGTCGTCGATCGCGACCCTCAGCCTTTGCTGCCTGGTGTCTCGGTCGTCTGCGCCGGCACCTCGGACCTCCCCGTAGCTCGCGAGGCCGTCGTTACGGCGGGCGTGATGGGCAGCGCTGCCGTCTTGATCACCGACGTTGGCGTCGCAGGCATCCACCGCCTCTTCGATCATCTGCCAGGGCTGATGCAAGCTAACGTCATCATCGTCATCGCCGGGATGGAGGGCGCGTTGCCCAGCGTTGTCTCGGGACTGGTCGCTGTGCCCGTCATCGCCGTCCCCACATCAATCGGGTACGGCGCCAGCTTCAACGGCCTGGCGCCTCTACTGGCGATGCTAAACAGCTGTGCCGCCGGCGTCTCCGTCGTCAACATCGACAACGGATTCGGCGCGGGCTACCTTGCGGGCCAGATCAACCGTCTCTCCCATAATCCCCCACGAGTCGACTGAACCTCCCCCTTCATGACACGCGTCGCGTACTTCGACTGCTTCTCCGGCGCCAGCGGCGACATGATCCTGGGCGCCATGCTGGACGCCGGCCTCCCCTTCGAATCGCTGCGGGAGGAAGTGTCCAGGCTTGCTCTGCCCGCCGGGGCCTTCGAACTCAAGCTGGAGCGCGTCCAGCGAGCCGGCTTCGCCGCCACTAAACTCGACGTGATCGTCAATGAGACGCCTCGCCATCGCTCGCTGGCGGAAGTCCTCGATATCGTCCGTAACTCGCAACTTCCCGAATCTGACCGCGCCCGCATCGAGTCCGTGTTCAAGGCCCTCGGCGAAGTCGAGGCGAAGGTCCACGGCAGCAGCATGGAAGATGTCGAGCTGCACGAGGTGGGCGCCGTCGATGCTCTCGTCGACGTGACGGGGTGTGTTGTTGGCCTGCGGCTCCTCGGCGTGCAGGACGTTTACGCCTCGTCCCTGCCGCTGGGCCACGGCGAGGGCAAGGGCTCGCACGGAGCGTTCCCGTTGCCGGCGCCCGCCACGCTGGAGCTGATCGCGCGGGCCGGCGCCCCGACGGTCGAAGGTGAAGGTTCGCGCAGCGAGATGGTGACGCCGACCGGCGCCGCGCTACTTACGACGCTGGGCCGCTTCGAGCGTCCCGCAATGCGGGTCGAAAGGGTTGGCATCGGCGCAGGAGGGCGCGATCCGGCGGACCGACCCAACATCCTGCGTGTCTGGTTGGGCGAGACGGAGCCAGCGGGCAAGCGCATGCGCCTGATCGAGACCAACATCGACGACATGGCGGCGGAGCTGCTCGCGTATACGCAGGAGGCGCTCTTGGCGCGCGGTGCCGCTGACGTCTGGTTCACGTCGATTCAGATGAAGAAGAGCCGCCCCGCTGTCATGGTCTCCGTTCTGTGCCAGGAGGCACTTGAAGCCGACCTTGTTGGCATCCTGCTGCGTGAGACGAGCACGCTGGGTGTCCGTGTGCGAGACGTGAGTCGCTACGAGGCAGAGCGCGAGGTCTTCGAGTTCGAGTCCAGCCTGGGGGTTGCCGCCGTCAAGGTGAAACGCCTACCGGGGGAAGAACCGCGTCTGGCGCCGGAGTACGAGGTGTGCCGGCGCATAGCCCAGGAGAGGGCGCTGCCGTTGGCAGAGGTGTATCGCATCGTAGCTACAGAAGCAGGGCAGCACCTCTCAGGTCGATAGCCCTACTTACCTGCGCGTCAAGTTGACGGGCCAACAGGGCCTGCCTACGATCAGTTTGGCGCATGGAACAGTCAGAACACCTCAGCGAGACCATTGAGGACTACCTCCAACTCATCTACACGATGCGTCGTGAAGGCGCGCCGGTGATCGCCGCGCGTGTTAAAGAGCGCAAACGCGTCTCCGCACCGACTGCCTGGGCCACGCTGAAGCGCATGGAGCGCGACGGTCTGGTCACATTGGACCCGGAGCACCACATCGAGCTGAGCCCGCAGGGTCAGGAGCGCGCCGAATCGATCATTCGCCGTCACATGCTGGCAGAGCGCCTGCTCACCGACATACTCAAGCTTAACTGGGCCGACGTGCACGATGAGGCGCACCGCGTGGAGCACGCGATCTCACCCCTCATCGAGCGACAGATACTGGCGATCCTCGACAATCCGGAGACGTGCCCGCACGGCAACCCGATCCCGGGCCTGGCGAGCAACGAACCGTCCAAGGCGTATGCATTGCGCGAAGCGCGTGAGGGCGCGGCGCTCGTGGTCAACAACATCGCGGAGCACGCCGAAGACGACGCGGCGCTGATGCACTACCTGGAACGCAACCACCTCATCCCCAACACGCGCTTGCACATCGATGAGGTCGCGCTGTCGAACGCGACCATTACCGTTTCGTTGCCGGAGTACAGCGATCAGAAGGTGGCCGTTGGTCTGGCCACAGCTGAGCTGGTCCTCGTCCGGGATGAATAGGAGTCCACGCATGGCTACGTTTACGGTCGACGCGCCATTCGGGTTGCTCTTCGCGGAGGTGACGCCGAATGGTCTGCGGCGCCTCGATTTCCTGGGCGGCCTGCGCGAGCCTCCGCTTCGCCGCTCGGCGGAGCAGCCGCGCGAGGTGAGCCGGGAACCGCTGACAGCGGAAGAGCAAGCGATCGCAACAGCGGTCGAGTCGCAGCTGGACGAGTATTTCAGGGGTGAACGGCGTGATTTCGAGATCCCGCTCGACCTCAGGGGCGGCAGCGAGTTCCGGCGCCGAGTTTGGGAGGCCGTGGCCCGCATCCCCTATGGCGAGACGTTGAGCTACGCCGAAGTCGCGGCCGAGGCAGGCAACCCAAGCGCATACCGCGCGGCCGGCAGCGCTTGCGGCGCCAACCCCATCGTAATCATCATCCCGTGTCACCGCGTCGTCGGTTCCGACAAGCGGCTGCACGGCTTCGGCGGCGGGCTTGATACCAAGGCCTGGCTGCTCCAACACGAGGGCCGCGAAATCGGCGCACAAAGGCAGCTCCTGGCGGTCTAGCGTGGGTTCGGAAGCCATCTGCCGCGTGACTTACAAGGGCAATTCCTCCGAAGGCAAAGCGCTGCTCGAAACCGCGGAGCTAATCTTCCGCGGCGACTTCCGGCTCAAAATCCCGTTCAAGGAAATCACGTCTCTGGAAGCTTCGGACGGCGAGCTGCGCGCCGGCTACGAGGGCGGCGTCGCGGCGTTTGAGCTGGGACGAGACGCCGAGAGGTGGGCCGAGAAGATCCGCAACCCGCGTGGCCTGCTCGACAAGCTGGGCGTCAAGCCGGGAATGACGGTCGCCGTGCTCGGTGTCGATGACGAAGCGTTCAAAATCCAACTACGCGACCGCATTGGCTCGCCGAGCCACGAGCTCGTCAAGGATGCCGATCTCGTTTTCTACGAGGCGGACTGTGCCGAAGACCTTGCGCGTCTGACGGAGCTACGAGGCGCGATCAAGCCGGCCGGCGGCATCTGGGTGGTGTCACCGAAGGGAAAGGGCGCGGTGCTGAAAGACGTCGAGGTCATGGCCGCGGCCCGGGAAGCCGGCCTCGTGGATACGAAGGTGGTCAGCTTCTCTGACACGCACACAGCGCTGAAGCTCGTGATCCCGAAAGCGCAGCGTTAGGCTAGCAGCGGCTCGAAGTTCTTGTAGAGCTTCTGCACCTTTGGATCGATCACGACCGTGCAGTATGGGTAGCTCTTGTTGTCCTCGTAAAAGTTGTGGTGGTAGTCCTCCGCCACGTAATACTCGCCGGCCGGCGCGACTTCCGTGACCACCGGGTTCGGATACATACCCGAAGCGTTCACTTCGGCGATGACCCTTTCCACAGTCTGCTTCTGAGCTTCGCCGTGATAGTAGACAGCTGAGCGGTACTGGGGGCCGACGTCGGCGTCCTGGCGGTTCAGCGTCGTCGGGTCATGCAGCGCAAAGAAGACCTCAAGCAGTTGCTCGTAGCTGATCACGTCCGGGTCGAAGTGGACCTGGATCGCCTCGGCGTGGCCAGTCGTGCCGGTGCAGACATCCTGGTAAGTGGGGTTAGGCACGTGGCCGCCGGTGTAGCCGGGCACTACTCTGTCAACGCCGCGCAGTCTCTGAATCACGGCCTCTGTGCACCAGAAGCAGCCGCCGGCCAACGTCGCGATCTCGGTTCGTTTGTCAGTCATCGTGGTCGTAATTCTGGCACAGGAGGGTGCTTGCGGGGAACTTCCTTGAAACGCGGTTAGCTGAACCCCAATCCAAGCTGTTTGAGGCTCGCGAAGCGGTGATCGCCGATCACGATGTGGTCGAGGAGCTCGATCTGCAGCACGTCACCGGCCTGGCGCAGCGTCTTGGTCAGCGCCACGTCGTCCGGTGATGGTGACGGATCCCCCGAGGGGTGGTTGTGCACCACGATGATCGAAGGAGCGTTTTGACGCACTGCTTCGCGAAACACCTCCGCTGTGCGTACCAACGATGAGCTGACGTTGCCTTTGTAGACCTCGGTGACGGTCATGACCTGGTTTCGCGTATTGACCAGCAGTACGCGGAGGTGCTCCTGGTCCAGCAGCGCCATCTCGGCGCCGAGCAGGTTGTTCACGTCGGCGGGCGAACGCACGTATGGGCGTTCCTCTGGTTGGAGTGCGTTCAGGCGCAGCGCTAGTTGAAACGCAGCCTGTATCTCGGCTGCTTTTGCTTCGCCGATGCCGCTCTCACGGACGAGGTCTGAGAACGAGAGACGCGCCAGACCGCCGAGGCCGCCGTGACGTGCCAGCAGCGAAGAGGCAAGGTTCAGCACGCTTTGCCGCGTCGAGCCGCTGCGGAGGACGATGGCGAGAAGCTCGGCGTTCGATAGCGCCTGCGCCCCCAGGTCACGTAGACGCTCGCGCGGTCGCTCCGAGGCAGGAAGCTCGCGGATGCGCGTGTTGTACTCGGGTCTAGAAGGTGGCTCCGGTGGTGGCAGGAATGAACCTCTTCTCCGATTCGTCGTAGCGCTCCAGGAGTTCTACGGTGGCGGAGTGAGGGTAATGCGTAACTTTGACCAGATCGAGTTCGAGCAGCATCGCGTACTCGATGCGTGAGATGACAAAGATCTTGCCGACGACGGCGCGCTCTTCGGCTTTACGGCACGACAGCTTATATACACCGTGGCGGTTGATGCCGGTGATCTTGTAGTTGACCTTCTGGCCGGGCCGCACCGCTTCCTGGACGCGCATTCGCTTGTTGTCCATGTCCAGTTCCTTGCGCGGGCAGAACCCCTCAGCGCCGGATTCGAGGCGGATGTACGCGCCGTTGTCCTCAACGCGCTCGACGGTGCCGTTGAAGATCTTGCTATCCACGGTGATGTAGTAAGAAGGCATGAAGAAGAAGAAGAGGTTGCCCTTGTGCCACTTACGCACCACCTCGCCCTGAAGTTCCATGGGCGAAGTAACCAGGTCGCGGAGATAGAGGATTGCCTGCGAGCCGGTCAGCAGTCCGAGCGAGCCGAAGATGACGAGTGTGAACCAGAAGCCGCTCTGACCGCTTGCGATGTTACCGATAGCGATGGCGCAGAGGACGAGGCTAACAACCGAGATCGGCGTGTAGATCAACGCCATCTTGATGACGTTGCGACGGTCCGGGCGCCGGGCGTCGAGGTCAGAGAATTCAGTCACTGGACGGATAGCTTATCTCCTGCGCCTCGCGTGTGCTGGTGCTTCTGCGTTCGATAACGAGATCCATGCAGGAATAACTACGCTCACCGGGGTACAACCAGTTCTTGCCCAACGCTGATGGTGGACGCGTCAGCCAGGTCGTTCGTCGCAACGATCTCATCGACGCATTCCTCAGCATCGAGGGACGGGGCGACCGCGGCGCAGATCGAGCTCAGCGTGTCGCCAGGTTCCACGATGTAAGTGCCGGTGCCGCCGGAAGTCGTTGGGCCGGGCGAAGTGCCGGGCGCCGGCGTCCCACCCGCCACAGGCGAACCGCCTGGGATGAGTGTCGCGTCCAGACCGGGTGTTGCCTCCACCGAGGCCTCCGGCGTTGGCGTGATGATGGTCCCCGTCTGGGGCGCATTCGACTCGCCGCCAGGAGGCTGAATCAGCAACCAGACAGCGAGGATCGTGCCGATCAAGAGCGCCAGCAAGGACCCGCGGAACAGCGTGAAAGACGGTAGACCGCTGGCCGGCTGGAGGCAGGAGTCGCAGACATCCTCGCCGTGTTCGTCACAGTACGGCCTACCACAGCGAGGACACTGCTGTGTCGGCGCGTTCTCGCAGGCGAAACAGGTCATAAATTCGGCCATGCCTGAAAAACAAGCTTAGGACAGGCGGGCAGCCATGCCAACCCGCCTATCCTAAGGATGGTCTGGTTAGGAACGGCGCTAGTTGACTTCGACGGTCGCGCCGGCTTCGGTCAGCTTCGCCTTGATGGTGTCGGCCTCCGCCTTGTCGATGCCTTCCTTGACGTTGGTAGGCGCGGCTTCGACGAGGTCCTTGGCTTCCTTGAGGCCCAACGTGGTGACCTCACGGACGGCCTTGATCACGTTGATCTTGTTAGCGCCGAAGTCCTTGAGGACGATCGTGAACTCGGTCTGCTCATCGTCCCCGCCTGCCGGAGCGCCGCCGGCCGCCGGCGCCGCTCCGCCGGCCGCTGCCATCGCGACGGGTGCGACAGCCGTCACGCCAAACTCTTCCTTGATCGAGTCGTTGAGATCCTTGAGTTCAAGGATTGTCATCCCCTTGATCAGTTCCAGGACCTCTTCGCTTTTAGTTGCCATCTTCTTCTCCTGCTTCCTCTTCAGTTGAGTTTTCTTCACTCGAACCCGAAGGTTCCTCGGTTGGTTCTTCCGATGCAGCTGCTTCGGCGGCGGGTTCGTCTGCTGCCGAAGCGGAGGCTTCCGCGGGGCTCTCCGCCTCGGATACGGCGGCTTCTGGTGCGCTGGCCGAGGGCTCGTCACCCATCTGGTCAGTACGCGCGTCTAGCAGGCCGCTGAACTCCTGCAGCGTGGCCGAGAGCAGGTAGACGAGGTTCGTGATCGGCGACTGGAGTGCACCCACGATCTGCGCAATCATCACTTCCTTCGGCGGCAGCGATGCGAGGTCGGCCAGCCGGCCTGCCGGGATGATCTCGCCGTCCATGAAGGCCTTGCGAGCCTGGAAGGAGTTGCGCGCTTGTCGCTGATATTCGACGACTGTCTTGATCGGTGCCAGCGGGTCGTCGAAGCCGTAGATGATCGCGGTGGGCCCTTCGGCCAGTTCGCCGACCCCGGGCATGCCCGCAGCTTCGGCGGCACGCAGGAAAAGCGTGTTTTTGACCACCTGTATCTGGATGCCTGCCTCGCGCATGGCGCGACGCAGGGCGGTGGCTTCCTCAACCGTCAGGCCACGGTAATCCGCGCCGATGACGACGCTGCTGCGAGACAGCGTCTCGGTCATCTCCTTTACAGCCTGAATCTTCTTCTCGGTCGGCATAGGCTACTCACTATCAAGCAGGAGACCCTGCATCCTCTGGGTTCAATCCAGGCGCCGGTTTGGGGGCCAACCAAAACGCCCTCACCAGGAGGCAAGGGCGTACGAGGACACACGGTCCTAATGCGTAACGCTGGTCTGCCTCGGCGGGCTTCCCGGAACCGGGAACTTGAGTCTCAGACACCCGCTGTCTCTGGCTGCTGCGCTCGAAGCGCGAATCACAGTGTATGGCCTGATTCCGGTCTGAGCAAGCGTCGTCACCGCGATGCTATACTCGCGCCCCATACCGGATCCAAGTTCGAGGAGGTCAACATGGTCCAGACGGCGGCGGAGGTGGAGCGCGAAGTCCTCCGGGCGGATGAAGCGAGGGTGAAAGCGCTTGTCGAAAACGATGTCGACGCGCTTGAGGCTCTGCTGGCAGACGACCTGACCTATGTCCACTCCAACGGCATGCTCGACACGAAGGCGTCGTATATCGACGGGCTGCGTTCCGGGCGTTCCCGTTACCTGACGATGGATATGTCTGACATTGCGGTGCGTTCCATGGGCGACACCGGCCTGATCAACGCGAGGTTTAACGCCCGCGTCAAGGTGGGTGACCGTGAGGTCAACCCGATAGCCCGAGTGCTGATTGTCTACGCCAAGCGGGATAGCCGCTGGCAGATGATTGCGTGGGAGAGTACTTCCATCGCAACACCCTAGGCGCATTCGGGAGCAGAACAAGAAGCCGAGGCAGTTACGCCTCGGCTTCTTGTTTGAGTTGGGTGGCGCTTAGCTGCTGGTCATCGCGAGTGTCGGTGCCAGCTCGAGACTGATCCCGGGGCCCATGGTTGTGGCAAGCGACGCTGAGCGGATGTACTGACCCTTGGCGCCGGCCGGCTTCGCCTTGACGATGGCATCGACGATCGTCGCCATATTTTCGAGCAGCTTGTCTTCTTCAAAGCTGATCTTGCCGATCGGTACGTGGATCAGCGCAGTACGGTCGAGCCGGAATTCAACGCGACCTTGACGCGCGTCGTTGACGGCTTTACCGAGGTCCTCGGGGTCGACAACCGAGCCGGTGCGTGGGTTGGGCATCAGCCCTCGGGGACCTAGCACTCGACCGAGGCGGCTAACCTTGCTCATCATCTCGCGCGAGGCCAGGGCAACATCGAATTCGGTCCAGCCTTCCTCGATGCGCTTGATCAGGTCGTCGCTACCGACGAAGTCGGCGCCGGCCTGGTCGGCGTTGCGAGCGCCTTCACCCTCGGCGAACACGAGAACACGAACCACCTTCCCGAGGCCATTGGGCAGCAACGCGGTGCCGCGGATTTGCTGGTCAGCATGCCGTGGGTCGAGACCGGTGCGCATGTGTAGCTCCACCGTCTCGTCGAATTTGGCCGTAGCCGTCTTCTTGGCCAACGTGATCGCTTCCGAGGGCGGGTAGTTCTTGTCCTTCTCGATGAGCTTGACAGCGTCCTGGTACTTCTTGCCGCGGTGCATTAGTTCCTCACCTCGATACCCATGCTGCGCGCGCTGCCCTCGATCATCCGCTCGGCCGCCTCGACGTCGGCCGCGTTGAGGTCGCGCATCTTCGCGGTTGCGATCTGGCGTAGCTGATCCTTCGATATCGTGCCCACCTTGATGCGCTTCTGGGCCGAGCTTCCCTTTTCGAGACCGGCGGCCTTGCGAAGCATGTCGGACGCGGGCGGCGTCTTGAGGATGAACGTGAAGGAGCGGTCCTCGAAGACAGTCACCTCAGCCGGGACGATCTGACCATTCTGCGAGGAGGTCTTCTCGTTGTACTCCTTGCAGAATTGCATGATGTTGATCGCGTGCTGGCCCAGCGCTGGACCTACGGGCGGCGCGGGCGTTGCCTTGCCCGCCTCCAGCTGGATTCGCACAACGGCTCTGACTTTCTTGGCCATAGAGAGGGATACCTCCGCGGTCCTAACGCCCCGGCCTTACCCGGTAGGCTCCCGCTGTCTACGTCCTTCCTGGAAGGACTGGTTATGGTGCTAGAGCTTCTCAACCTGCAGGAAGTCGAGCTCGACGGGAGTGTCGCGGCCGAAGAAGGAGACCATGACTTTGACCTTGCCCTTCTCCAGGTTGATCTCCTCCACGGTGCCGACGAAGTCCACGAAGGGGCCGTCGACGATGCGGACGCTCTGCCCCTCGACAAAGCCGACGCGGACCATCGGCTCGTCGGCCTTCATCTGACGCAGGATGCGTTTGACTTCGTCCTCTTCCAACGGAACGGGACGCGTCCCGGAACCGACGAAGCCGGTGACACCGGGCGTGTTTCGCACGACGAACCAGGCACGGCTCGACTCTGGGTCGTTCTCGATCAGCGTGGACATGTCCACCAGCACGTAGCCGGGGAAGATCTTGCGCGAGACCGTACGTCGCACGCCGCCGTGAACCTCAATCTCGTCGACAGTCGGCACGATGACGCGGTGAATCAGGTCGCCGGCGTCCATCGATTCGATACGATGCTCAAGGTTGGTACGGACGCGGTTTTCGTATCCGGAGTAAGTGTGGATTACGTACCAGGAGCGGCCCTCCTGGAAGTACTCCGCTTCGGAGAACCCCTCATCGTCCACCTGGTCGCCGCCCTCGGTCAGAGCGTTTCCGTTTTCCGGTTCTGGGAATGCTAGTTCAGCGTCTGTAACCATGATCAATTGTCAAACAGCAGGCGGTCGACGAGCCAGTTGAAGAACACGTCGATGACGCCCAGCGCTACTCCTACGATTACCGCGACGATGATGACCACCATTGTGAGGTAAGCGGTCTCGTCCCGGGTTGGCCACGTAACTTTACGGAGCTCGGCCCAAATTTCGGTCATCCAGTTCGGCAGGCCGGGCCGAAAGCCTTTGCGATGCGGGGTTGCGGGACGGTTGCCACGGGTCTGACGCGGCGCCTTCGAGCCAAACGGCCGCAGACGACCACCAGATCCACCGTCTTGTTGGGAACCACCTTGCTGCCGGCGGGTCGCGCGGCTCATAAGAGCGTCTGGACGACGGGCTGACGCCTGTCCTCCGTTACCGCACCTCCCGATGTTCGCGGTGCCGGCGACAGCGCGGGCAGAATTTGTTCAGCGCGATACGGTCGGTGTCGTTGCGACGATTCTTTGTCGTCGTGTACGTCCGCTCACGGCACTCGCTACACGCGAGGTGAATGATCTGGCGGTCCTCTTTCCTGGCCATGCTATTGCAGGATCTTCGTTACCGCGCCGGCGCCCACGGTCCGGCCACCCTCTCGGATGGCGAAGCGGAGGCCTTCTTCGAGCGCGATGGGCTGAATCAGGTGCACGGTCATCTTCGTATTGTCGCCGGGCATGATCATCTCCACGCCCGCTTCCAGTTCGATGTTGCCCGTCACGTCGGTTGTCCGGACGTAGAACTGAGGGCGATAGCCCGTGAAGAACGGGGTGTGGCGGCCACCCTCTTCCTTTGAGAGGACGTAAACTTCGGCCTCGAAGTCGGTGTGAGGCGTAATCGACGCCGGCTTCGCCAGCACCATGCCACGCTCGACGTCTTCGCGGTCGACGCCGCGGAGCAGGCAACCCACGTTGTCGCCGGGCTCACCCGAATCGAGCAGCTTGCGGAACATCTCGACACCCGTGACGACCGTCTTTCGCGTCTCCCGGATACCAACGATTTCGATCTCTTCGTTGACCTTGACCACGCCACGCTCAATACGGCCTGTGACCACCGTGCCGCGGCCCTTGATGCCGAAGACGTCTTCGACGGGCATCAGGAACGGCAGGTCGGAAGGGCGCGCCGGCATTGGAATGTAGGAGTCGATCGCATCCATGAGGTCCCAGATGCACTTGTATTCAGGCGCGTCGGGATCCTCGCTGGTGCTCTCCAGCGCCTTGAGGGCGCTGCCGCGGATGATCGGGATGTCATCGCCGGGGAAGCCCTGGTTGCTGAGCAACTCGCGCAGCTCCAACTCGACCAGGTCGAGGAGTTCCTCGTCGTCCATCATGTCAACTTTGTTGAGGAAGACGACCATGGCGGGCACTTCAACCTGACGGGCGAGCAGGATGTGCTCCCGCGTCTGGGGCATCGGGCCGTCCGGAGCCGCGACGACCAGGATAGCGCCGTCCATCTGGGCCGCGCCGGTGATCATGTTCTTGATGTAGTCGGCGTGTCCAGGGCAGTCAACGTGCGCGTAGTGACGGTTTTCTGTCTCGTACTCGACGTGCTGAATCGCGATCGTGATGCCACGTGCTCGCTCTTCGGGCGCGTTGTCGATGCTGGCGAAGTCCCGGTACGAGGCCATCTTTTTGAGGGCCAGCGTTTTGGTGATGGCGGCAGTGAGGGTCGTCTTGCCGTGGTCAACATGGCCGATGGTACCCACGTTGAGGTGCGGCTTGTTCCGCTCAAACTTCTCTTTTGCCATTTTGTCTGCTGTTCCTCCCTACTCTGCCGGCCCACCGGCAAGCCGTTTCGCCGCATTTGCTCTTCCGGTCATGGGACCGATTGCCGTCAGTGGAGCCCACAATCGGATTCGAACCGATGACCTCGCCCTTACCAAGGGCGTGCTCTGCCGACTGAGCTATGTGGGCGGGGGTGCTCCTTTCGTAGTCCCTCACGCGAGTGACTTCGAGCTGCTTACGAATATCGCCTAATGATAAGGCGTTTCTTCTCTGGTGCCAGGGGCAGGATTCGAACCTGCGTAGCCCGTCAGGGCAACGATTTTACAGACCGTCGGTTTTAGCCACTCACCCACCCTGGCCTGGCGCTTCCCCAGAAAGGGGTGGCTCACCGGTACCGCGGCAATCCCGCTACGGTGCAGCCGCTGCAGATCCTGCCTTCTGACCTCGTCTCTTGGCCCTGCCCGGGTGGCGGGGCCACTACTTTTGGAGCCCGAGGGGGGATTCGAACCCTCAACCTACCGATTACAAATCGGTTGCGCTGCCATTGCGCCACTCGGGCGGAGAGCTGAATTCTGGCCAACAAAAACAGGCCCCCGGAACTCCGGGGCCAGCTACGAGTATATGTAAGCCGCTTCGATTGCGTCAATATGAGTAGGTACCCGGTTTGACAGTCATTTCGACCGATCGCTACACTCACTTCGTATCTGAATCTTCGATCTCCGGAGGTATGGTTGGCCGAAGTAATCATTGGCGATAACGAATCTTTCGAATCCGCACTCAAACGTTTTACGAAGCGAGTGCAGCAGGATGGCATCCTGGCGGAAGCCCGCCGCCGGGAACACTACGAAAAGCCCAGCATCCGCCGCAAGAAGAAGGCCGCTGCCAAGCGTCGCAAGAGTCGCAAGGCTGCAGCGTAAGCGGTCATACTCCTCTTCTTCTGACCTGGGATGTCACTCAAAGACCAGCTCACCGCTGATCTGCGTGATGCTATGCGCTCCGGTGAAGAGACGCGCAAGTCGACGCTCCGTCTACTAATCACCGCGATACGCAACGCCGAGATACCGCCGGAAGGCGCGACGGCCGCCGCGGCGCGTGTCGAGTTGGACGATGACGGTGTGCTCACCGTGATACGCCGCGAAGTGAAGCAGCGGCGTGACAGCATCGATGCTTTCGCCAACGCCAACCGAAAGGACCTCGCCGACAAGGAGGAGGCCGAGCTGGCGATCCTCGCCGCATACTTGCCGGCGCAAATGTCGCGAGATGAGATCGAGGTTATCGCTCGCGAGGTCATCCAGCGCGTCGGAGCCAGCAGTCCAACCGACAAGGGCAAGGTGATGCCCGTCATCATGGCCGAGCTTCGCGACAAGGCCGAGGGACGTGACATCAACGCCGTGGTGACCGATCTGCTGGCCGGCGCCTCATCCTGACCACCCGGGGCCCTCCTGTATGATTGAGCCGGGCTAGATATGTTCCCGTCCGATCAGCGTACTTTCACTCTCATGGCCTCAACCGTGGCCATCTGCATCGCTATCTTTGCGGCGCTGTTTCCCATCACCCAGGACCAGGTCTCGATAAACGAAGGTGCGATCGCGACTCGGACGATTCGCGCGCCGCAAGACATCTCTTTTGTCAGCGAGGCGTTGACCAAGGATCGCCAGGAAGAGGCTGCTGACGCTGTCGAGGATGTGCCGATCTTCGACCCATCTGTAGCTGGCGCGCAGCAGGATCGCCTGAATGCCGTCCTGCTGCGCATCGACGACATCATTTCGCGGGAATCGTCGCCAGTGGGGCGCGCGACGGCGCTCGAGAGTGTGCCGGAGGTTAGCCTGTCGCCCGGTAGCCTGACGTTGCTGCGTACGATCGACCTCAACCGGCTGACCGTGATCGAGAACGAGGCCCGTCGCGCCCTCGCCGTCGTACTCGACCTGACTCTACCGCCAGATCTGGTCCCCAGTACACGAGAAGGCGTCGACGAATTCATCGACAAGAATTTCGACCGCGAATCGAGCACCCTCGTGGCGGAGTTGGTTCGTCCCTTCATCGTCACCAACCAGGGCGTGGACCAGGCGGCAACAGAGATCGCCCGCGAGGCGGCGCGCGCTACCGTAGCGCCGGTACCGGTCTCATTCTCGGAAAACCAGGTCATCATCGAGGAGGGTCAGCCGATCAGTGCGGAGGCACGCGAGGCTCTCCTGGAGTCCGACATCCTGCGCAGCGGCTGGAGCTGGGAACAAGTGGGCGCCAGCGCAGTGCTGGCTGTCATTGCGACGGCAGCGATCATTGCGGGCCTACACGCTTTCAGGCCCGGCGTAACGGCTCGGGAGATGCAGCTGATCGGGCTCGCCGTGGCAATTCCCGTCTTCCTCATGAAGGTCTACCTGCCGTTTATCCTGCCCGACGAGAACCGCCACTTCCTCGGCTTCCTGATGCCCGTTGCAGCTTCCTCAATGCTGCTGGCAGGCTTCATTGGCGTTGAGATGGCCCTGCTTGGAGGCGTGCTAATTGCGCTGCTGGCGGCGTTTACAGCGGTGCTGCTGCTCGACATCACGGTGGTAGGCGTCGCGAGCACGCTGGACGTGGCCCGTATCGCGCTGGCGTTTGGCATCTCTGCCCTGGCTGGCGCATTCGCGGTGCGCAGCGCCGATCGCCTGACGCAGTTCCTGATCGGCGGCGCGTTGGTAGCGGTCAGCGTTTTGGCAGTCCTTTTCGCCCTGTGGCTCATAGACCCGGTACGGGAGTGGCAAAACCTGCTGTGGATCCTGCTGGCCGCAAGCGCGAACGGTGGGCTCAGCGCGTTCCTGGCGGCAGGGATTTTCGTGACGCTGGGTTCGCTCTTCGGCGTGACGACGCGTCTGCAGCTGCTGGAGATGTCGCAGTTGAGCCAACCGCTGCTACTCCGCTTGCAGGACGAGGCCCCCTCGACCTTCCAGCACAGTGTCATCGTTGCCAACCTGGCCGAGAAGGGTGCGCATACCATCGGCGCCGACGCCCTGCTGGCACGCGTCGGCTGCTACTACCACGACATCGGAAAACTGCTGCGTCCCGGCTTCTTCATCGAAAACCAGCTTGGTGGGGCGAACCCGCACGACGCGCTGGACCCGGCCGATAGCGCCCGCATCATCTCTGACCACGTCCGCGACGGCTACAACCTGGCAAAGCAATACAAGCTGCCGACGAAAGTGGCGCAGTTCATACCAGAGCATCACGGCACGCGCACCGTGACGTACTTCTACCGCCGTGCCGCGGAAGAAGACCCGAACGTGGACGTCGATGCGTTCCGCTACCCCGGTCCGAAGCCGCAGTCGCGTGAGACGGCGATCGCGATGCTGGCCGACTCCTGCGAGGCGGCCGTGCGCGCCAACCCCGACCATTCAGCCGAGGGGATCGGCCGGATTGTCGATGAGGTCTACAACGAGCGGCTGTCCGAGGGGCAACTCGACGAGTCAGACCTCACTCTGAGAAACATCAAATCGCTGGCGGAGTCATTCAAGGCGACGCTGAGGGCTGTGTATCACCCGCGGGTTGAGTATCCTGCGCCTACGGAGGCCGAGATGCTGCTGCGCCGTTTACCCTTCCGACGCGCGTCCATCGAACCGCC
>DASTLN010000003.1:0-5010 GCA_035714925.1 Dehalococcoidia bacterium | reverse complement strand
ACCGCGCGTCCACGGGTGTGGTGGCATTGGATGAACGGGAACATCACCCAGGAAGGGATCGCCAAGGACCTGGCTTGGATGAAACGGGTCGGGATCGGCGGGCTGCAGACCTTCGACGCCGGTCTCAGCACTCCGCAGGTGGTCGACAACAGGCTCGCTTATATGACCCCGGAATGGAAGGACGCCTTTCGCTTCGCGGCGAGCGAGGCGGACCGGCTGGGCCTGGAGCTTGCCATTGCCTCGTCTCCCGGTTGGTCGGAGACAGGTGGGCCGTGGGTTCCCGCTGAGGATGCCATGAAGAAGCTGGTGTGGAGCGAAACGGAACTCGACGGTGGCGAGCGCTTCAGAGGTCGGCTCTCGCTGCCGCCATCGGTCACAGGGCCGTTCCAGAGCGCCCGCAGGCCGCCGAGCATCGATGAGTTGATATCCGGCGAGGCCGATGTCGAAAAGCCGTCCCACTATACTGACGTCAAGGTGCTCGCCTATCCGATCGCCAACGAGCCCGCCTTGCCACAGCCGCGCGTGACCGCGCCGGATGGAACGGAGATCGATCGCGTCGCGCTGCTCGATGCCGACCTTGAGAGTTCAGTCAAAATTGAAGTGAAGAGCCGGGGGGACGCTCCCGCGACGCTCACTCTTTCTTATCCTACCGAGCAGACCGTTCGCTCGGCGACCTTGTACATGCCGGGCGCTGCGGCCTTGTTCATCGGTGCGGGTGTCGCGCCGCGGCTTGAGGTGAGTGAGGACGGGGCGACCTGGCGCAGTGTTGTCGAAATACCGCCTTCGACAGTGCCGACGACCGTGAGCTTCGCACCTGTTTCCGCCCGCCATTTTCGTGTTGTCTTTGCGTCGGCCCCTGGCGGCTTCGGCGGAATGAGCGCACCCTCGCCGGGTGCAGATTTTAGTGCGCTCTCGAGTCGGTATTCGTCCAAGGGCGGCAGCGGGCTGCGCGTCGGCGAACTACGGCTTTCTCCAGAGGCCAGGATCGACCGTTTCGAGGCAAAAGCCGGCTTTACGGTCGAAAGCGACTATTACGCGCTCGGCCAAGGAGCGCCTGAAGCGGAGCGTGTGGAGCTGGAGAAGGTCATCGACATTACGTCGCGAATGCGGGCGGACGGCACGCTCGACTGGACGCCACCGAAGGGGCGCTGGCGGGTGCTGCGGCTCGGCTGGTCGCTCGTCGGCACGACCAACCACCCGGCGCCGCCCGAAGCAACCGGGCTCGAGGTCGACAAGTTCGACGGCCCGGCGGTGCGGCGCTACCTCGAACACTATATCGGCACATATCGAGATGTCGCCGGGGCCGACCTGCTGGGCAAGCGTGGCGTGCAGGCGATCCTTACCGACAGCATCGAGGTCGGCGCGGCCAACTGGACGCCGCGCATGGTTGAACAATTCCAGCGCCTGCGAAACTATGATCCAACGCCTTGGCTGCCAGCGCTCACTGGAACGATCATCGGGTCGCGGGAGCGAAGCGACGAATTCCTCTACGACTATCGCCGGACACTCGCTGACCTCATGGCGAGCGAACATTACGGTACGGTTGCCCGGGTGGCGCATGAGAATGGCCTCAAGGTCTATGGCGAGGCATTGGAGACCGGCCGACCCTCTCTTGGTGACGACATGGCCATGCGCCGTCATGCCCGACATACCCATGTCGGCGATGTGGACCCATTCACGCGAGAAGGGACCGCGCCCTTCGCATGTCGCCGACATCAAAGGTGCCGCGTCGGTCGCACATATCTATGGCCAGAACCTGGTTGCGGCAGAGTCGCTGACCTCGTTCATGGCGCCGTGGGACCACGCCCCCGCCTACCTCAAGCGGGTCATCGACCTTGCGTTCGTACATGGCGTGAACCTGCCGGTGATCCACACCTCGGTTCACCAGCCGGTGGATGACAAGGTGCCGGGCCTCTCGCTCTTCATTTTCGGGCAGCACTTCAACCGGCACGATACCTGGGCCGAACTGGCGAAGCCCTGGGTCGACTACCTCTCTCGCAACAGCTTCATGCTGCAGCAGGGGCGCAACGTTGCGGACGTGGGATATTTCTACGGCGAGGAGGCTCCGCTGACGGGGCTCTACGAGAATCAGCCTGTGCCTGATGGGCCAAAGGCCTACGCTTACGACTTCGTCAACGCCGACGCGTTGATGAACGCGTTTGCCAACGACGGAACAGAGCTGGTGACGCCAGGCGGGGCGCGTTACCAGGTGCTCTACCTTGGTGGCACTTCGCGCAAGATGACGCTACCGCTTCTCAGGAAGCTCGCGCAACTGGTCGAAGGTGGCGCGACGGTCGTCGGCCAGGCGCCCAAAGGCAGCCCCGCGTTGATCGGTGATGCTTCCGAATATCGTGCGCTGGTCGAAAAGCTATGGCCGGGCGGTGAGATGGCAAAAGTCGGTAAAGGCCGCGTCATCGCTTCAACCGACATCGAGGCGGCGCTCGAGCGCATCGGCGTGAATCCACAATTTTACTACAGCGGCGGGGAGGCTGACAGCGCCATTCCATTCGTCCATCGGAGGCTCCCGGATGGCGACAGCTTCTTCACCGTCAACCAGAAGGACCGCACGGAAACGATCGAGGCGCGTTTTCGCGTCACCGGCAGGGTGCCAGAGTTGTGGCGTGCCGAGACAGGCAAGAGGGAAGCCGTCAGCTACCGCATCGAGAACGGCGAGACGCTCGTGCCACTGACGCTGCGCGCGGATGAATCCGTGCACGTCGTTTTCCGCAAGCCTGCTGTCGCGGACGCGATGGACGTCGCACGTTCCGAGCCGATCGAAGTGGCGCAACTCGACGGGCCGTGGAGCGTGAGCTTCCAGCCGGGACGCGGTGCGCCGGCGGCGGCCGAATTCGCAAAGCTCGAACCGTTGGACGAGCATGCCGAACCGGGCATCCGCTACTATTCCGGCATCGCGACCTACACGAAGGAATTCGCCGCACCCGAGAGCTGGCAGCCGGGTCAGCCGCTCTGGCTCGACCTGGGCGAAGCACACGAAGTCGCGGAGGTGATCGTCAATGGCAGCCGTGCTGGTTACGCCTGGCATGCCCCCTATCGGGTGGACATCGGCGCCGTGGCGAAGAAGGGCCGGAACACGCTGGAGGTGCGGGTCGCCAACCTCTGGGTCAACCGATTGATCGGCGATGCTCAACCGGACGCCGAAAAGCTGACCTGGACTGCGCTGCCGACCTATCGTGCCAATGCCCCGCTGCGCCGCTCCGGTCTGATTGGGCCGGTCAGAATCCTCTCAACGGCGAGATAGAAATCATGAAGTGGCATACTTTGGGGCTGATCTACATCCTGATACTCGCGCTCTTTGCGACCGTGGCGCGCGCTAGCTCCGTTCGTGACGAAGTCAGCCTGAACGCTGGCTGGCGCTTCAAGCAGGGTGACACGCCCGTAGGCGTCGAGAAACCAGGTTTTTCCGACGCCGATTGGGAAACGGTGAGCGTCCCGCACACCTGGAACCGGGTTGGCTACTATATCCCGGAATCCTCCAGGAGCTCGAACACTCCCGAGAATATCAATAAAGTCCAGGGGGCAGGCTGGTATCGGCTCAACTTTACCCCGCCGTCTTCGTTCCGCGGCAAGCGCGCCTGGCTGCAATTCGACGCCGCGAGCAGGATGGCAGAGGTGTGGCTGAATGGGGTGCGTCTCGGGCAACACTCTGGTGGTTTCTCTCGCTTTTGTCTGGACGCCACCGAGGCGTTGGAGCTGGGGAAGCCAAATCTGCTCGTCGTCAAGACAGACAACAGCAACCCGCTCGCGGCGCGATCACCCACAGCCGATGTGTTGCCGCTCACAGGCGATTTCTTTGTCCATGGGGGCCTTTATCGTCCCGTCAGCCTGATTGCGACGGATCCCATACACTTGGAGATGCTCGATCATGGCGGTCCGGGGGTGTACGCGTCGACACGGACTATCGAGGGCGACAAAGCCATCGTCGCGATCCGCGCCAAAGTGCGCAATGACGGTGGGTCCAGGGCGCCCATTTTTGTAGAGGCGCGACTGGTGGACGCGTCTGGGCAGACGGTCGCGCGACAATCCAGCCGCATATCCTTGTCGCCGGGTCAGGGCTCCACCTTCGAGCAGGATTTGGTCCTTGAACAGGCGCGCCTCTGGCAAGGCGTTGCAGATCCGTATCTTTATCGCCTGATCGTCGAACTTCACGACGTCGATGAGAAGGTCGTGGACCAGGTGGACCAAGCCTTCGGTGTGCGGGAGATGCGGTTCGATCCAGAAAAGGGTTTCTTCCTCAATGGAAAGCCGTATCGCCTCAAGGGCGTGGGCCTGCATCAGGACGTCGAAGGCAAGGGCTGGGCTCAAAGCGAAGCGGACATCGCCGCGGATGTTGCGCTCATCCGCGAGATGGGGGCGAACAGCATACGCCTGACCCACTATCAGCACGGCCAGACCGTTCACGAGCTGGCAGACCGATACGGACTGATTCTCTGGGACGAAATCCCACTTGTAACCGTCTGGACCGTCGCGCGTAACCAAGTGCAAGCCACACCTGAGCTCATGGCGAACATGCGACAACAATTGCAGGAGCTCATCCGCCAGAACTACAATCATCCCTCGGTCGCGGTTTGGGGCATCGCCAACGAAGTCGATTTTGGCGCTTCCTTGCCGGGTTTCCTGACCGGTAATCAAGGCAGACCGCCTGATCCTTTGCCGTTGCTGCGTGAATTGAACACCCTCGCCAAAGCTGAAGATCCGACACGTCCAACCGTGCAGGCCAACGCTTGCGAGGGTCGCCTCTTTGCCCGAGACGTGGAGGTCCCCATCGTTGCGCCTGAGACGGATCTCTCGGGCGTCAACCGCTACTTCGGTTGGTACTACGGCGACATTTCCGATCTTGGGCCGCACCTCGACGGGATTCGCGAAAACCGACCGGCGCAACCGCTGGCCGTGACGGAATATGGAGCGGGCGGTGCGGTCACGATGCATACGGACGACCCGCTCGGCGGGCCCCCCGATTCTCGCGGCCGCAACCAGCCCGAAGAGTATCTA
>DASTLN010000002.1:0-8577 GCA_035714925.1 Dehalococcoidia bacterium | reverse complement strand
AACTACGACGCGGCGAGCATCGAGTCGGCGGCGAAGACGCTGGCGGACGCCGGCCTGCCGCAGCGCATCATGATCGACTTCAGCCACAGCAACAGCTCGAAGCAGCACCAGAAGCAGGTCGAGGTTGGCGCCAGCGTGGCGAAGCAGGTTTCTCAGGGCGACACGCGCGTCTTCGGCGCGATGATCGAGAGCCACCTCAAGGCGGGGCGACAGGACCTGGTGCCGGGCCAACCGCTGGAGTACGGGCAGAGCATCACGGACGCCTGCATCGGCTGGGAGGATTCCGCGCCGCTGCTGGAGCAGCTGGCGGAGGCGGTCGAGAAACGGCGGCTGCATGCGTCGGCGGAGGACGTACAGGGCGCTTCGTAGAAGCACAGCCCGAGGAAACGGACTAAGCGTCCCACATGCTGGGGCGCTGCTTTTCTTAGCGGTAGTTGCCGAACTTGAGCTCGACGCCCCAATCTTCCTCGCGCAGGTCTTTCATGACACCCTGCAGCTCGTCGCGGGAGGGGGCCGAGACACGGACCTCGTCGCCCTGGATCTGCGTCTGGACCTTCTTGTAGCCCTTGTCTTTGACGAACTTGACGATCTTGCGCGCGGTGTCGTTGTCGATTGACTGCGCGATCTTGATCTCCTGGCGCACCGTGCTGCCGGCGGCTTTCTCCGGGTTGCCGCGCTGCATGTTCTTGAGGGGCACCTTGCGGGCGCGCAGGCGTTGCTCCATGACCTGCCAGATCGACTCGAGCTTGTAGTCGTCGGCGGTGTGGATGGTGAGCTTGTGCGTGGCGCGGTCCAGGTTGAGGTCCGCGAGGACGCCCTTGAAGTCGAAGCGGTGCGTGATCTCCTGCTTGACCTGGTTGAGCGCGTTATCGACCTCCTGGAGGTCAACGCCGGTCGAAATGTCGAAGGATTCTGTCTTGGCCATGAGTATAGGGTAACGAACCGGGGCAAGATGATGCGAATCGGAGTAGAATTCGCTTCCGATGGAAGCGCCGCCGGTCCAGTACGCCAGAACCAGTGATGGCTACAGCATTGCGTATACGGACAGCGGTCGCGGGATACCGTTTGTCTGGGTGGCCGGGCCAATCACACACGCGCGTCTCGATTGGCTGGCGCCCAAGGGGTCAGCGCTGGAGCAACTGGCGCGCCGCGTTCGCTTGATCACGTACGACGCCCGCGGCCACGGCATGTCGGCCCGCCCCGTCCCCGAGGATTACGTCCTTTCTGACGACGAGCTCGACCTGGAGGCGGTCGTCGCGGCCACGGGAATCGATCGGTTTGTTCTCTTCGCTGGCTACTATTTCGGCCACGTGGCCATGCGTTACGCGGTACGAAACCCTGAACGGGTGAGGGCCCTCATTCTCTGGAACTCCCGAGTCGGCGGCCAGGGCACCCGCGGCCGCAGCTACAACATAGACATGGCCGCTGAGGACTGGGCCCTCTTCGTCGATGTCACTGCCAGGGTCATTTTCTCGCTCGAAGACCCTGAAGCGGCGAAGCAACGCGTTCGAGAATCCATCACGCAGCTGGACATGCTGCGGCGATCTGTCCCCACGCGCGACTCCGGCGTAGCCGACATCGCTTCGTTACTCGTGGTGCCGGTGCTTGTGCTGGTCACAACTGGTATTGCCATGGCCGCGGCCAGCGAGGAGGACGGGCAAAAGCTTGCGGCCATCATTCCTGGTTCTCGGCTCGTGGTCATCGCGCATCCGGACGGGGGCTTGCATTCGGACGAGCCTGGTCCCAAACCTGCACTCCATGCCATCGACGATTTCCTCGCTACGCTTCCACCGGAGGCAGCCTCGCAGGAAGTTACCCTTACAACTCCTAGACCGCAGTTCCAGGTGTTATCACCGCGCGAGGTTGAAATACTACGTTTCGTGGTGGCGGGGAAGAGCAGCCGGGAGATCGGCGAGGAACTGGTGCTCAGCGTGCGCACGGTGGAGCGCCACATCGCCAATATATACCTGAAGACGGAGACGCACGGCCGGGCGCAGGTGACCAACTACGCCCGCGACAACGGTCTCTACTGAGGCAACCGCCGGTCCCCCACCACGGGGCTGTACGTGGCCGGCGCCTTCAAATCTAATCAGCCGTCCAGCTACATAATCTCTGCCACTAACGCCCCTCCGCGCCGCGAAAATCGCTGACGAAGTTACGCAATTCTCCCGAAGCGGCCCCTTTCAGCGCTGCCTAGTCTGTTGTTACCGGGTGATTCGCCGAGTGCCGAGGTCAAGCCCGGGCCGCCCGGCGGACACCCGGCACCGACCAGCAGGAGGTGGGCATGCGGTCGAACCGAATCTAGTTTTCGCTACGCGGCCGGGATGGCAGAGGCGAATCTCGGAGTCAACCAGGACGCCTCGATTTCGAAAGGAAGGAACGATGAAGGCCAAGTTTTCCAGCTATTTCGCCGCTCTCGTCGGTTTGACCCTGATCATTGGTGCCGGGGTTGCGACCCTCCCGACGGCTAGCCCCGCCTCGGCGGATGGATTCGGCAACACGCTGGTGACATTCACGAAGTACATAACGACGTTTCCGGAGATGTCGGGCAGCGTCGGCGGAGATGTCGGCGAGGGCGAATTCGTGGGCACTGTGCTGAACGTGGACTCGCTGGCCGGCGGGAAGATACTCAGGTTGACTGCCGAGTACAACTTCCACGGAGCGCTCCACAGCTCGAAGGCGAAGGTAATTGTGATGCAGTTCAACAACAAGTTTGCGGTGCTGCAAGGCGCGGTCGTCGACGGCTGGCGAAAGGGTGCCCTAGTCCACGGCATCTACAAGGTCATCGAATGCGATCAGGCGCCGGACAAGATTTGCTTCGACGGTCAGGTGAACTTCTGGGGCGGCGCGCCCTAGGCCGTAGTTACCGCGTGACGTGACACGAGGGGAGGGGGCCAAGACGCCAACCTCCCCCTCACCGCGCCGTGCGAGATGAGGCTGAGCGTATCGGCCTTCATCCTTCATGCCATGTGGCGCGGGTGGGGTTACGCGGCTACTATGAGGCCGTGAGCGAAGACTCCAATCCTCTATCTGCCCGGGACTCCGCCCCCCCTGAAAAGCTCTGGGGCGGGCGCTTTGGGCAAACGACCAGCCCGATCGTCGACGCGTACACGTCATCGCTGGCGGTCGACCGGCGCATTGCGCTGGAGGACGTGAGGGGCTCGATAGCGCATGCGCGGATGCTGGCGACGCAGGGGATCATCCCGGCATCGGAAGCCGAAGAGATCATGGCGGGCCTGCTGCAGGTGCGCGAGGAAATCGAGCAGGGACGCTTCGAGATGAACGAGCAGCTCGAAGACGTCCACATGAACATCGAGGCAAGGCTGACGCAGATCATCGGCGCCGCGGCGGGACGCCTGCACACGGCGCGGTCGCGCAACGACCAGGTGGTGACGGACCTCAAGCTGTGGATGAAGGAAGCGATCGCGGAAAGCATCGCTTCGTTGCACGACATGCAGATCGCGCTGGTTGAGCTGGCGTCGGAGAACCGTAGGGTTGTGCTGCCGGGCTACACGCACTTGCAGCGGGCGCAGCCGGTGCTCTTATCTCACCACCTCCTGGCGTACTTCGAGATGCTGGAGCGCGATATCGGGCGCATGGCGGACTGCTACGCGCGCGCCGACGTGCTGCCGCTGGGTTCCGGCGCGCTGGCCGGCGTGCCGTACGACATCGACCGCGAAGCGGTGGCGCGTGAGCTGGAGTTCGGCGCCATCTCGGCGAACAGCATCGACGCGGTGGCGGACCGCGACTTCGTGGTCGAGTACCTGGCGGCGTGCTCGATCGCGATGATGCACATCTCGCGGCTGGCGGAAGACATCGTGCTGTGGTCGACGGCGGAGTTCGGCTTTGTGGAGCTGCCGGACAGCTTCGCGACCGGATCGAGCATCATGCCGCAGAAGAAGAACCCGGATGTGTTGGAGCTGGCGCGCGGGCGTAGCGGCAAGGTGTACGGCACGCTCGTCGCGCTGCTGACGACGCTGAAGGGGTTGCCGCTGGCGTATAACCGTGACCTTCAGGAAGACAAGGAACCGCTGTTCGCGGCGCACGACACGCTGAACGGGACGCTGAACATCCTGGCGGACCTCGTGTCGCAGCTGCGGTTCAGGGCGGACCGCAGCCGGCGCCTAGCGGGAGGCTTCCTTCTAGCGACTGACGTGGCGGACTACCTGACGAAGAAAGGCATGCCGTTCCGCGAGGCTCATAACGTGGTCGGGCGGCTGGTGCGCTACTGCGAGTCGAACCGCAAAGAGCTGCGGCAGCTGACGTTGGAGGAGTACCGCCAGCACTCTGAGCTATTCGAAGCAGATGTGTTGCTGATCGACGTGTGGTCGTCGTTGCGGTCGCGCGACGTTCCGGGCGGTACGGCGCCGCGACGCGTGTCGCAGGCACTGCGCCGGGCACGTGTGATCCTGAGGCGGCGCGAAGAAGAAGGCTAGCCGGCTTCCTCGCAGTAGTCGAGGATGGTCCCCAGGTCCGGCACATCATCGGTGATGGCAAAACTCAGTAGCCCAATCGCGTAGGGGACACGGCAGGCGACAGCCTCTTCCCCTGCGCTGTAGTCGATGAGGCAGTCGCCACCGTCGATGCCTTGCATGACAAAGGTCACCTTGCCGGAGCCGAAGTCGAGCGAACCGCTGCCGGGGATGCACTCGAAGAAATCAACGACGACCCGATCCCTCGCGTTGTTCGTGGTGATGCTGGGGCTGCCGAGGACGATCGGTGAGTCGTCTTCGACGATCAGTCCGGCAGGCGGTGCGCTGCCGTCGCTCGCGGCGGTCTGTGCTGTGGCGCCGATCGGGAGGGGCTGATTGATACCGTCTGTTAACGACACAAAGAGGTAGCCGAGGCCGCCAAAGGCGACGGCGCAAAAGACGACTATGGCGAGCATTTCAGTTTTCATCGTTAGTCACCTGCGAGGCGCGCTTGCTATGCGCGCGAGCCTGTCACAATACTTATCGACGAAACGACGGGCGTCGTAAGGCGCTCACGAGGCGTTTCTCGCGAAATTTGGAGGCTGCAGTGCCGGTAAAGATCGCCCCGTCCATCCTCACAGCAGACTTCGGCCGCATCGCGGAGCAGGTCCAGGAGGCCGTGGCAGGCGGCGCCGACTATCTACACCTCGACGTGATGGACGGGCATTTCGTGCCGGTGATCACGTTCGGGCCGGCGTTGGTTGCAGCGATTCGTAAGGCGGTGGACGTGCCGCTGGACATCCACCTCATGGTCGAGAACCCGGAGACGCAGATCGAGGCGTTTCGCGATGCGGGGGGCGACATCCTCAACGTGCACGTCGAGGCGTGCACGCATCTGCACCGCGT
Organism: Dehalococcoidia bacterium; assembly: GCA_035714925.1. Classification (GTDB taxonomy): domain Bacteria; phylum Chloroflexota; class Dehalococcoidia; order DSTF01; family WHTK01; genus WHTK01. The sequence goes on along the minus strand of DASTLN010000002.1, from coordinate 3,259 downwards.
GCTGGGCGAGATCAAGCGCCTCGGCGCGAAGGCGGGAGTTTCGTTGAACCCGGCGACACCACTGGAGGCGATCGACGAGGTGCTGCCGGACGTCGACCAGGTGATGGTGATGGCGGTGAACCCGGGCTGGGGCGGGCAGTCGTTCATCGAGGCGTCTCTGGCGAAGGTGACGCGGCTCAAGGCCGAGATCGACCGGCGGAAGCTGCATGCCGAGATCGAGGTGGACGGCGGTATCAATCTGACGACGGGGCCGTCGTGCGCCGCCGCGGGCGCGAGTGTGCTGGTGGCGGGGAGCTTCGTCTACAACGACAAGGCGCCGGTGGCGGAGAACATCGCGGCGTTGAGGAAGGCGCTGGGTTAGACAGCGGATGGGGGTCAGAGTCGGGGTCGGTCTCGGATTCCTGACGGCGTTCTCAGCCCTCCTCCTGAGCTTGATCATACTGACACCGCTCAGCTTCGAGGTTGTTGTTACCGTTGTGTTGGTCTGCGCGATCGTATTCGAAGGATTAGATATTTGGCTGCGGCGCGGCGCGCGACAGGGAGCCGTCGCGCGACCCGGGAATGGGGTGTCGCAAGGCAAGAGGGTCTTCTGGATAATTGCTGAATTCGGGGCGATTTGCTTCGCGGCTCTCCTTATGCACAATCTGGCTGGCGTCAGCGCGCTTGCTTCTTTGCTCGTCGTGGCCGTCGGCGTTGTTTCCGCGGTTTCATTCTGGCGGCTGACAGAGTGAACCCTACGCGTTAGGTCATAGTCGCTTCTAGAGTTTTGCCGTTGATGCTGACGGGCTCCGAGGCGATGAGGACGGAGGCGAGGCGGCAGATGGCGCCGCTCTTGTTCTCCCAGGCGTGGTTCGTGCCGCGCTGGACGACAATGTCGCCGGCTGTGAGGTGGACCCACTCGCCGCCGTCGAGCTCCATCTCGAGCTCGCCGTCGAGGATGAATACATAGTCGATTGTGTTGGTGCGGTGCATGGCGGAGCGGAAGCCGGGGTTGATGTCGACGAAGCGCAGGGCTGAGCCCCTGGGGATCGACGGGCCGGGTTGACGCTGACCGATTTCCCAGTCGTCGACGTTGTTCGATAGCGGGCCGGGCGTCTCCCAGATCTGCGTGACGATTTCACCCTTGGCCCGCTCGTCAATGGCGACGATAGAGAGACCCTCGTCGTTGTGGCCGGTGACGACGCGTCGGATGGCTGGTGCTGGCATCGGTGGTTCCTCCTTGCGGTTGTGGCGCGATAGTACAGCGCACCCGGCCGGGGCGACGAATACTTCGTCGCTGAACGCTCCTGGCAATGGCTAAATACAAATCGCCGCCGTGGCCACGGCGGCAATGAGTGGGCTTCGGGCTGGCCTGGCTAGCGGACCTTGGCGGTGGTGCGGATGCAGCGCGTGCAGATCTTGAAGCGGCGCGTGACGCCGTTGACGGTCAGTGTTTTGACGTGGACGTTGGCGCCGAACAAGCGGTTGGTCTTGGGCGCCTTGCGCTGCCAGCGACCGGAGTGCTGGTGACGGATGTTGCGCCCGAAGGTGGTGCCCTTGCCGCAGACCTCACATTTGGTTGCCATAGCCGTCGTAGAGTAACAAAGGCGAGGGGGCTGGGACAAGCTGAGGGAGCTTCGAGCTTTCAGCTACGAGCACTCAGCGTAAGGTGGGCTGGAGAAGCTGCAGGCAGCAATTCGATGAGGGGTGGACGGATCGAGGTTCGCGAGACGGCACGTAAGGGCGGTTCGCGAACGCCCCTACGTAGCCCCGAACGGATGCGCTATGCTGCGCGGGTAAGGGGTTCAGCGTGAATCGCGTCGTCAGTCCCGCCCGACGCAGTGCACAAGCCCGCTCCCGGCCCGAGAGCGAGGCGGTCGTCAGGCTCCGAAAGGTTATCGAGCTGGAGCTGCGTCGCGGCTGCGACGACGGCGCGGTGATCGGCGGTATCGACGCATTTCTCAAGAACGCGCGGCAGGACAAGGCCGTCGCGACGATGATCGACGCCGTCGAGTCGCCGAAGGCCTACCGGGTGCTGGCGCCGGCGGCGCGGGAACGCTGGCTGCGCGGCGTGCTGGCAGCGAAGCCGGAGGCGGCGAAGGCAAAACGGACCGCGGCGCGGGCGGAGGGTGGTCAAGGCTCGCGTCCTACGACGGCCTCGGGACGAGCGGGTTCAGAAGTGGCGCGCGATTCTACCGCGCCTGCAGCTCCCAGCGATCCTTTGGACGCGGACGTGACGGCGGTGAAGGGCGTCAAGGGCGCGATGCAGGCCAAGCTGGCGAAGCTGGGCGTGCATACGGTGCGCGACCTGCTGTACCTGTTCCCAAATCGACATAACGACTACGCGGACGTGCGCAAGATATCGGACCTGGCGCCGGAGGAGCATCAGACGGCGCTGGTCAGCGTTTGGAGCGCATCGGTGGTGCGGCTGGGGCGTCGACCGGGGACGCAGGCGATGGTGGGCGACGAGACGGGGACGATGCGAGTCGTCTGGTTCAACCAGCCGTACCTGGCGGCGCAGCTCAAGACGAACGACCGCATCGTGGTGGCGGGCAAGGTGGGGCTGTTCAACCGCAGCAAGGTGATGGAGAACCCGGAGTGGGAGCGCGTCGGCGCCGAGGATTTGACCCACACGGGGCGGCTGGTGCCGGTGTACCCGCTGACTCAGGGCATCGCCCAGCGCTCGTTGCGGCGCGTCGCCAAGGAGGCGGTCGACCGCTTCGCGGGGTTGGCGAAGGAGCCGTTGCCGGCCGACATCTGCAAGCGCCACGAGCTGCCGGAGCTGAAAATAGCGCTGCGCCAGATGCACTACCCGGATTCGATGGAAGAGCACGAAGCGGCTCGCCGCCGCATCGCCTTCGACGAGCTGCTGGGCGTGCAGCTGGCGGTGCTGGAGCGACGTCTGGCGTGGCAGGAGGGCCGCTCGGCGCCGATGGGGGCTGATGGCGTGGTCGAGGCATACCGGCAGACCCTGCCTTGGCCCATGACCGGCGCGCAGGACCGCGTACTGGGCGACATCGTCAGCGATCTGCGGCAGTCGCGCCCGATGGCGCGCCTGCTGCAAGGCGACGTGGGTTCGGGCAAGACGGCGGTCGCGGCGGCAGCGCTGGTGATCGCGGTCGCGAACCGGCACCAGGGCGCGCTGATGGCGCCGACCGAGATCCTCGCCGAGCAGCACTACAACACACTGACGTCGCTGCTGGGGCGACTCGAGGTTGGCGGGCGACGGCTGCGCGTGGAGTTGCTGACCGGGTCGACGGCGGCGAAGTCGAAGCAGGAC
>DASTLN010000001.1:0-6749 GCA_035714925.1 Dehalococcoidia bacterium | reverse complement strand
CGCGGGTAGAAGTAGGCCTGGTTGCAGTCCTTGCAGCGCATCAGCCACAGCTCGTGCTGCTTCGTCTTCTCCCAGTAGTAATCCCACTCCGGCTGCGGTGTCGGCGCCGGAATCGGTGGTTTCGTTTGCTGAGTCATCGTCGGGGGCCTTTCTAGTCCACAGCCAGGATCGCGACGCCGGACGACGACAGCGAGCCGCCCGAGCCGTTACACAGCGCGATCTTGGGATTGACGTTGCGTTCGCCGCATTCGCCGCGCAGCTGCCGCACAGCCTCGAGGACCAGGAACATGCCGTACATGCCCGGGTGGGTGTAAGAGAGGCCGCCGCCGCTGGTATTCACCGGCCAGTCGCCGCTGGGCGCGGTGCGCTGATCCTTGAACAGGTCGGGGCCCTCGCCCGGCCCGCAGTAGCCCAGGCTCTCCAGCGACATCAGGACCGTGTACGTGAACGAGTCGTAAATCATGTTCAGGTCGACGTCGTCCCGCTTGATTCCCGCCATCTCGAATGCGCGATTGCCCGCGTCCTTCGCCGGGTGCACCGTGAGGTCCTGCATCTGGCTCATCAGCGCGTGATCGTGGAACTCGGCGGCGCCGAGGACGTACACCGGCTTCTTCGGCAGGTCTCGCGCCCGCGCGGCCGTGGTGATGACATATGCACCGCCCGCGTCGGTGACCAGGCAGCAGTCGAGCAGGTGGAAAGGCCAGGCGATCCAGCGCGAGTTGTGATAGTCGTCGAACGACATCGGGTCCCGCATCATCGCCTTCGGGTTCAACTGCGCCCACTTGCGCGTCGAGACGGCGATTTCGGCCAGGGCCTGGCGGGTGCGGTCCTCACCGTACTCGTGCATGTAACGGGTGCAGGCCAGGGCATAGTTGATCGGCGCGCCGATCATGCCGTAAGGCGTTTCGAACTGCGGGCCAGGAAGCCGCGGATCGGGCCCCTGGCGCGCCCTTGCGCTGCGGCCCACCTCTCCATGCGTCACCAGCGCAACCTCGCAGAAGCCCGCGTTGATCGCCGCGATAGCGTGCGCAATGTGGATCACGAAGGATGACCCGCCGACCGTCGTGCTGTCCGTGTAGCGCGGATTGATGCCCATGTACTCCGCCGTGGCCAGCGTGCTGAGTCCGGCGGTAAACAGACCGTCGACGTCCTTGATGCTGAGTCCGGCGTCTGCCAGCGCGTTGTAGCCGGCCTCGGCGTGCAGCATCAGTGCTGACTTGTTCGGCGTCAGGCCGATGTCGTCCGACTCCGCCACGCCGACGATCGCCGTGGTCCTCGAAAGGTCCTTCCTCATATCTACTCCAGCTAGGCTCGCTGCGTCCTAAAACGCCATCTCTTTGCAGTCGGGGGCGATTGTCAGCTTCGGTTGCGTGCGCTCCTGGACGTACTCGGCGCTGATCCCCGGCGCCAGCTCGCGCAGGACGAGGCCGTCAGGCGTCACGTCGATCAGCGCGAGGTCGGTGACGATCTTCGTGACGCAGTGGGCCGCTGTCAGCGGGTACTCGCACTTGTCGAGGATCTTGAGATCGCCCTCGCGTGTCACATGGTCCATCACCACGATGAGCTCCGGCACGTCGGTACAGAGGTCCATGGCGCCGCCCATGCCGCCGGCCGCCATGTAGGGCGCCCACCAGTTCGCCAGGTCGCCCTTCTCGGAAACCTGCAACCCGCCGAGCACGACCACGTCGAGGTGGCCGCCGCGTGCCATGGTGAACGCCGCGAAGCTGTCGAAAATCGCGGAGCCGGGCAGCATCGTCACGGGCTGCCCCTGCGCGTTGTAGTAATACCAGCGATACTCGTCCTCGCTCGGCTCCGGGCCGTAGCCCAGCAGGCCGTTCTCGGCGTGCATCAGGATGCCGGATTCGGGGCTGATGAAGTTCGCCACCTTGGTCGGAATCCCCATGCCGAGGTTGACGTACTGGCCGGGCTGCAGCATCTGCGCCACGCGCATCGCCATCAGGTCCTGCGACAGCCCGGCGCGTCCCTCCTGTGGCACGCTGCGTCGCTGCCGTCGCACGATCTCCGCCGCCTCTTCCTCCCTCGACAGTTCCTGGTCGCGCAACACGATGCGGTCGACGTAGATGCCGGGGATCTTGACGTCCTCCGGCGCGAACGTCCCGATCGGCACGATCTCGTCGACCTCTGCGATCGTCACCTTGCTGGCGGCTGCCATCGTCGGGTGGAAGTTGAGCGTCGACCCGACGCCGGTCAGGTTGCCGGCTTCGTCCGCCTTTTCGGCGCGTATGAAGCCGAAGTCAGGCCGCAACGCGCTCTCGAGGATGTACTCGCGGCCGTCAATTGTGCGGCGCTCCTTGCCGTCTGCGACAACGGTGTCGACTCCGACCGGTGAGAAAAACGCCGGGATGCCGCCGGCGCCGGCCCGTAGGCGTTCCGTGAAGATGCCCTGCGGCGCCGGCTCGAAGACCAGCTCGCCGCTGCGGATCTGCTCCTCACTGGCCGCAGCCCGCCGGTAAACCGAGCCACCGAAGGCCCCGATAAACTTCTTCACCATGTGCTTCTCGGCCAGCGGCTGGTGCGGGAAGCTGTTCGAGACGATGGTGAGGTCTTTGATCCCCGGCCGCTGCGCCAGCGCGTCGCAAAGCGTGATCGGCCGGTTGCGGATCGGGCCGAAGCCGCCCATGCAGACCATCGCGCCGCTGAAGACGTCCGCGACGGCCTCGGCGGGCGTGCAAATCTGTTTCTTGTTCATGCGTCTAGCTCACTCCAGTGCGTTCCACGGTGCGGAATATAGCAGGCAAGCGTTCTGGCGGCTACCAGGCCGGCGGCAGGTCGTTGACCTGGAGCACCCAGGCCTTCTCCAGCTTCGACAACTCGTCTGCCATGCCGAGGCGTTCGAGTATCTTCGCCGCGTCCGCGCCGGGACGGCGCGTTGGCTCGCCGAGGTGCATCGGCGTTCGCGAAAGGCGCACCGAAAGCCCCGGCGCCGTCGTCGTGCCGACCCCATCGACCTCCTGCGAGACGCTGAGGCCGCGGCTACGGACGTACGCATCTTGCATCAGCTCACCAACTGGCACCACCGCCTGCGCGGGGACTTCAGCTGCCTTCAGTCGCTCGACCCACGCCTGCGCGGTATCGGTGGCAAAGGCAGCGTCCAATGCCGCTTCGAGCCGCGGCCCCGAAACGTCTTCGATCCTCAATCCTTCGACATTTCTTAGCTTCGAGAGGTCTGCTTCGGGCAGCGCCAGGAAGAACCAACCGTCTGACGCCTGGTAGAAGCGGTTTGTTGGTCCCGTACCCAGCGCGCCGTAGCCGCGCGGCTCATCAGCCACGTAACCCTCGTAGCGCAGCATGTACGGCGTCTGGTGATACGTTCCCGTCTGGCACAGCGACGCCGAGACGCGTTGGCCTTGCCCTGTGCGCAGCCTGTGGAAGATCGCCAGCCCGGTCCCGAAGGCCGCCAACGTGCCGGTGCCGATGTCGACCAGGTTGTAGGGGCCGAGCACCGACGGCGGGTCGCTGGCGCGCTCCATGATGCCGCTCACGGCCTGCCCCTGGCGCTCCCAACCCCGTCCCTGCCAGGGACCGCCGTCGCCGTAGCAGGTGCCCGATGTATAGACGATCTCCGGGTTACGCGCCCTGACCTCTTCGTAGCCAATACCGAGGCGCTCCGCGGTGCCCGGCGAGAAGTTCTCGACGATAACGTCGGCCTCCTCGACCAGCTTCCAGTACACCTGCTGCGCCTCGAACGACTCGAGGTCGAGCAGCAGCGAGTCCTTACCACGGTTGAGATAACCCCCGACGCCTGCCTTCGGTGCGTTGATCTTGACCACCTCGGCGCCGAACTCCAGCAGGAGCCGTCCGCAGGTCGGCCCAGCCAGCGCTACGCAGACGTCGATGACCTTCATGCCCTGCAGTGGGTGCTTGAGGTCTGGCTCGGCGCCGGTTGAGGCCGGCTTCGTCCCAGCGCCGTCTAACTCCGCAACGATCGCGTCGTGGTCGGCGTCCGGCACGCGGCGTGGTCCCTGCGGCGCGGCCGGTGTCGCGCTCAGCTGCACCGGCACGCCCGCCATCCACGTCGGCCCGAACTCGGGGTCGTCTAGTTCCGTAACGGCGCCGATATCTCGTGCGTGCGGCGTATCGATCCACTCGTCGACCGTGCGGCACCAGCCGATAGCGGCGCCGGCCCTGTTGCCGATTGCTTCCCACTCAGCCGCCGTCCTGGTCAAAAACAACTCGCGAAGCCTGGCGTGCAGGCGCTGGTTAAGCCCATCGTCGCGCAGCTTGACGATGTCGAGCAGCTCCGGCTCCCAAGACTCCACCAGCCCCGCCTCTCGCGCAAACCACGTCAGGTGTCGCGCGCTGGATGTGTCGAACTGCACCGATTTGCCGTCCTTGCAGCGGAACGAGCCCGCACCTCGTCCGTGGATCGGGCGCGGTGGATGCAGCCTCTTCGCGTCGACGTAAGCGCCGGAGTGACCGATCAGCGTGAACATCGCGTCGAACAGCGGCACCTCCACCGTCTGGCCGAGCCCGGTGCGGTGTCGCGCGATGAGTGCCATGACGATCCCCGTCGCGCCCAGAAATGCGCCGAAGTTCGATGCCAGCGGCACGGCGGAGTAGAACGGCCGCGTCCAGTCCCATTCCGGCGGCTCCTCGCCGGGACGCGGCGTGCAGTTGTGCGTCGCCGCGTCGAGGATGCCCTCCCACGCCTGCATGCCGGCGCGCGGGTCGTCCGCCGCGAAGCCTGGAATCGAGCAGTAGATCAGGCTGGGGTTGCTCTGCGTCATCGCTTCCCCGCCCAGCCCTAGGCGCTGCATCAGGCCGGGACGAAAGTTCTCGATAACCACATCGGCGCCGTCGATCAGCCGTCGCGCCGTCTCGACGCCGTTTTGCGTCTTGAGGTCGAGCGTGATGCGGCGCTTGCCGCGGTTGAAGAAGGCGTCAGAAGGGTGCTTCCAGCGTGGCCCGCCCGGCGGGTCGACGTGCAGCACGTCCGCGCCCTGGTCGGCCAGCATAACGGCCGCCAACGGCCCCGCGATGTACTGACCGAAGTCGACTACGCGAATGCCGTCCAGCGCCCCCGGCATTGCCCCGCTTGCTCCCTGTTCCTGGTTCCTTGTTCCCGGTGGGGTGGACATGGGGAGGGGCTAGGCCTCCGGCGGCAGCCAGCCCCAGGGGTGCGGGCCCCATTCCGGCGTGATGACCTCACCGGCGCGGACGGTCACGATGGGCTGCATCGCCTTCTCGCCAGTGAAGTCCTTCTGAGTCGTGTCGATGAACTTCCACCTGCCGTTCACGACCTCGAACACGGTAATGTCGGCCTCGCGCCCGACCTTCAGCGCGCCGATCTCGTCCTGCAGCCCCAGCGCCTTCGCGGCGTTGACGGTCGACATGCGCACCATGTCTGCCACCGTATAACCCGCGGCCATGAAGCGCCCCATGCACTCCATCAGGCTGTAGACGACGCGGCCACGGCCACCCGCTGTCAGGTCGCTGCTGATCGTGTCGGGGATCAGCCCGAGGTCCGCCTGCATGCGCGCCACGTCGATGCCAAAGTTGCCCGCGCCGAGCGCCGGGTCGAGCACGACGCCGCGGTTGCGGGCCTCCTGAAGCTGAGGGATGACCTTCGTCCTCGCTTCGTCTGCCATGACGCCTCCGGGGTTCGGCGTCGCGAGGTGGGTCAGGATGTCTCCCTCGTCAAAGTTGTCGAGCAGGAATCCTGTGGCCTTCGAAGCCTTCTCGTAGTCCTCGGCGCGCATGTCGCCGATGTGCACCATCAACGGGATGTGGTGCTCGCGCGAGATCTGCTTGCACAGCGTGACCAGCTCCTCGTACTGATGGCGCGCCACGTCGCCCACCATGCGCAGCTTGAGTCCCTTGATGAAGCCCGGGCTGGCTTCGATCGCGCCCGCGATCGCCTTCGCGTTGACGTCTTCGAGGCTGTTGACGTCGGCGAAGCCCGGCATCGTGTGGGCGTAGCTGCCGACGTTGACGAAAGGGATGATCCGCGTCTTCGCGTTCGGAATGACATGCGCCTGCAGCACGCCGATGTTCGCCACGCCGACCGAGCCGCAGTCGAGCACCGTCGTCGTCCCGGCGCGCACGCCGACCTGGTCGGGGTCGCAACAGCCCATGCCGACGCCGGGCGTGGTGGCGCCGTAGGCCACGTGCGTGTGGATGTCGATCAGTCCTGGCGTGACATAACGATTGTCGCCCTTGACCTCGACGACCCGCTTCGCCTCCGCCGCGTCGATGTTCGGCTCGATTGCCGCGATGCGCCCGTCAGTAACGGCTATGTCCAGCTTGCTGTCGAGGCCCTCGCCGGGGTCCAGCACATGGCCGCCCTTAATCAGCAGATCGTAGGGCACGATGAAGCTCCTTCTATACGCGGGAGGCGCTTGCGGCGATCAGACCCGGGCGGCCAGGCTCTCCGGAGTGACGTTTTCGCGCTCGGTGACCTGCTTGACCACGAAGTCGTATGAGCCGCGCTTCGTGCCGTTGGCGCCCGTCGTGCACTTCACCACGAGGTCGGACGAGTAGTAGTCGTCCTCCTCGTTGCCGGGCTCACCCTCGATGTAGAGCTGCGTCGTCACCGGGCTGGAGTCGCCCTGGACCTTGACGTGCAGGTGCTTGGCGTCGCGCGGCTCGTAGCAACCGGGGATGATCGTGGTGAACTCGTAGCGCCCTTCGGCGTCGGTCACCTGGTAGCCGTGGTACTTGTAGCCGACCATGTCGTAATTGCCCGCCGCATCCGAGGACCAGAGGTAGACGATGGCGTTGGGGATCGG